>DXBY01000097.1 GCA_019116305.1 Candidatus Ruania gallistercoris | reverse complement strand
GGTACCGGCACCGACGATCAGCCGGAGAGCCGGGACTGAAGTCCGGTCAGGTACTCCTCGGCCACGGCTGCCGCGTCCTCGGCTGTGCTGATCCCGGCCATCACCAACGTGCCCAGACCGTGGCTGAGGGCCATCACCTCGTGGGCGATCTGCGCGGCCGCGACGGCCGAGACGCCGCTGGTGCCCACCACGTCAGCGAGGTGATCGGCCAGTGCCCGCAGGTGCCGCCGGTAGGCCGCACCGGCCGCCGACGACCCGCTGACGGCGAGCACCTCCAGCGAGACCCCGACCCGGTGGAAGGCGCTGCTCTCCTCATCGGTGGGCAGCGCTTCGGCGATAAAGGCGCGGATCGCCTCTATTGCTGAGGTGCCGGCCGTCCGCTCAGCGGTCCGCCTCTGCCAGCGCTGCACGCTGCTGGCTGCCAGCCGGTCCAGCGTCGCGGTGAGCAGCTCGTCCTTGCTCTGCCCGTAGTACTGCACCAACCGCAACGAGACCCCGGCTTCGGCCGCCACGGCACGCATCGTGACCGCGTCCACCCCGCCCCGGCCCAGTAGTCGCTCGGTCGCGGAGAGGATCTGCTCCCGCCGCTCGTCCTTGATCCTGCCGTCGCGCACCACACCAGCGATGATACGCTAGTATCAAGTGATACACCGGTATCACACAGGGGAGGGTAGATGTCCCGGCTACCGCTGCAGGTGTCCTGTGTGGCACAGCTGCTGGTGGTGGTGGACATCTCCGTGGTGAATGTCGCGCTGCCCTCGATCCAGGCCGAGCTGTCGATGAGTGCCGCAGCAGCACCGTGGGTGTCGATGGCCTACGCCCTCGGCTTCGCGGGAGTACTGCTGGTCGGCGCCCGGCTCGCCGACACGATCGGGACCACCCGGGCGCTGAGCTGGGGAGCGGCGGTGTTCACCGTGGCCAGTGTGGCCGGCGGTCTGGCGCCGAGTGGTGGGGTGCTGATCGGCGCCCGGGCGCTGCAGGGCCTGTCCGCAGCGGTGGTGGCGCCCGCCACGCTGACGCTGCTCACCCACACCTACCCCGAGGGTCGGGAGCGGGTGCGGGCGATCGCCTGGTGGACCGCCGTCAGCGTGGCCGGCGGCGGCATCGGGAACATCACCAGTGGGCTGCTCACCGATCTGGTCTCCTGGCGGGCGGTGCTGCTGGTCAACCTGCCGGTGGGCCTGTGGGTCACGCTCGCGGCGGCGCGGCTGGGCCGACAGAGCCGGGAGCGCACCGGCCGTGGCCGCTTCGACCTGACCGGTGCCGCCGTGGCCACCGCCGGGTTCAGCACTGCCACCTACGCGCTCGCCCTGGTGGGCGGGCCGGGCACCATCCGCGTGGCGATGCTGGCGGGTGGGATCGCTGCCGGACTCCTCCTCGGCCTGGTCCTGCACCAGCGGCGTTCGCCACACCCGCTGCTGCCACGCGGGTTGCTGCGCGGCACGATCCTGCTCGGCAACCTGGCCACCGCCCTGACGGCGATGGCCTTCCAGGCAGCGCTCTGGTACTTCCTCACCTACCGGATGCAGAACGACCTGGGCTACACCGCACTCGAGGCCGGGCTGGCATTCCTGCCGCTGACCGCCAGCCTGATCGCGGTGAACACCTGGGTGACGCCACGGCTGCTGCGACGCTGGCCGCCGGGCTACCCGGTGGCACTGGGTGCCGCGCTGGCCGCGATGGGCTTGTTCGCGCAGGGAATCGCACCGGAGACTCCGTTCCTGCTGGCGGTGCTGGCACCGACGGTCCTGGTCGGAATCGGTGGCGGGCTGGTGAACACCCCACTGGCGACGATCGTGACCACCGGCGTCGCGGCCGAGCACGCCGGGGCTGCCTCGGGGCTGATGAACACCAGCAAGCAACTCGGCGGCGCGGTCGGACTGGCGGCAGGAACGGCAGTGGGGGTGGCCACGGGCAGCGAAGCGGCACCGTTTGCCCTGATGGGCGTGCTGATGCTGGCCGTAGCGGTGCTCGGGTTCGACCTGGCCGCGCTCCGCACACCGGCAGCGGTGCGGGAGGGCTGATCAGTCCCGGTCAGCCTCGGCTGCGTCCCGCTCGGTCGAGGCGTCCTCCCGATCGGCCTCAGCCACGTCCCGCTCGGCGACTGCGCCCCCTGGGTCACCGGCCGCACCGTCCCGGTCGGCGCCGGCCGCACCACGCTCGGCGGGTCCGTCCTCGCTGCCACGGCGCGGCGCGCCGTCCCCGGATGCGCCCTGATCCGGGCGAGCGGACCTGGCCCCGGGGGCTGCGCCGTCGTCCTCGATCTCGGCATCCCGGGCAATCTTGTGCTTGTAGTGCCGGAACCGGCGAGCGGCCACCGCCATCATCACGTCCCGGTACTGCGCGGCGCGGTGCAGCTGGCCGGCGATATCGCTGCCGCTGGCCCGGTGGCTGAGGTCGCAGGGCACCTCCACCACGGCGAAACCCTGTTGCAGCACATCCATGGTCATCCCGGTCTCCACCCCCCAGCCGTGCGCGAGCGGAGTGGCGGCATCGAACGCGGCGCGGGTCAGGCAGCGCTGCCCGGACAGCGGCTGGGTGGGCGCCCAGCCGGTGGCCCGGTGGATCGAGCGGCGAGCCAGTCCGGTGACCAGACCGCGCCCACCCGCGCCCTGCTGCCTGGGCAGCACGGCGATGGACATGTCCGCCTTGCCGTAGAGCACCGGGGGCACCAGCGGGGCGGCGTTCACCGCGGTCGCACCGAGGTCAGCGTCCACGAACAGCAGCAACCGGGGCGGGAGGTCCTCGGCGTCCCGCATCGCCACCACGGACGCGCCGGTCTCCATCGCTGAGGCCTTGCCCCGGTTCACCGAGTGCCGCACCACCACCGCTCCAGCGCGGCGGGCCAGGTGCTGGGTGTCGTCCTCGCTGCCGTCGTCGACCACGAGCACCAGGTCCACGTGCGGGATCGCCCGGACCGCGCGCACCGTGGCGGCGATCCGGTCCTCCTCGTCCTTGGCCGGGATCACCGCCGCGACCCGCAGAGTGGCCGGGTCGTACCGCGGCACCGGCATCGGCCCCGTGTCGGGCGTGCGACGCCGGATCACGCGCAGCGGATTTCGACCTCCGTCGCCCTGCTCCCGGCTCACAGCCTCAGCCTATCGCCTCTTATCGCAGTGTGACCTGCCGCGACACGATCCCGGCGCGGGCGCGTCGCTCATCGGCGTTCAGAGGGTCGGTGATCGCGAGCGCCTCGGCCAGACGCTCGGCGAACGCCGGGGCCGGTCCCTCCAGCTCCTCGGCCTCGGTGCCCGGGGCCAGCTCCCAGACCGGGATCACCAGTCCGCACGAGCGGAACGCTCCGATGAACTTCGACCCCTCGTCCAGTGCGGACGTGCCGGCGGCGCGCAACCGGGCCAGGGCGTCCAGGAGCGTCTCCTCCTCCTCCACCCGGGACCAGCGCAGGAACTCCCGTGCGCCCATCCGGCACCAGTACGCGCTCGGTACGGACTCCAACTTGACCGTGGGCACGATCGCCCCGGAGAACTCCTCCAGTGCGGCGGTCAGCTCCGGGGTGGGCTCGGTGTCGGCCGGCACCACGAAGTCGAAGCTCTCGTGCACGGTCACCTCGAACGGGCGGTCGAGGACCAGCATGTCCTGCAGCCGCGGGCCCGGGCCGGGCAGGTCGAGGTGGTTCAGGCTGGTGCCGGGTTCGGCCTCGAGCATCTGCTCCAGGGCGGCGGCCAGGTCGCGGCTCGGGTCGCCGCTGCTGGTCACGGTCTGCAGGGCGAGCAGGATGGCGCCGTCCTCGCGGCGCATCGCCGGGATCATCCCGGGCAGCACAGTGGCGATGGTGACGTCCCGGTCGCCGTACTCGGCAGTGGTGTGCACCTGGGCGGTGGCGGCCGGGACCACCTCGCGCAGTGCCACCCAGTCCGCCTCACCGGGCAGTCCCTCGAAGGAACGCCGGGGAGTGGGGTTCCCGGCCTGTGCGGCGGCTGCCTTGCGCGCCGCCCGGCGGGCTGCCACCTTCTCGTTGACCGGGCCCTTCTTCTTCCGTTTCGCCATGGGACAAGCCTACTGTCCCCGCCCGAGCCCCCGGAGCCGAGGTCGTCAGGTGAGGGGTGCGCTATGGCGCACGTCTGAGGGGACGACCCCATCCTCGCCCAGCACCAGGTCGGCGTGGTCCCGGGTGGGTTCCACCAGGCGGGCGTTCGGGTCGTCGACGGCGCGAATCCACTGCGCGGCATACTCCGGGTCCTTGCCAAAGCGGATGTGCCGGTCCAGCAGCCGTTGCCGGCGGAGTTCGGCCGGGATGTGGCAGTACCAGACCTGCGCCAGCTCGGCGCGGACCTCTCGCCACGGTGCGGAGTCCACGAGCAGGTAGTTGCCCTCGGTGATCACCAGGCGGTGCTGCGGCAGCACCGGGATGCTGCCACTGATCGGTTGTTCCAGAGTGCGTTCGAACCCGGGGGCGTAGACCACGTGCCGACATTCGGACCGGAGCCGGCGCAGCAGGGCGAGGTAGCCGTGCCCGTCGAAGGTGTCGATCGCACCCTTGCGGTCGGCGCGGCCGAGACGAGCCAGCTCCACATCGGCGAGGTGGAACCCGTCCATCGGCACCAGCACCGCGACCTCCTCGTGCTGGTTCAGATGCCGGACCAGCGCCTCGGCGATGGTGGACTTGCCTGCTCCGGGCGCGCCGGTGATGCCGAGGATCGCCCGGTCCGGGCCGGCGGTGAGCGCCTCGGCGCGCTCCAGCAGCGTGGCCGGGAGGGGGATCTGCCGACTGTCAGCGTCAGTCATGGGTGCGGTCCTCAGATCAGGGTGTAGCCGCCGTCGATCACCACATTCTGGCCCACCACGTACCGGGACCGGTCGGAGGCGAGGTAGACCACCAGATCGCCGAGCTCGTCTGGTTCACCCATCCGGCCGAACGGAATTCTGGAGTGCCACTCCTGGGCCATCTGCGGATCGTTCGCTGCGACATCGCGGGTCATGTCCGAGGCGAAGTACCCGGGTGCGATCGCGTTCACCCGGATGCCGTGCGGCAGCCACTCCACGGCGAGGCTCTTGGTGAGCATCGCGACCGCCGCCTTGCTGGTGTTGTAGGCGGCCTGGGTCTGCGGGACGTTGACGATCTCGCCGGACATCGAGGAGACGTTCACCACGGTGCCCGCCAGCCCGGCGGCGATCGCACGACGGGCGAACTGCTGGCAGGGCAGGAACGTGCCGGTGACATTCACCGCGAGCATGCGGTCCCATTCGGCCCGGGTGATGTCCAGGGCTGGTGTGGGTGAGGCGATCCCGGCGGCGTTGACCAGCACGGTCGCCGTACCGAGATCGGCCACGACGGCGTCCAGCGCCGCACTGATGGACTGCTCGTCGGTGACGTCGCAGTGCAGCCCGACCGTCCGCCGACCGGTTTCCTCACTGAGCGTGCGGGCGGAGTCCGCCACGCCGTCCAGCACGTCAAGCAGCGCCAGCTGCGCTCCGTGCCGGGCCAGTGCCCTCGCCATCGCCAGACCCAGGCCCCGGGCTCCGCCGGTGACGACGGCCGTCCGGCCGGAGAAGAGTTGCTCAGGGGTGGTCATCGTGGTCCTCCAGAGGTTGCGCCAGCCAGCAGAATGACCGTTCCATACCGAGCCGGGCTCGGTCCCGGCGTCGGCTGACGTCATTGGACCGCCCCGGGGCGTGATCGGGCAACTTGGGGAAGGAGCCCCACCCGGTACCGGTCAAGTTCGCCGCGCTCCACTGCTCACCAGCTCCCGGCCAGCAGGAGCCGATCGATCCCCTCGGCGTTCGTATCGACCGCACTGCGGCGGGGTGGCACGATGGCCGGTATGCATGAGCGAGCAGGGCAGGTGGCCCGCCCCGAGGATCTCATCGATGTCGACGCTGTGGTGGGCGCCTACTACGACCGTGCGCCCGAGATGGATGACCCGGCTCAACAGGTGGTGTTCGGGACCTCCGGGCACCGCGGCGCGAGCCTGGACGGCGCGTTCAACGAGACCCACATCGTGGCGATCACCCAGGCGATCGTGGAGTATCGCTCTGCCGCCGGGATCGACGGCCCGCTCTACATCGGACGGGACACCCACGCGCTGTCCGAGCCGGCACAGCGCACGGCACTGGAGGTCCTCGCCGCCGCCGGGGTGGAGGTGCGCGTGGATGCCCGGAACTCACCGGCGCCGACTCCGGCGATCTCCCACTCGATCCTGCGGCACAACGGCGCGGGTTCCAGCGAAGGCGTGCGCACCCAGGGACCCGGCGTGGCCGATGGCATCGTGGTCACCCCCTCGCACAACCCCCCGCGCGACGGTGGCTTCAAGTACAACCCACCGCACGGCGGCCCAGCCGGTTCGGATGCGACCGCCCAGATCGCGGCGAGGGCGAACGAGCTGCTGCGCTCCGGCGTCGAGCAGGTGGCCCGGACCCCGTACGAACGGGCACTCGACGCACCGAACGTGGCCAAGCACGACTATCTGCTCACCTATGTGGACGATCTGGACCAGGTGCTGGACCTGGACACGATCCGCGAGGCTGGGGTGCGCATCGGTGCGGACCCGCTGGGCGGGGCGTCGGTGGAGTACTGGGCGGCGATCGCCGACCGCCACAACCTGGACCTGACCGTGGTGAACCCGACCGTGGACCCGCGCTGGTCGTTCATGACCCTGGACTGGGACGGCACGATCCGGATGGACTGCTCCTCCCCCTCGGCGATGGCCTCGCTGGTGACGCGGATGCGCGGGGACGGGCCGCCGCCGTTCGACATCGCCACCGGGAACGACGCCGATGCGGACCGGCACGGCATCGTCACCCCGGACGGCGGCCTGATGAACCCGAACCACTACCTGGCGGTGGCGATCGGGTACCTGTTCACGCACCGGCCCCAGTGGGCGGCCGAGGCGGCGGTGGGCAAGACGCTGGTCTCCTCCGCCCTGATCGACCGGGTGGTGGCGGCGATGGGGCGGCGCCTGGTGGAGGTGCCGGTGGGTTTCAAGTACTTCGTGCCCGGGCTGCTGGACGCATCAGTGGCCTTCGGTGGGGAGGAGTCGGCCGGGGCTTCATTCCTGCGCACCGACGGCACTGTGTGGACCACGGACAAGGACGGCATCCTGCTCGCGCTGCTCGGGGCGGAGATCCTCGCGGTGACCGGCCGCTCCCCCAGTCAGCTGCACGAGGAGCAGGTGGCCGAGCACGGGCAGAGCTGGTACGCCCGGGTGGACGCCCCGGCCAGCCGGGAGCAGAAGGCCGCCCTGGCCAAACTCGCACCGACGGACGTGGCGGCGACCAAGCTCGCCGGGCAGGAGATCACCGCCAAGATGGTGGATGCCCCCGGCAACGACGCCCCGATCGGTGGTGTGAAGGTCACCACCGAGGATGCCTGGTTCGCCGCCCGTCCCTCCGGCACCGAGGACGTGTACAAGATCTACGCCGAGTCCTTCGTCTCCGCCGACCACCTGGTCCAGGTGCAGGCGGCGGCCAAGGACGTGGTGGACGGCGCGCTCGGCGGCTGAGCGCGCCGCACCCGCGGACCACTCGCCACCCACCGGGCCGACCTCGCTCGGGGTCGTGGGTGAGTCCTGATCGCGTGCCGGACATCGAAAGAAGTAGCCACGGCGCGAGCCGTCCTCCTAGATTCATCGCCATGACCGATCTGGACCCGCTCACCGAGACCGACGTCGATACCAGCGCCGCCTATGCCGCCAACCGGTCGAACTGGGACGACCGCGCGAAGGTGCATGCCGCCAGCCGCGAGTACGACGTGGACGCCCTGATCGCCGACCCGGAGCGGATCTCCACGGTGATCGCCGAGGACCTGGCGATCCTCACGCCCCACCTGCGCCCGAGCGAGGTCGACCGCCCGCTCGCCGGACTGGACGTGTGCCACCTGCAGTGCCACATCGGCACCGACACCCTGTCGCTCGCCCGGGCCGGTGGCCGGCTCACCGGGGTGGATCTCTCCCCCGCCTCGCTGGCGATCGCCCGCGACATCGCGACGCGGGCAGATGTCGACATCCGCTACGTGGAGTCGGAGGTGACCGTGGCCGCACCGGAGGTCGGTGCCACGTTCGACCACGTGCACACCTCGATCGGCACGATCACCTGGGTGCAGGACCTGTCCGCCTGGGCCAGGACCGTCGCCGCCCTGCTGCGCCCGGGCGGCACGTTCTTCTTCCGGGACGGCCACCCTGCCCTGGCGACGTTCGACGACACGGTCAGCGACGCCGTCGTGCTGGGGTACCGCTACTTTGCCCTTCCCCCGGGGCGAGCCTGGACCTCCGCGGACGGCATCACCTACACCGACGGCGACCACAGCCAGATCACCGCCACGCGGAACTACGAGTGGCCGCACCCGGTCTCGGAGATCCTGCAGGCGTTGCTCGATGCCGGCCTGGAGCTGGTGGCCGTCGGAGAGCACGACCGGCTGAACTGGCCGGCGCTGCCACTCATGGCCGAGGAGAACGGCGCCTTCGTCCTCCCGGAGCCGTGGCGGCAACAGGTGCCGTTGGCGCTGAGCGTGGTGGCGCGCAAGCGCTGAGGCTCCGCCTGCCGCGCCGCAAGGTCGCGCAACATCGGGCACCGGTGACCGACTTTGGGTGACGCAACGGCAGGACCAGTCAGCCCATCGACTTCGCGCCGTCCAGCTCCTCCCGGATGATGTCCGCGTGCCCGGCGTGCTGGGTGGTCTCGGCGAGGATGTGCAGGATCGCCCGGCGCGCGCTCCACACCTCGTCCATCGGCCACGGCGCCTTCGGCAGCTCGCGGACGGTGTCCAGTGAGTCCAGGGCGCGGATGGTCCGATCGGTGGCGGCGGCCGCTCGCTCGTGCTCAGCGAGCACCTCAGCGAGGGTCTCCTCCGGGCGCACCGCCTCCTCCTGGCGCATCTGCTGGAAGTCCTCCACGGTCCAGTCGATGAAGTCCTTACCGTCCTTGGCCAGCGCTACCTTGCCCTGGGTCAGGAACCCGGTCCAGCTGCGCTCCACCCAGGTCACGTGCTTGATCACTCCGGCGAGGGTGAACTCGCTGGCTGTGGTGCGCTGCCGTGCCTGCGCCTCGGTGAGGTCCCGGGTGGTGAAACGCAGATAGAAGCGGGCGTGAGCGAGTGCGGCGATCAGGTCTTCCCGCTCGACGGCGGAACTCGCCTGGTCCGGTGCGGCGGCCTGGTCGGTGGTCGGCGTGGTCATCATGGGTTCCTCTCGGGTTGGTGATTCCCACGCTAGGGAGCATTGGTGCCAGTTCCTGTCACTAATCGGTGCCAGGATGCAGGCATGGCCGACACCAGTGTCCGTACCCTCCAGCTGCTCTCCCTGCTGCAGAGCCACCGCTACTGGTCCGGACAGGAGCTCGCCGACCGCCTCGGCATCTCGCTGCGCACACTGCGCCGGGACGTGGACCGGCTGCGCGAGCTCGGCTACCCGGTCGATGCCGACCGCGGTGTGGGTGGCGGATACCAGATGGCGCCCGGGGCGGCGATGCCGCCGCTGGTGCTGGACGACGACGAAGCGGTAGCGCTGACCGTCGGCCTGCACCTGGCCGCGCAAGCGACCGTCTCCGGGATCGCCGAGAGTGCCGTGGGCGCGCTGGCCAAGGCGATCCAGGTGATGCCCGGCCGGTTGCGGCGGCGGGCGGATGCGCTTCGCTCGGCCCTGGTGAGTCCGGGTGTGGGTGACCCCGGCCCGCAGGCCGGTGCAGACACCCTGCTGGCGCTGGCGCAGGCGTGCCGGGATCGGGTCCGGGCGCAGTTCAGCTACACCGATGCCACCGAGCGGACCAGCGAACGGACCGTAGAGCCGATCCAGCTGGTGGTGGTGGGACGGCGCTGGTACCTGGCCTGCTTCGATACCGACCGGGCCGACTGGCGGAGCTTTCGGCTGGACCGGATGGGTACTGTGCAGCTCACCGGGGAACGGTTCGCCCCGCGCGCGCTTCCCGGCGGGGATGCTGCAGCGTTCGTGGAGCGCAGCCGGGCGCGAGGTCTGGGCGGGGAGGAGTTCAGCGCCGGACTCGCCGGGCCGGTCGAAGTGGTGCAGGAGCGGATCGGCCGGTGGGCGCAGGTGACCGAGGCCGGGGCGGGTAGATGCCGGGTGGACTTTCCGGCAGCGACGCCGGAGTGGGCCGCGTTCGCGTTGGCCGCCTCCGGCGCTCGGGTGGAGTGGGCCGAACCGGAATCGCTGCGAGCAATGCTGCAGGACTGGTCGCAGCGGCTGGCCTCGGTGCAGGCACAGCCCTGAGGGTCGCGCGAGGGCGGTCACCGGTGGCCGGTTCTGCATCACCACGTCGAACCAGTCAGTGATCGTCCGGCTCCGCGCGCAGCAGGTCGGCGACTTCCTCCTCCGGCCGTGGCGGGATGTTTTCATCCTCCTCGAGCAGCGGCACGTCCTCGAAGTGACCGGCGGGCTCCGCTGGTGACGACATCGTTGCCTCCTCACGCAGTGCCCTGACCGTAGCGCGACGGCGAGGTGGGCGCGCGGCCAGGGAGGCTTGCCGTCCGGCACTCCCAGTTCATATACGCCTTGTCTTATATAAGGTAAGCACGATACAAAGGAGGCGTGCACGCATTCGAGATTCTCGGGGACCCGGTACGCCGCCGGATCCTCGAGCTGCTGTCCGACGGCGAGGCACCCGCTGGGGACGTGGTCCGCGAGATCTCCACGGAGTTCGGCATCTCCCAGCCCGCGATCTCCCGGCAATTGCGCATCCTCCGCGAGACCGGCTTTACCGCCGTCCGCCCGGTGGGCACCCGGCGGCTCTACTCGATCAGGGCCGACGCCTTCGACGAGGCCGATGCCTGGCTCGACCGCAACCGGCGCCGATGGCAGCACGCCCTCGACGCTCTGGAGACCGAGGTCGCCCGCGGGCGCCGCACACGAAACAGCTGACCAGAAGGAGCGAGGAATGCAGGACCCGATACAGCGAGTGCTCGGCGGCACACCAGACCGCCCGGTGCTGACCTTCGAGCGCCGTTACCGCACCGAGCCCGAGGACCTCTGGCAGGCACTCACCGACCCGGACCGGTTGGCTCGCTGGTTCGGCCGCCTGGACGACCCCGCACCGGCGGGGGTGGGGGCGCAGTTCAGCATCGATCTCGGCGGCGGGGTCGAGGATCGCGGTGTCGGGGTGATCACCACCTGCCACCGTCCGGAGCGACTGGCCTACGACTGGCGCTGGCAGGGGGAACCGACCAGCCAGGTGGACGCCGTGCTGGTACCCGACGGCGACCACACCCGCCTGCTGCTCACGCATCGGCTGACCGAGCGGGACCATGCGGTCGGCTACGGCGGCGGTTGGGAGGAGATGCTCGGCGCACTCGAGCACAGCCTCGCCCCGGCAACGCCGGCCGCGCACGACGGGCACGCACGGGAAGTCGAGGGCAACGGGCAGTGGTCCCGGCTGCTCGAGCTGGCGGGCCCAGACCGCGAGCTGCGGATCAGCCGCACGCTGCCTGCCGACACGGACCAGGTCTGGCACGCGCTGAGCACCACCGAGGGGTTGGCCACGTGGTGGTGGGCCGGACTCGACACCAGCTACGCGGTCGACCTACGCCTCGGCGGCCACTACCGGTTCGCCGCCGCGGCGGGTGGGTTCGCCGTGACCGGCACCTACCTGGCGATCGAACCGGCGGCCCGTCTCGCCTTCTCCTGGATCTGGCAGGACGACGACGGCGATTCCGCGCCTGATCGCGTCGATCTCACGCTGCGAACTGGGGCGAGCGTCGGAACCACCGAGCTCGAGGTGCACCACCGTGGCCCCTGGGAGGACGCCGGCCAGGTCGAGGACTACCGTCTCGGCTGGACCTCGACCCTGGACGCCCTGGAGCACACCTTCTCCGGATGACCGCGGGCCGCCAGGGGTGGGCGCCCGCGGTCATCCGATCCCGCGCTACTCCACGACCGACACCGACGCGAAGTATGGCCGGTTCGTGGGTGGCAGCTCCAGGCCCTGCACCTGGCTGCGGTAGGCCAGGTTGTTCATCAGATCGGCAGGGAAGATCCCGGGAGCGTCCTCCCACATGATCTCGTTCGCCTGGGCGTAGTACTCCAGCCGCTCGTCCGGGTCCAGTGAGGTGCGGGCCTGGTCGAGCGCCTCGTCCAGCTCCGGGTTGCAGTAGCCGAGCCGGTCCGCCTCGCAGGTGTAGAGCCGGTTCAGGGTGAAATCCGCGTCGCCGGTGGCGGTCGCGTTCGTCTGCAGGTTGAGGTCCCAGTTCATCGACCCGAAATCCTCCAGCCAGGCCGCCCGCTCCTTCTCCAGCGGTTCCACCTCGATCCCGACGTCGGACCATGCCGAGATGAACGCCTGGGCGAGCGAGCGGATGTTCGGTCCACCTTCGCGCGGCCAGTGCATCGACGTCTCGAACCCGTCGGCGTACCCGGCGTCGGCGAGCAGGTCGCGGGCCAGCTCCGGGTCGTACTCGTACCCGCCGTTGTCCGTGGCACCGAACGCAGCCTGCGGGATCGGCGCGGTCGCAGGAACAGCTCCGTCGCCGTAGAGGTCAGCCACGATGCCCTCGATGTCCACGGCGTGCCACATGGCCTGCCGCACACGGACATCGTCGAACGGTTCCTCGTTGTTGTTGAACCAGATGAAGTAGTAGAGGTAGCCCGGGTCCTGGGTGAACTCGATGCCCTCCACTCCTTCGACGCTGGACACCTGGTCCGGTGGGATCGAGGAGACCACGTCGACCTCACCGGTTTCCAGTGCGGTCATCCGAGCCGCGACCTCGGGCATGTTCACCATCTCCAGCGAGTCCAGCTGGGCCGGTTCACCCCAGTAGTCGTCATTGCGGGAGTAGGTGACGTGGTCGTCGGCCACATAGTCCTCGACGACGAACGGTCCGGTGCCGACCGGAGCCTGCCAGTAGGCGTCGTCGTCCATCTCGCCGCCCTGGCCGATGAACACCAGGGACATCGAGGCCAACAGGGTGCCGAGCGGCTCGCTGGTGACGATCGAGAAGGTGTGCTCATCGTCCGCGCGCGTCTCGGTGACCTCGGCGAACAACGGGGCGAGCGCCTTGTCCAGCTCGATCAACCGGTCCAACGATGCCTTCACATCCTCGGCCGTGAACGGGGTGCCGTCACTGAACGTCACGTCCTCGCGCAGGGTGAAGGTCAGGGTGAGCTCGTCGTCGGAGTACTCCCACGACTCGGCGAGCAGCGGCTGGGCTTCCCCGTCGTTGTAGGTGACCAGCGTCTCCAGGGTCTGCTGGGCGGCCACCTGTGTCCCCTCCTCAGCGGGGAAGTTGTGCGGATCCAGGGAAACGGGAAAGAAGGCGGGCACATACGTCACCTCCTGCGGCACGTCGTCACCACCCCCGCCGCTGCTGGTCGTGGTGCATCCGGTCACGGCGAGCGCCGTGGCCACGAAGGCCGCGGCGAGTCCGACGCGGCGTCTGGCTGTTCTCATCGTCATCTCCTTTGAGCGAGTCCGGGACGTGGGGTAAGGGTGGGCTCAGCCCCGGGTGAGGGTGAGCGTGGCGGCCACGGGGTGGTGGTCGCTGGGGGCGATACCGCGGTGGAAGAACTCGACCACCTCGCTCGCGCGTGCCTGGACCGGGCCGCGGAGGAAGATCCAGTCGATCGCCTTCCGGGGCGAAGCCAGGGGGGACAGGTGGGTACCGATCTCCTCGGCGAACCCGCTCGGCACGACTGGGTGGGTCACCGGCGAGTGCCGGCCCAGTGCCGTGAACGAGTCGAGGAAGCCGCCGTTGCCCAGCTCCCAGCTCGGCGGGCCGATGTCGTTGATGTCCACGGTGAACAGGCAGGCAGCACCTCCGCTGAGCTCGGCGAGCCGCTGGACGATGGCGCGTGCCTGCGGCGTGCGTTGGTTCACCCCGCTCTCGCGTTCCTGCGGGTGGCCGGGCCAGGTCAGGTGGGCAGTGCTGAGCAGCACCGGCCCGGCGGCTGTGGCCAGCCGCACCCAGAACAGGCGGGCATCCGGGGAGAGGATCCCGACGTCGTCGGCGCCGTGCTCGAGGTACTCGAACAGGTCTCGGCGCCACCACAGGCAGCTCTGCGTGGCCCATCCGGCGAAGTCGTCCTGGATTCGGTCGTGATCCGGCATCGCAGCATCGATCAGGTCGCGGGACCAGGGCCGCTGCTCCTGCGTGGCGAGCAGGTCCGGCTGCCGGCGGCGGTAGAGCGCCGCCAGCGGGTCACGCCGCTGGTCGGCGGCGTGATCGCCCCAGAGGTTGTGGGTCTGGGCGATGAACGTGGTGCTGGTCAGCGTCATGCGGTCTCCTCCTGGCGGGCCGGTGCGGGCACAGTGAGCCGTTCGGTGCGGCAGTTGTAGGCGAGCAGCTGCGACGGCCCCCAGGTCAACGTGGTGACCGAGCAGTTCCCGGGCGAGACGATCCGATGGTGACCGGGGCTGGGCAGACCCAGCGCTGCCGCCGTGGCGAGCCGGATCGGTCCGCCGTGGCTGAAGACCACCAGCACGGCACCGGGGTCGTGGTCGGCGGCGAGGGCGTCCAGCGCGGCGCTCACCCGGTCGCGGGTCTCGGCGAAGGTCTCACCGCCGCCGCGGCGTAGGTCCGCACCGCGCGCCACAGCGGCGACGACGTCCGGTTCGTCCCGGGCCACGTCGGCAAACGTGCGCCCGGCCCAGGTACCGACGTCGATCTCCCGCAGTCGGGCATCGATACGAGCCTGGTGTCCCATGGCGGCAAGGAAGGGCACGGCCGTGTCCCGGACCCGGGGCAGATCACTGCACGCGACGCCGTCGACCCGGCCCAGCTGCTGCAACGTGACGGCAACTTCCTGCGCCTGCTGGTGGCCCCGAGCGGTGAGCCCGGAGTCTGCCTGGCCCTGATACTTACCCTCGGCGTTCCACACGGCCTCTCCGTGCCGAACCAGGTGGATGGTCACCGTCATGCCGAGCCCCCTGAGGCCCACGGGCGCACCACCGGGACGGCCGCCAACAGCGTCTTCGTGTAGTCGTGCTGCGGGTCGGCGAACAGCTGCTCAGTCGCAGCGTGTTCGACGACAGCGCCGCGATTCATCACGATCACCTCGTCGCTGATGTGGCGCACCACCGACAGGTCGTGGGCGATGAACAGGTAGGTGAGCCCGAGTTCGGCCTGCAGGTCGTCCAAGAGGTTGAGCACCTGCGCCTGGACCGAGACATCCAGAGCGGAGACCGCTTCGTCGCAGACGATCAGCTTCGGCCGGACGGCCAGCGCGCGAGCGATGCCGATCCGCTGCCGCTGACCACCGGAGAACTGGTGCGGGTAGCGGTCGGCGTACAGCGGGTCGAGCCCCACGATGTCCAGCAGGCGGCGCACCTCCTCGTCCCAGTCCTGCTCCGGCATCAGATCGGGATGGATGCGCCAGGCTTCGATAAGGATCTGCCGCACGGTCAACCGCGGGTTGAGCGCGGTGTACGGGTCCTGGAAGACCATCTGGATGTCCCGGCGCAGCGGCCGCATCTGCTTCGGTGACAGCCCCACCAGCTCGTGCCCGTCGAAGCTGATCGAGCCGGACTCGGCCTGCTCCAGACCGATCACCGTCCTGGCCAGGGTGGACTTCCCCGATCCGGACTCGCCCACCAGGCCGACGGTCTGCCCTCGCGGGATCTCGAAGCTCACCCCGTCGACGGCGCGCACCTCGCCGATCGTGCGACGCAGCAGTGCCGAGCGGATCGGATAGGTGGTCACCAGGTCCTGCACCCGCAGCAGCGGCTCAGCCACGATCGAGCACCTCCTCGGTGAAGTGACAGGCCGCCGTGTGGTCCACGGACCAGCCCTCAGGCCGCCGGAGCTCGGGCAGGTCCTGGACGCACCGGTCCCGGGCGTACGGACAACGAGGGTGGAACCGGCACCCCGTGGGGAACGATGCGGGGTTGGGCGGTGCCCCGGTGATCGGGGTCAGCCGCCCTCTGCCCTGGTCACCCTGCGGGATGGAGGCCAGCAGGCCCTCGGTGTAGGGGTGACCGGAGTGGTCGTAGACGTCCCGGATCGGCCCCCGTTCTGCGACCCGCCCGGCGTAGAGCACGACCGCCCGGGAGGCGACATCGGCAACAACTCCGAGATCGTGGGTGATCAGCATGATCGCCATCCCACGCTCGGCCTGCAGGTCTCGCAGGAGGTTCATGATCTGTGCCTGCACCGTGACGTCCAGGGCCGTGGTCGGCTCGTCGGCGATCAGGAGGTCGGGGTCCAGGGTGAGCGCCATCGCGATCATGATCCGTTGCCGTTGCCCACCGGAGAACTGGTGCGGATAGTGCTGCATCCGGTGCTCCGCATCCGGGATGCCGACCCGGTCGAGCAGATCGCGCGCACGCTCCCGGGCCTCGCGTCGACCCATCCCGAGCCGCCGCCGCAGCGGTTCGGCCACCTGGTCGCCCACCCGGAACACCGGGTTCAGCGAGCTCAACGGGTCCTGGAAGATCATCGCGATCCTCGTGCCGCACAGCGCGCGCACCTTCTCCGGCGGTAGCGCGGTGAGCTGGTGACCGTCGAACGTGATGGTTCCTCCGACGATCCGCCCGGCCGGCTGTGGCAGCAGACCCATGATCGCCTGCGCGGTCACCGACTTACCGCTGCCGGACTCACCGAGCACCGCCACCGTCTCCCCGCGGGAGATCTCCAGGCTGACGCCGTCCAGCGGCCGGACCTGGCCGTCTCGGGTGGCGAACTCCACCTGGAGGCCGTCGATCGTCAGCAGTGCACCCATCACATGCTCCTCAGCTTCGGGTCGTACCGGTCTCGCATCGCATCACCGAGCAACCCACAGGTGAGGACCAGACCGGCCAGGGAAAGGCCGGGCAGTGTGGAGATCCACCATGCGTCTCCCAGGTAGGAGCGACCGTTCGCGATCGTGGTGCCCCAGCTGGGCACATCAGTCGGTACACCGAGACCGAGGAAGGACAGCGAAGCCTCGGCCAGGATGACGTGCCCCAGCTCCACCGTGGCGACCACCAGGATGGGAGCGACACAGGCAGGGAAGATGGTTCGGATCGCCAGATGCAGATGTCCGGCGCCGAGAGTGCGCGCTGCGTCCACGTACTCCCGGTTCTTCACGGTGAGCACCTGGCTGCGTGTGACCCGTGCGAACGTCACCCAGTTGGTGATCGCCAGCACCACGATCACGTTCACCACGCTGGGGCCCACCACAGCAGCGATCAGGATGGCGAGCAGGATCGACGGGAAGGAGAGCTGGATGTCCGCCAGCCGCATCAGCACGGCGTCGACCCAGCCACCCCGATAGCCGGCGATCAGCCCGATGGTGACGCCGATCAGACCGGCCAGCAGCAACGTCCCAGCGCCCACGGTGATCGACACCCGCGCGCCGAGCATCATCTGACCCAGGATGTCCTGGCCCACCTGATCGGTGCCCAGCAGGGCAATCCCTTGGGAGGTGGTGCTCCCCGGTGGCAGCAGCCGGTCCTGGGTGTAGGTCTGCACCGGGTTGTACTCGTGCAGGATCGGGCCGATGAGCGCGATAAGCACGTAGCAGGCCACGATCACCAGGCAGACGATGATCCGCCAGCGACCGGCCGTGTTGGACGAGCGCCGCCTCAGCCGCGCGAACGACCGGGTGACCTCGCGCTCGACACCTGCAGTCTCCGTCGTCATCGGGACACCAACCTCACTCGGGGGTCGAGATAGCCGTAGAGGATGTCCACCAGGAGGTTCGCAAGCACGAACCCGGCGGCGATCACCAGAATCGCGGCCTGGACCACGTTGTAGTCCCGCTGGCCGATCGACTCGATGAGCAGCCGCCCGATACCCGGCCAGCTGAACACCATCTCCACGATCACCGAGCCGGCCAGCAACCCACCGAACTGCAGGCCGACGATGGTCACGATCGGGATGAGCGCATTACGAATCGCGTGCGGGAAGATCACCACCCGCTCGGACAACCCCTTCGCACGGGCGGTCTGGATGTAGCCCTCGTGGATGACCTCCAGCAGTCCGCTACGGGTCATCCTGATCAGAATCGCGAGCATGGGCATCGCGAGGGTGACAGCGGGCAGCACCATGTGCGCGGGCGTGCCGGTCCCACCGCTGGGCAGCACCTGCAGCCCCCGGGAGAAGATCAGGATGAACACGATCCCGATCCAGAAGGACGGAAGGGACTGTGCCAGCAGCGAGGCAACCGAGACCAGCCGGTCGGTGAGCTTATTCACCCGCAGTGCGGCCAGCACCCCGAGCAGCAGTCCGACCACCAGCGCGATCAGCAACGCCACGATCGCCAGCTCCAGGGTGGCGGGCAGCCGTTCGAGGACCAGCCCGAAAGCATCCCGCTGCTGCCGGTAGGACTCGCCGAAGTCCAGGCGAAGTAGGTCACCGAGGTAGCTCACGTACTGCGAGACCAACGGGTCGTTCAGCCCGAGCTGGTCGCGGAGCGCCTCGACCTCACTCTCGGTCGCATCCGAGCCGAGGATCAACCGCGCGGGGTCGGACGGGATGAGTCGGAGCACCACGAAGATGATCGAGACCGCACCCCAGAGGATGAAGACGGAGAAGACCAGCCGTCGGACGAGGTAGGCCCCCATCAGGCGGCCTCGGCCTGGTGTATCAGCTGACGTGTCATGTTCTTCCTCGAACGCCTCTCACTGATGGAACATTAGCGCTCATGCAGTGTGGCACCAGATCGGCAAGGGGTCAATAGTGACTCAAGTGACCGATGTTAGCCCGACATATTGCGCCTTCTAGGCTCGAGTGCGGGCAACCCTCCTGCCCGACCACCGCTCCGGACTCACTCTTGCCTTCCTCGAATCATTAGCGCTAATGTGACTGTCTCCGGCCTCCGCCGGAGTGACGAGTCCTACGCCTTCCAGGGCGAGCAAGGAGTGATCAAAGGTGACATCGGTCGACACCGCTGCACTGACCACGGCGATGCGCACCGCCATCCGCGCCTCCGACGTCCGGCTCTCGAAGTTCAATCCGCTGCCGCGGATCCTCACTCTCGACGATTTCAACGAGGGCACGAACGGCTGGACAGAGCTAATCGGCAACTTCAACGGCCGTGGCGACCTGGACACGGTGGATGCGCACATGCGCGACTTCCGCCCGCCACAGCTGTCCAACGCCACGTTCTTCGACACGGGTACCCACGGCGCGATGACCGGGACGTACTCATTGAAGCTGG
Organism: Candidatus Ruania gallistercoris; assembly: GCA_019116305.1. Lineage (GTDB taxonomy): Bacteria > Actinomycetota > Actinomycetes > Actinomycetales > Beutenbergiaceae > Ruania > Ruania gallistercoris. The sequence continues at coordinate 4,896 of DXBY01000097.1, read as the reverse complement.
CCACCCGGGAGCATCCCGGGCACACCTCGACGGCAATTCGCCGGCTCACGATGGCCGGCCGCGGGAAGCTGCAGATCGAGGCCTACCTCACCTATAAGGCTGAGGCCCAGCTCGGTGGAGAGGAGTCGGACGACCAGTACGGCGAGGTGGCATGGGACGGAAACCTGCACCCGTCCGAAGCGCAGTTCGGTGCGTTCACCGTGGCGACCGACCTGTGCGGCGACGGTGGGATCCGATATCACACTGTGGCTCGGTTCCAGAACACCGATGCTGACGGCAAGCTGGTGCGCCGACTCAGCTATCCGGTGGTGACCGAGCCGACCCCGAAGGAGCACCTGGAGGGGAAGTTCGCCCTGCCCTACGCGGCCGACTTCACCGCACCGGACCCTGAGGACTGGCGCTACCTCGGCGAGCCGATCGAGATGTGCTTCAACGAGGTACCGACCAAGGTCAACTGGCACTACCTGCGGTGGGTGATCGATACCGAGACCCGCAGCAACGTCGAGTTCCAGCTCAACGACCGGCTGATCGACATGCGTGACGTCCCGGTGCCCGCCTACGACGAGCCGTACGAGTCCCTGGACAACCTGCTGAACTTCTACTTCTCCGTACGCACACTCTCCGGAGTGCGCAACTTCCTCTACCTCGACTCCGTCGTCATCTCGGCTGATTGGTGAACCTCATGATGCTGCAGTCCCAGACCGCAATCCTGGAGCGGAATGTCACGCTCTCCGGCGACTTCGCCACCGAACCGTTCGAGACCGGGTGGGCACGCGAGGCCCGCTGGTTCTTCCAGGTATTGACCACCGACGGCGATCCGCAGATCGCCCTCACCACTCAGGTTTCCCCCGACGGGCTCACCTGGGCGGACCTGGAGGATGTGCCGCAACCCACCGGTGAGCTGACCACCTGGCCGGTACGCGAGTTCGGCCACTGGCTGCGTATCCGCGGATCGGTGACCGGTGGCTCGGTGAAGGTCCGGATCTATCTCGCGCTGAAGAGCTGACCGACGACCATGGCCCGCGCCCCGGTGTGCTCCCCCTCGCGGGCGTCTCTGCTGACCGGCTGGGGTCAGGTCGATATCGTGGGCCGTCCCGGGGTCACGGCGTTCCACGGTCCCGAGTCGCAGAAGGCACTCGACTCCAACTACCGCCGGAGCGCCGCCCCGCGCGAGGACAGCTGATCAACAAGGGGGCGAGGATGGCAGAACGCGAACCACGCAGACGGCGGACGTTGCAGGACGTCGCCACGGAGGTCGGGCTGTCCGCGAACACGGTCTCGCGTGCGCTCCGTGGCCAGTCCGGGGTCAGTGAGGCGACCCGGGAACGCATCCGGCAGGCGGCCGAACACCTGGGGTACGTGCCCAATGTGCATGCTCGCTCCCTCGTGCTGGGCGGCCGGCGCACGATCGGGCTGGTGATCACCAACGTCTCCAACCCGTTCTACGCCGAGTTGATCAGTGCGATCGAGTTCCGCGCGGCGGAGGCCGGCTACCAGATCGTCCTCTTCCTCAGCGAGGAGTCGCCCGCCCGGGAGCTGGCTGCTGCGGAGAACGTCATCCAGTCCGGTCTGGACGGGGTGATCGTGGTGCCGGTGCAGGCGAACGCGAACCCGTGGCGGCAGGTCACCCGGTCCGGCCTGCCGTTCGTTGTGGTCAACCGCCGCCTCGAGGATCTGCCGGTGGACACGGTCGCCACGGACAACTACGCCGGCGCCCGTGCGGCCACCGCCCACGTCATCGCCCAGGGCGCTCGTTCGATCGTGATGCTGGAGGAAGATCTGCCGATCACCACGATCCACCAACGGATCCAGGGGTTCCGGGATGCACTCGCCGAGGCGTCGCTGCCTGCTGAGGAGAGTCAGATCCTCATGGTGCCCACCCGGCGCCACGATCGGGTGGTCCTGCCATGGCAGGCCGGGGACGCCTATCGGATGGCGGTGGACCTGCTCTCCCGCGGTCATCGGCCGGACGCGTACGTGGTCGGCAACGACTACTTCGCGCTTGGCCTGTACCGGGCGCTGCGCGAGCGCGGACTGCAGTGCCCGGACGACACCTTCGTGGTCGGCTTCGGTGACTACCCGTTCGCCGAGTTCCTGGACCCGCCGCTGTCCACGGTCCGGCTACCCGCCGCACAGGTGGGTCGCACAGCGGTGGAGCTGCTCCTGCGGCGGATCGAGGGGGACGGCTCACCGACGGCAGAACCGATCCTGGTGCAACCGGAGCTGGTCACGCGCAGTTCCACCGGAACCTGACCCGTCCGGCTCGAGCACTGCGCGCATCTGCCGCACTCGACGCACCCGTGCGGGGGTGGGACCCTGAAGGCGCGACTGTGCTCGATGGTCGGCCGGGTAGAGGACAGCGAGTGGAGCGGGTGATGGTGGATTTCGACGACGTCCGCCGCGCGGCCGAGCGCCTGCGCGGCCGGGTCCGCCGCACCCCGACGATGCGCGCACTCGTGCCCACCCCTGGCGGTGAGGTGGAGGTGGTGCTGAAGCTGGAGCAGACCCAGCTTTCCGGCACCTTCAAGGACCGCGGCATGGTCAACGCCCTCCTCCGCGCCAAAGAAACGGATCGCCTGCCCGCGGCCGGGGTGGTGATCGCCTCCGGCGGGAACGCAGGGATCGCCGTGGCCATCGCTGGCAGGACGCTCGGCGTCCCGGTCACGGTGACCACCGCACGGGACGTTGCGGCGGTGAAGGTGCAACGCATCCGCAGCCTCGGTGCCACCGTCCTGGACCACTTCGTCGACCACCCCACCAGCAACACGGAGGCAGACAAGCTCGCCGAACGCACCGGCGCGATGCGGCTGCACGCCTTCGACCACCCGGACGTGGTGACCGGTGCCGGCACCCTCCTGCTCGAGGCGCAGGAGCAGGAGCCGGGCCTGAATGCCGTGCTGGTGTCTGTGGGCGGTGGCGGACTGCTGGCCGGCACACTCCTCGCCGGGCAGCCCTCCGATATCCGCACGGCCGCCGTCGAGCCGGTGGGCGCACCGACCCTGCACGCGGCCCTGGCCGCCGGGGAGCCCGTCGACATCACGGCGGACACGATCGCGAAGGACTCCCTCGGTGCCGGTCGGATAGGCACTGTGCCCTGGCAGGTGTGTCGAGACGCCGACCTGGAGTCGGTGCTCGTGACCGACGACGCGATCGTCACCGCCCAGCACTACCTCTGGGATACCTACCGGCTGCTGGTGGAACCCTCCGCCGCCTGCCCGGTGGCCGCAGTGATGACCGGCGCCTACCGTCCAGGCGCGGGCGAGCTGCCACTGTTCGTGCTGTGCGGGGCGAACGTCACCTCACCCTTCTGAGTCGCCCTCGGCAGCCTCCTCGCGGCGCAGTTGAGGAGCCCAGCCGAGCACCTCCCGGGTCCGGCGTGCGGAGATGGTCGCCTCGGCGTGGTCGCCGGTGATGATGAAGGTCTCGTGCCCGGAAGCGCCGTAGTCCAGCGCCCGGTCGAAGGCGCGGGCGACATCGCTCGCCGCGGTCACGGTTTCCGGTGCCGGCCCCGAGTAGTCCCGCCACTCCTCGTCCGGCATCGGGTGGCACAGCCGGAGCGAGACCACCGGCAGGGCGCTTTCCCGGCTCACCGCCTCGCAGACCTGTTCACCGAGCCGTTTGGTGAGGCCGTAGCCATCGGTGGCATCGGGGGTGCGGTGTTCGAGCTGGTGACCCCAGGCCAGGTAGTCCTCGAAGATCGACAGCGAACTCGCGTACACGCACTGGCGCACTCCGGCCTCGGCGGCCGCGCTCAGGGTGAGGTAGAGACCTTTGACGTTCACGTCGAAGTGGCTCTCCACCCAGCCACCGGTCTCTCCCCATGACGAGCGCTGCCCCATCGCGAGGTAGACGAGCGCGTCCTGGCCCTGGACCGCAGAGCGCACCTGCCCAATGTCGGTCACGTCCACGGTCATCGGCTCGGCGACGCCGTGCCCGTCTGCTGGATCGAGGTCGGCGAGGCGTACCTGGTGGCTGCCGGCGAGCCTGCGCACGATCAGTGAACCCACCAGGCCGGCTCCGCCGATCACCACGACGTTCATCGCGTGCACTCTCCTTGGTGTTCGTCATCATCTCGACCCGCTTCCGACTGTAGCTGCGGACTATCCTTCACCCAGGTGGAGAGGCCGCCAGAGGAGACGGTGCACTGCGGGAGTGGGTCCCGGGAAATGCGCCGAGACGCGGTTCGCGTCGGTTCGGCGATGACTGCTCGCGGACGCCGATTTCAGTGCCCGGATGAGCGGGCGAAGCGTCTCCCGGGGTACAAAGGAAGCACGCGTCACTCGTGAGGAGTCACAGGGAATGGCCAACCGCCTCGCCACCTCGACCAGCCCGTACCTCCTCCAGCACGCTGAGAACCCGGTGCACTGGCAGGAGTGGGGCCCGGCAGCGTTCGCCGAGGCCCGGCGCCGGGACGTGCCGGTCCTGCTCAGCGTCGGCTACGCCGCCTGCCACTGGTGCCACGTGATGGCGCACGAGTCGTTCGAGGACGAGCAGGTCGCGGCCGCGGTCAACGGCTCGTTCGTCGCGATCAAGGTGGACCGCGAGGAGCGCCCGGACGTGGACGCCGTCTACATGCAGGCCACCACGGCGATGACCGGGCAGGGCGGCTGGCCGATGACCTGCTTCCTCACTCCCGAGGGTGACCCGTTCTTCTGCGGCACCTACTACCCCAAGCCGCAGTTCCTCCAGCTGCTGGCCGCGATCGAGCGGGTCTGGACCGACGAGCGCGAGCAGGTGGACGGCAGCGCGGAGCGGATCACCGCGCGGCTGCGCAGCGCCCAACAGCTGCGCACCCGTCCGACCGCCGCGGATCCGGTCGCCCTGGCCGGGGCGGTGGACACGCTCGCAGAGAGTTTCGATGCCCGCCGCGGCGGCTTCGGGGATGCACCGAAGTTT
>DXBY01000096.1 GCA_019116305.1 Candidatus Ruania gallistercoris | reverse complement strand
TGGACGGGTTCATCGCACCCGAGTCCATCGAGGACCTGATGGGCCCGCAGTGGCTGGAGCTGCAGCAGTGGGTCTTCCCGCAACGCTTCTTCCGGGAGAACCTGCAGCTCGGTGAGGGCGGCGAGGAGGGGCGTGACAACGAGATCCTCACCGAGACCTTCCGGCGCACCGGTGCGAGCGTGATGGGCAAGCGCATGTTCGACGCCGGTGAGCACTCGTGGCCCGACCAGGCACCGTTCCACACACCGGTCTTCGTGCTGACCCACGAGGAGCGTGAGCCCTGGCAGCGGCCGGGTGGCACCACCTTCCACTTCGTCTCCGACGGCATCGAGTCGGCCCTGGCGCAAGCACGCGCGGCCGCTGGCGACCGGGACGTGCGCATCGCAGGGGGCGCTGCGACCATCCAGCAGTACCTGAACGCCGGCCTGGTCGAGGAGCTCTCGGTGGCAGTCTCACCGATGTTGCTCGGCTCAGGGCGCCGGTTGTTCGACGGCGTGGACGCCGCTCACGTGGGGCTGGAGCGCCTCAGCGTGGAATCGACGCAACACGTGACCCACCTGACCTACGCCGTCCGGAATCGGTAACGCTCACGCTTTGCGATACTCGCCTCATGTCGGAGCGAGAAGTGGGCACGCTGGTGCTGCTCGCTGCCGGGCTGGCCGTCCTCGGGGCAACCGCCTGGGCCCGCCGGGGTGGCTCGTACCGCGCCCGGAGCTGGATGTACAACCCGCCCCCGCCCAGCCACTCGCTTCACGACGAGCGAGTCGTCATCTTCGGCGGCCCCACCAGCGGGTTCGGCCTCCTGGCCTTCGGCGGGATCCTCCTGCCGCCTGAGAGCTTCGGGGGTCTGGTCCCGGAGGAGGTAGCCGGGTTGGCATCGCTCGCCGGCGTGGCGCTCCTCCCCCTGCTCCTGGTTCCACTCGCGTGGTGGGTGCTGGGCTTCATCCGGATCCCGGATGCGTTCTACCCCCGATGGGCACGCGAGGTGCTGGACGATCGCCGCCGGTACCCGCAGATCAGCCCTGACCAACCACCGCATCCGAAGGACAGACCCGGGCCCGGCCCCGGCTGAGGACTGCCCCCGTGCCACACTCGCCTCATGTCCGAGCGAGAGGTGGTCACCCTGCTCTTCCTCGCGGTCGGTATCGTCATTCTGTCCGTGACCATCTGGGCCTGGCGCGGACGGTCCTTCACCGCCCGGCGGTGGATGTACCGCCCGATGGGAGGCAAGATCACCGAACGGGCGGTGATCCTGGGCGGACCGATCTGTGGCCTCGGCTCGCTGGGCCTAGCCGCCATCGCCCTACCGCCGCACGCGTTCGGGCTGGCCTTCATCGGGTACGAGCTCGCGGCCACCACCCGGACTGCAGGTGTGGTCCTGCTCGTTCTGCTGGTACTCCCCCTGCTGTACTGGTTCCTGAAGTTCATCCCGCTCCCGGACGTCTTGTACCCGGGCTGGGCCCGTGAGGCCCGTGCGTACCGACGCCGGTTCCCACGGCCCAGCCCGTCCCAGCCGCCACATCCCAAGGATCGGCCCGACCAGTGGGGAACGTAACAACGCTGGGCTGACCTCAAGTCAGCCCAGCGTTCGCGAGGTCCGGTGCGGATCCCGAGCTCAGGCGCCCTCGTGCATCAGCACCAGTCGTTCGTCCAGCAGCTCCCGCACCGCATACGCCACACCTTCCCGGCCCTGACCGCTCTCCTTCACACCGCCGTAGGGCATGTTGTCCGAGCGATACGCCGGGGGCAGGTTCACCAGCACCGATCCGGCCTCGAGCTCGCGGGTGCACCGCAGCGCGAGGCCGAGGTCCCGGGTGAAGACTGCGGCGTTCAGCCCGAAGCGGCTCGAGTTGATCGCCTCGATCCCCTCGTCCAGCCCGTCGACCGGAACGATGGAGACCACCGGGCCGAAGACTTCCTCGCAGACCACCCGGTCGGTGGCCTGCACATCGGCCAGCACTGTCGGACGCAGCGCCTTGCCCTCCCGGGATCCCCCGGTGAGCACACGCGCCCCGCCGGCCACAGCGTCGCCAATCCACTCCTCGACCCGGGCAAGCGCATCGTCACCGATCAGCGGGCCCACCGTCACGTCCTCGCGGGCGGGATCCCCGGCGCGCAGTTCCTGCACGGCAGCAACGAGCCGGCGACTCAGGTCCTCCGCCACCCGGCTGTCGACGTAGAGCCGCTGCAACGCCACGCAGGCCTGCCCGGAGTAGGCGAATGCGGCGGCGACCGAGCACTCGACCACGCGGTCCAGGTCGGCGTCTGCTGCCACCAGCGCTCCGGTGTTGGAGCCGAGCTCGAGGACATGACGTTTCCGCGGCGACTTCGCCTTCAACTCCCAGCCCACCGCCGAGGACCCGGTGAAGGTCAGCACCTGCACCCGGGGGTCGGCGATCAGCTCATCGACAATCGCCGCCGGCTCTCCGGTGACCAGGTGCAGCCACCCGGCGGGCAGTCCGGCGTCGGCAAAGATGCCCACCAGGGCCCCTGCGGACAGCGGGGTGCGTTCGGAGGGCTTGAGCACCACGGGGCAGCCAGCGGCCAGGGCAGGTCCCAGCTTGTGCGCCACCAGGTTCAGCGGGAAGTTGAACGGTGTGATGGCACCGACCACTCCGGCCGCAACCGGACGGGTGAAGGCTGCGATGTTCTCCCCGGTCGGCACCACGCCCATGTCCAGGGACTCCCCCTGGATCCGGTTCGCCTCTGCCGCGGAGAGCAGCAACGTCTGCACACATCGTGCGACCTCACCGCGCGCGGCGGTGATCGGCTTACCCGCCTCCTGCTGCAGCAGGTGTGCGAGGGTCTCGGTGCGTTCCTCCACCAGGGCGGCAGCCCGGCGCAGCACCGCGGCTCGACGGTGCGCCGGCAGACCCGCCCGATAGGCACGGTCGGCGGAGTCGATCGCCAGGGTGACCTGGCCGCCGTCGGCACTGGCGTACGTGCCGAGCTCCGCACCGGTCCACTTGTCGTGAACCTGGCGAGGTGCACCGGCGCCGTCGGTCCAGACCCCGTCGAGGTACAGCTGCTGTGTGGTCATGGCGTCAGTTCTCCTTGGCCTGGTTGAGTCGGGCGATGGTGGCGTCGGCGAACTCGGCCGTGCTGGCCTGCCCGCCCAGGTCGCGGGTGAGCACACCGTCGGCCATCGCAGCCCGGAACGCCGCTTCGAGGGCGGTCGCCGCGTCGGCGTGACCGAGGTGGTCGAGCATCATGGCACCGGACCAGATCTGCCCCACCGGGTTGGCGATGCCCTGTCCGGCAATATCGGGTGCCGACCCGTGCACGGGCTCGAACATCGAGGGGTACTCGCGCGGTGGATTCAGGTTCGCACTAGGCGCCACACCGATCGACCCGGCAATCGCGCCGGCGAGGTCGGAGAGGATGTCGCCGAACAGGTTCGACGCCACCACCACATCCACCTCCTGCGGGCGGAGCACGAACTCGGCCGCCAGAGCATCGATCAGCACCGACCGGCACCTCACGCCGGGGTGGCGCTCGGCAACCGCTGCCACCACCTCGTCCCAGAACGGCATCGTGTAGACGATCCCGTTGGACTTGGTCGCGCTGATCACCCGGCCGCCGCGCTGCTCGGCCAGGTCGAAGGCGAACTCGGCCACCCGGGAGACGCCGGCCCGGGTGAAAATCGACTCCTGGACGGCCATCTCCTCCGGGCGTCCCCGATAGAGTCGGCCACCCACCTCGGAGTACTCCCCTTCCACGTTCTCCCGCACCACCACCAGGTCCAGCGCGCGGTCGTCGGCCAGCGGTGAGCGCACGTGTGGCATCGTCCGGACCGGCCGGAGGTTCACGTACTGCATGAACGCGCGCCGGATCGGGATGAGCAGCCCCCAGAGCGTCTCCACATCGGGGATGTCCGGCGTGCCGACCGCGCCGAGGAAGATGGCGTCATGCGTGCCGAGCTGGTCGAGGCCGTCCACCGGCATCATCCGGCCGTGCCGGTGGTAGTAGTCCGAGCCCCAGTCCAGTTCCGTCCAGCTCAGGTGGAAGTCGTAGGCCTCGGCGACGGCGTCGAGCACCCGCACTGCTGCCGGCACCACCTCCAGTCCGATCCCGTCGCCGGGTACGAGGGCGATCTGGTGGCGTGTACTCAACGGCTGCCTCCGGTGGTGGTCTGTGGGTGGATGAAGACTTTGTCGGCCAGCCCGCGTCGCTGGGCATCGAGGGCATCCGGCACATGCTCAAGATCGAAGGCGGTGGTGGTCAGCTCCGCGAGCGGCAGGCGCTGCAGCAGGCCCACGGCCCGGCGGTGGGTGTAGGGGTTCAGCGCGGTGCCCAGGATGCTCAGCTCGCGCTGGTAGACGTCGTTCGGGGAGATGCTCGCCCGCTCGGCGGGGTCGGTGACGCCGAAGAGCAGGATGCGCCCGCCTCGTGCAGACTCCTGGATCGCCTGTTCCACCACGCGGGCGGAGCCGACGGCGTCGATCACCGAGGCGAAACCGTCACCGTCGGTCAGCTTCCGGATCGTGGCGGCGTTGTCCGCACTCGGGTCCAGTGCGACGTCGGCACCGACTCGCAGCGCGAGGTCCCGCCGGCTCGACTGCGGGTCGAAGGCCACGATCGGGGACGCACCGGCCAGACGGGCCAGCGCGATCATGATGGCGCCGGCGGGGCCACTGCCGAACACGGCCAGGGGCCGCCCGGACTGTGGGGCAAGCCGGTCCATCCCGTGCACGCAGCACGCGATCGGTTCGGTCATCGCCGCATGTTCTGGCGACACTCCGTCGGGCACGGGATAGGCGAGGGTCGCAGGCACCACGAGCCGCTCGGCCATCCCGCCGTTGATGTGCACGCCGGGGGCGCGTCGGTGGGGGCAGAGGTGCTGCTGTCCCACCTGGCACGGGGTGCACCGACCGCAGTACAGGTGCGGTTCGACGGTGATCAACCGGCCGACCAGATCGCCGGACACCTGCGATCCCACGGCCAGCACCCGGGCCGAGATCTCGTGCCCCAGCACCACCGGCGGCCGGCTGACGAAATGCCCGCTGACGATGTGGGTGTCGGTACCGCACACGCCCACGGCCAGGGGCTCCAGCAGCACGTCCTCCGGCCCCGGCCTCGGATCCTCGATCTCCTCGAGCTCGAGGCGGCCCTCGCCGTGATAGCGCACTGCCCTCATACCGTCTCCTCACTCTCCGCCGCGGCGTGCACCAGGCGCAGATCAATCCCGTGGTCGCGCAGCATCTGCGCGTGCTCTGTGCTGATCCCGTCGTCCATCACCGCGGCATCGATCGCGTCGAAGCCACACACGCGAACCATCGCGCTGCCCTCGAACTTCGTGGAGTCGCTGAGCAGCACCACCCGGTCAGCGATCTCGATCAGGGCTCGTTTGGTGACGGCGTCGTAGTCGTTGGCGCAGTAGACCCCCCGGGAACTCAGGCTGCTCGCGGAGAGGAACATGACCGAGAGCCGCATATCCTCCACCGAGCGGAGGCTCATCGGGCCGGACAGCGACTGCGACCGCCGCTCGAACTGCCCGCCCAGCACCATCACCCGAGTGTGGTCATCGTCGTAGAGCGCCAGCAGGTTCGGGATCGAGTTGGTCATCACCGTGGCCTGCCGCTCCGAGGGCCAGGTCCGAGCCAGCTCGAGCGTGGTGGTTCCCGAGTCGAGTCCCACTGCGCCACTGGCCGGAACCATCGTGGCGGCCTCCAGCGCGATGGCGCGCTTCTGCGGCCCGAGCTGCACAGCGCGGGAGGAGAACTGGCTGCCGACCAGGTCACTCTGCGGCAGCGCACTCACTCCCCCGTGCACACTTCGCAGCCGGCCGTCCCGGACGAGTCGTTGTACGTCCCGCCGGACGGTCATCTCGGAGACGGTCAGCTCCCGGGAGAGCTCGGCGATCGTACAGAACCCCTGGTCCTCGACCATCTGGTGCAGCCGGGCGCGCCGCGCCGGGGCGGACCCGTAGCGCAGCCCGTCCTCGTTGTCCTCGACCGGCATAGTCATCGCGTGCCCTCCAGTGCTCGGGCAGCACTTGCTTCGTCGACGACCCGGCGCAGCCGGTCCAGCCGAGGCGCCGACCGGCCTTCCAACGCGGCGCGCCGATCCGCCTCTGTCGTGGTGTCGGCCCAGATCGCACGGCCGGCGAGGAACCCGCTCGCGCCTCCGCGGCACGCGCCGTCGACTGCGGCCGCGAAGTCCTCGGCCGCCACTCCGTTGGAAAGCACCACCCAGGGTGTGTCGATGGCCGCGGTCAACCGCTCGGCCGCCGACCGGACCCCGCTGGTGTCACCGGGAGCATATCCGGGCACCTGTGCCTTGTAGAGGTCGGCACCCGGGGCAAGCTCCTCGGCGGCGGCCAGGATCGCCTCGTCCCGGGCACCGGCGCCGAAGCCACCTTCCGGGGGGACGACGATGGCCTCCACCACGGCGGCCACATCCGCCTCAGCGCACAGGGCGAGGAACGGTTCCACGATCGGCCGGCGGTCGGCCGGACTCTGGTCCGCCCGCCACATCACCAACAGCTTCAGCGCCACCGCACCGGTCTCGCGGATCATGGCCGGGGTCACGCCCAAGTCGAACTCAGTCCGTTGCACCGGCTGGCCAGGTACCTGATGAAGGATGTCCGCCGCGAGCATGAGCGCACAGCCACTGGCGATGCCGTGGTTCGGCTCCCCGTTCAGTCCGAAGTATCGGTCCAGCAGCACGGCGGTGGCGTGCGGGGTGAGGATGCCTTTGGCCAGATCCTTGAACTCGACCAGGTCCGCGTCGGTGATCGCGCCGGCGTCCTGCTCTCCGGCCAGCATGCCGCGCAACGACTCCCGCTGGTCCAGCGCGAGCATGGCGAACAGCCCGTCATCGCCGGCGAGCGGCGCCAGCTTGGCAGAGACCTCGGTTCGGGACTTCATCGACGACCTTTCGGTTGTAGTGACATGTTCCGCCCGTCGGACGAAACGGATGTGAGAAAAGCATCAACTTCTGTTGCGGTGGGGATCGCGGATCGGCCGTCGATCCCCCGGCAGGACAGTGCCGCGCACACGTTCGCGCGGCGCACGGCCTCAGCCAGTGGGTAGTCCTGGATCAGTGCGGCCACCAGCGCTCCGTGGAACACGTCCCCGGCCCCGAGGGTGCTCAACGGTCCAGGCACGGTGACGCCTTCTGCCAGGGTGAGCTCGCCGTCGTGGTAGTGCCAGGCCCCAGCAGCACCATCGGTGACCACCACCTCGCCCCCGCTCTCCTGCCGTGCCGCATCGGCGGCGCGCGGGAGCGAGCCCGGCCGCACCTGCTCCAGCATCGGCCGCGCGGGCACATAGAGGTCGACGGCGTTCAGGTCCAGGTCGGGGATGGGGTTGCCATGGTCGAGACTCACCTGGGCCCGGTGCCGCTGCGGGGCGGTCAGGCTCTCGTACCCGACCTGGTCCAGGTGGAGCCAACCGTCCCAGTCCGGCACGACCACCGGTGCAGGTGCCGTGCGGGCACAGATCATCCGCTCGGCCTTGCCCAGGTCGACGATGATCACGCTGGCACCGCTGGGCACGTGTGCGGACCGGGTGACGTGGCTGACGTCGACCCCTTCGGCCTGGAGTCCGGCCACGATCTCCTCGCCCTCGACGTCGTCACCGACGACACCGCAGAACCCGACCGACACACCCTGCCGTGCAGCCGCGACTGCCGCAGTGGCGGCCGGACCTCCACCGGCGCGCAGGATCTCCCGCGCCGGCACCCGCTGATCGGGACCTGGCGCCTCGTCGACGGCGACGATCACATCCAGGTTCGCCGCCCCGACGCACAGCAGCTCTACTGTCACCTGCGTCCCCTCTCGATTTCCGTTCGGGTTGCTTGACTACTCCCAAATTATGTGTATGTTCTCACATCAGATCGGAAAGTCAACCAACGTTGTTGTGAACCTTTCACCATCTTGCGAGGCGGCAGGTCGTCGTCGACAACCGGAACGGCAGCTGGAGGACCGATGGGCATGACGAACCGCAGAACTCGGCGGGTATGGGCGGCGCTGCTGCCTGCAGCACTACTCCTGACGGCATGTGGCGGCGGCACCGGCAACGGCGAGGAAGCGGTCGCCGAGGCCACCGGTGCGTTCGACTGGCGCCGGTACGAAGGCGAGACCATCCGGGTCAGCTCCCTGCAGTTCCCGTGGCAGACGGCGATCACCGAGCGCCTCGAGGAGTTCGAGGAGCTGACCGGTATCACGGTGGAGATGGACGCCCTGCCCGAGGAGCAGTTCCGCCAGCGCCTGCAGGTGGAACTGACCTCCGGGTCCGGTGACATCGACGTGTTCGCCACCTCCCCGCAGAACGACGCCACCCGGTTCGCCGAGCTCGGCTGGTACCAGGACCTCAACCCGCTCCTGGAGAGCGAGAGCCTGACCAACCCGGAGTACGACTTCGACGACTTCAGCTCCACCTTGCTCGAGTCCCAGTCGGCCGACGGGGAGCTGCTCAGCATCCCCACCGTGGTCGAGACCCAGGTGTTCTTCTACCGTCCCTCCATCCTGGCCGAGCACGACCTGGAGGTGCCCAGCACCATCGCCGAGCTCGAGGCTGCTGCCGAGACCATCAGCGCGGACGGCGAGGTCATCGGGTGGGCCACACGAGGCAAGCGGGCAGCCGCAGTCACCCAGATCGCCTCCTTCCTGTACAACTTCGGTGCCGAGTACACCGGTGCGGACGGATTTGCCGCCTTCGACTCCCCCGAAGGGATCGAAGCCTTCGAAACCTTCGGCCGGCTGCTTCGGGAGTACGGGCCGGAGGGATCGGTGAACAACTCCTGGGAGGAGCTGCTCGCGCTGTTCCAGCAGGGGCAGGTTGCCATGTGGGCGGACAACAGCGGCCAGGTCGCGTCCGTGCTCGACGAGGAGGTGTCCTCCGTGGCTGACGACGTCGAGTTCGCCCCGATGCCCGGTGGCCCCGGAGGCGATACGCAGACCGTGTTCGGCTGGTCGACGGCGATCTCCTCCCAGTCCGAGAACGTCGGGGCCTCGTGGCTCTTCCTGCAGTGGGCCACCTCACCGGAGATGGTCGAAGAGCTGCAGGTCGAGGAGCGGGTCTTCGGGGGCCGCGAGTCCACGCCGTTCGGGGAGGACATCCCGGAGAGCTTTGTCGACGCATTCACCACCTCGGTGGCCAACAGCCGGTCCCAGCTTCCCGAAGTGATTCCGGTCCCCGAGGTGCGCGATGCGATCGGGCAGGCCATCGTCGCCGCGATCAATGGCGACGACGTCGAGGGCGCCGTGGTGGCTGCCGCCGAGGAGTTCGACCGCATCGTCGAGTCCCGACAGCCCTGAGGCGAGGCTGCACCGATGCCACAAAGCCAACCTGTGAAGAACCCCGAAGGGTGAACGCCATGTCGACCGATCTGTCCACCACTCGCCGACGCGGCGCACCCCCGGACGACCCACCGCCACCGACGCGACCGCGGACGATCTCAACGCGGATCAGCGACTTCATCGACCGGCACGTCAAGGGCGTCTTCGTCACCCCCGCGATCACGTTCATCGTGGTGATGATGGCCTTCCCCATCGGCTACACGCTGTACCTGTCCTTCCACAGCTGGTTCGGCAGTGTCACCGCCACTCCGGAGTTCATCGGGCTGGACAACTTCGTGCGGATCTTCACCAACGATCCGCGATTCTGGGCCGCCCTGGGCCGCACCCTGGTGTTCACCGCGCTGGCGGTCACGATCCAGACCGTGCTCGGCGTAGCCATCGCTGTGCTGCTGCACCGGCAGTTCCTCGGCCGCGGCCTGGTGCGCAGCATGATTCTGCTGCCGATGATTGCCACCCCGGTGGCCGTAGCCCTGGTCTGGCGGCTGATGTTCCAACCCGAGCTCGGCATCCTGAACGACATCCTCCAGGCGATCGGCCTCTCCCCCTCCACCTGGGTGGCCGACCAGGGCCTCGCGCTGCTCTGCCTGGTGCTGGTGGACGTCTGGGAGTGGTCGGCCCTGATCACCCTGGTGACCTTGGCGGGACTCACCGCGCTCCCGGTCGAACCGATGGAGGCGGCGGTCGTGGACGGCGCCTCGTCCTGGCAGCGGTTCTGGCACGTGACGCTGCCGATGGTCCGGCCGGTGATCGTCGTCGCCGTGGTGTTCCGCCTGATCGAAGCGTTGAAGACCTTCGACCCGATCATCGTGATCACCCAAGGCGGGCCCGGGTTCGCGACCGAAACCTTGAACATCTACATCTACAACACGGCCTTCCAGTACCAGCAGCTCGGCTATGCCTCCGCCCTCCTGCTGGTGTTCTTCGTGATCGTCTTCGTACTGGCCGGACTCCTGCTCAGCTTCCGCCGCGGAAAGGGAAAGTGATGACCGCGATCTCCACCAGCCCGGGCACCGGACGACGACTCCGCCGCCGCGGACTGCGCGGCGTGGGCTTCTACCTGCTGCTCGCCTTCGTCCTGGTGCCGTTCATGTTCGTGTTCTTCTACATGATCACCACCTCGCTGAAGTCACCGCTGGACATCAACGCGCCGTCCTTCCAGTGGTTCTTCACCCCGACGCTGGACAACTACCGCGAGGTCATCTTCGGCACCGACTTCCTCACCTTCACGATCAACTCCCTGATCGTGGCGGCCGGGTCCACCCTGGTCTCACTGGCGATCGGGCTGCCGGCGGCGTTCGCGATCGCGCGCTTCAGGATGCCGCGCCTCGGTGCCCTCATCCTGTCCTCACGCGTGACGCCGGGCATCACGTTCCTGATCCCCTGGTTCATGATCTTCAGCCACCTGGGCTGGATCGACACGTTCCCGGCGCTCATCCTCAGCCACCTCCTGGTGAACCTTCCGCTGATCACCTGGCTGATGATCAGCTTCTTCGAGGACATGTCCGGTGAGCTCCTCGATGCGGCGTCCGTGGACGGCGCGTCCATGCTGCGCACCTTCCTGTCCATCGTGCTGCCGGTCACCAAGGGCGGGATCGCCTCGGCAGCGATCCTGGGCTTCATCTTCAGCTGGAACAACTTCATGTTCTCGGTAGTGCTGGCCGGCCGAGACACCCGGACGGTGCCGGTGGCGGTCTTCGAGTTCATGTCCTACGGCAGCATCAACTGGGGCGCCATCTGCGCGGCAGCCACGGTGATGACCCTCCCGGTGGTGGTGCTTGCGCTGCTGGTGCAGCGCCACATCGTCGAAGGTCTCGCCGGGGGGTCGATCAAGGGCTGAGCCCACCCTTGCGCGCAGTGCCCCGCACTGTGTAGTCGCGCCGGGGTCGCCTCACTGGGTCGCGGCGGACACGTCGAACGTGTTGGGCTCAGACGACATGAGCCGACCGACCTGGTCCGGTGGAATCGACACCGGCGGCCAGATCGTGAACTTACCGTCGGTGTGTTCCAGATGGACGGTCGCAATGGACACGTCGGCACGATCGGACCAGTAGACAGAGACGACCAGTCGTCCCTCAGAACGCCCCTGGGTGACGATGGCAAGGATCTTGCGATCGGTGAGGTCTCCTCGGGTCAGCCCTGCATGGACAGCAGACCCTGCCGTCGTGATCCCTGGATACTCCTCGCGGTGTTTGCCGAATGTACGCCCGCTGGGCCGATGACGGATCTTCCCGCGGGAGAAGCGGATGCCCGGCGTGCCGATCAGCACCACCAGGAGGAAAGCAAAGGCACCTCCCGCGACAACCAGATCCCCCTCCAGCAGAGTGTCCTCGCGGACCTGGTCGAACACGATCACTCCGATGGCAAGTGCTCCCGCAGCCAACGCGCCGATCTTCAGCGCCGCACCCAGCCGGGGACGCCGCGAGTACGCCCATGGGCCGTCGCTGACGGCAAGCACGGGGGCGGCATCGAAGAAGTCTCCCGACTCCACGGGGACCTCGTGCCGGAACACCGTCACCGGCTCGACCACGGCCTCAGCATCCACAGCGCACATCTCCGCATCACGAGACTATGGGTAAAGCACGTGCTCCCGCTCTCATGGTCAGCACCGACGACAGCGGCTGGGTCACCATCGTAGTGAGCCACACAACGGAGGGGGCCGCCGTGGCCTGTCCGAGACACAAGACCTCCCCCGGCAGCTACCGCTCGCTTGCCCGCGACTGGTCCCCATCAGCCAGGTCGGTGAACCGGGCCAGGGCGTGGCGGCCGGTGGCGATCCCATAGTCCAGGGTGAGCCGCTGATAGGTCGCCACGTCGCGAAGGTCATCGGGCAGCTCCACCGTTGTGATGCGTGCGCGCAGTGCTTCCAGTGTGGCCAGGTCGGCGGCGGCGCGCTGCTGGATCCGTCGCAGGACGGGCTGACGCTCATCCGGCTCCAGCAGGCCGAGGAAGAATAACCGTGGCAACGCCGCAGCCTCGAGGTCCGAGCCACGCAGCTCATCGGTCATCCAGCGGTGAAACTCCTCGCGGCCCGCTGCGGTCGTGCGATAGACCGTCTTCCCGCGCCCGGCCGGTTCCATGCTGGCGACCTCGATCAGGCCCTGGCTGAGGAGTATGTCCAGAGCGCGTTTGATGCTGCCCGAACTGGCGCTGTACAGCAGAGCCACACCGGCCTCAAAGTTCTTGATGAGGTCGTACTGGCTCTGCGGGGTGAGGAGCAGCAGACCGAGGATCACGTGTGCCATGACCCACGAGCCTAATCTGATTGATTCTCATAGACATGTCTAGTAGACAGATAACATGGCGACGAAGGCACGTCCACGCACACATACCGCTCCCAACAATCAGGTGAGCGATCGGACCGACGCCGCACTGACGACTCTCGTGGAGCGGCTCAGTTCCAGGCGCAGCCTTCACCACGTCAATCTGGCCGTGGCAAGCACCGACGGGCGGCACCGTTGGGCCGGTGCCGCCGGCCCGGAGAGAACGGACGGCCCCCAGGCACGCCCCGAAGCGCCCTTCTTCATCGCCTCGATCACCAAACGCTTCATCATCACGCTTGTGCTCCAGGCCCATGAGCGGGGCGAACTCGACCTGGACGTCCCGATCACCGCTTACCTGCCTCGCTCGGTCACCCACCGGCTGCACATGCATCAGGGTGTAGACCGCACGCCGCAGATCACGGTGCGCCACCTGGCCAGCCACACCTCCGGTCTGCCGGACTTCTTCGAACACCGGCACGAGGGGCAAAGCCGTCATCACCAGCTGCGTGCCGGCCGCGATGTTTCCTGGACCTTTGACGACGCCATCTCCGCCAACCGCCAGCAGCGCACGCTCTTCGCACCGCAGGACCTCAGTGCGAACAGCCAGCGCGCCCGGTACTCCGACACTGGCTTCCTGCTCCTGATCCACCTCCTGCAGACAGTGACCGCGACCCCGTTCGCCGAACTGCTCACCGCACGCATCGCCGTCCCCCTCGGCCTGACGCGCACCTGGCACCCTGCCGCCACGCCCGGCGCGATGGACCTCCCCACTCCCCTACCCCTGCACGCCAGGCGCCGGCCGGTGAACATCGACGGCATCATTGCATCCAGCCACGACCTCTACAGCACCACCGACGACCTCCTCACCTTCGAACGGGCGCTGTGGGTCGGAGAGCCCTTTGCCGACTCGCGCACCCGGCTCCTTCTGACCGAACGGCAGAACCGGCTCCGCAATGCACCCGGGCTGAGGTACGGCCTCGGCACGATGGTGTTCACGGTCAACCGGCTCATGCTGCCGCGCCGCGCACCGGTCACCCTGATCGGTCACTCCGGGGCTACCGGCACGTGGCTCTTCACCTGCCCCGAACTCGGGGTCCACCTGACCGGCACCATCGACCAGACCCAGGCCTACCAGCTGCCGTTCTGGATCATGGCCCACTGCCTGCGCATCTGGACTGCTGACGCCGACCGCACCGCGGTGTCCGATGAGCGATCGCGGGGCTGATCGGACACCGGGGCCAGACTCAGACTCCGAGGTCCGCGACGGTGACCTCGGAGTCTGAGTCGTGCCTGCGCCGCCTCAGGGCAGCGCTGGGCAGCACAGGGCCAATCGAAGCTCAGGCCCAGTCGATCACCAGCACCTCGTGGACCTCCACAGCGTCGACCCGGATCAGGACGCCATCGCCGTCGGCGGCCGCCTCACCCGGAGTGTCGGCCACGCGCAAGCTGACACCCTTCACAGTGCTGCTCGCCTCCGGCTTGGCCACCCGCACCTCAACCGGACCGACCGGGTACACCTGGGCCTGCCGGGCCGCCAGGGTTGTGGTCGCGAGGGTATTCGTCAAGTGCACGATAGTCCGGCCTGGTTGGGCATAGGCGTTGACGGCGATCCCTCCGGGGGTCCGTGCGCCCACCTTCGAGTCTTCGCCGATCGCCCAGCGGACCACCTGCGCGAGCAGATGGCGCGCATCGGGCTGCTGGTCGCGGTCCGCGCAGCGGTCCAGGTCAGCGAGCACCATCGCGGTACGCGCCCCACCGCGTTCACCGGCCACCACAGCCGGGATGTCTGTCTCCGGCGTGTGCATCCAGGCGGTCTCCGGCGGATAGATCGGGAACCGTGGGATGAAGGTAGCCACCGTCGCGAAGCCCTCGTGCACCCGGGCCTGGCGCAGGTAGCCACCGAACGGAACGATGTCGGTCTCGCCGAACCCAGCCAGGGCCTCGTGCCGCTCCGGCCGCGGCGCGCGGGCGTCTATCCCGCCACCACCGCTGTTCCGTGCCGGCAGCAACCGCAGATAGGTGTGGTTGGCGGCAGTCTCGATATTCGGATCGGTTCCGTCCCAGCGGCCGTGGCTGCCCTGTTCGGCAGAGACGCCGAGCAAGTCGGCCAGGCCGAAGTCCTCGCGGGGCTCACCGTCCTCGTCGTACAGCGAGGTCTCCCCCGTGGCCACCACCGATCCGCCGGCACCGTGGAACTCGCGCACTGCGGCCAGCTGGTCGGCGCTCAGCGCCCCCACGTTCGGCAGCAGGAGCACCGAGAACCGGCCGATCGCGGCGTGCACGTCGTCGGCATGCACCGGTACGTAGGTGAGCCCGGCCTCCACCAGCGAGGTGATCGCGCCCCGGTAGGGGCTCGCGGTTCGCTGCTCGGCCCGGTCCCGGCCGAAGAAGTCGGTGTTCTCGCTGGACCACACCACACCGACGTCGGCCACCGGCGTCCGGTTGAAGAGCACGTCTTCGTTCTCCTGGTGCCACTGGAAGATCGCGGGGGCGGTCTGGTACTGGCGGCGGTCCTCGTGGAAGGCGCCGATGTGGTGCCACCACGGCTGGATACCGCCGGCGAACCCGTTCGCGGACCACAGCTGCGCCTCGGCCTTGGGCATCGCCGCGAGCCGGAACGCGGGCCGACCCAGGCTGTACATCGGGGTGCTCTCCGGCATCAGCGCATCCCAGCCGACCAGCTCGTGGATCCGCTTGCCCGCCTCAGCGTTCTGGTGGAAGCTCTCCCCCAGCCACCGGAACTGGTGGTCGAGCATGGCGAACGGCGAGCCGCGCAGGATCCGGCGTTGGTCGTTGAACCGCTCCGCCGCGTGCTTCTGGTCGCCGCTGAGCATGCCCATCCAGATGCAATGCTCACCGCCGGCTGCCTGGGTCGCCTTGTTGTTGAGCTCCCAGATCTCCACGCGCCTGTCATAGTTCCACCGCACCCACTCCCGGTAGGTGGCATCGTCCCAGTCGGTGCCGACCGGCAGATCCCGGCCCTTGGTGTCCCGAAACAGGCGTGCGCAGTTCTCGCAGTAGCAGATGTGCCGCCGGGGCAGCCCGGCCCAGCTGTTGTCCGCGAACCCGTCCGGGGCGGAGCGGCGGGTGATCTCGCCGAGCACCTCGAGCAGGTAGTCGTTGTAGTAGTCACTGTTCACACAGGTGATCCACTTGTCGGCGGCGCGGTACGGCTCACCGTCGGCGTCGCGGGCCATCCACTCCGGGTGAGCCCGGAAGAAATCTTCGGCCACCCGGTTGGAGTCCATCCGGGCCACCACCGCCAGCCCTTCCTCCCGGGCGGAGGCCACGATGCGGCCGTAGAGGTCGTTCTCCTCGGAAATGTTCACCGCGCGGTGGTGCAGCTCGAACCCGGACGGGTAGTACGCCACGATGCCGCCGGCGTTGACGATAACGCCGTCGATCCTGGTCTCTCGCCAGTAGTGGCGCCACCAGGCGTCGTCGTATCGGTCCGGGTCGATCTCCACCAGGTTGGTCTGCCCCCAGCGCCGGCTCGTGCGGTACCACGGTTGGTCGGTGGTCATCGGTGTCCTAACTTGGTTGGGTGCGCGGGCAGCAGGTGCTGGCCGGCACGGATGTGGAACAGAACGGAGAGTGGCTTACTTCAGCCCGCTGGTGGCGATCCCCTGCACGAAATACTTCTGTGCGATCAGGTAGATCACGATTACCGGCACCACGGTGATCGCCGAGGCGGCCATCAGCAGGTTGGTGGTGGAGAAGAACTCACCCTGGAACTGCGCCAAGGCGATCGGCAGGGTCTGCCGCTGGGTGGAGTTGATGAAGATCAACGGCCCGAACAGGTCGTTCCACGACTCCACGAACGTGAACACCCCCACGGCGGCCAGCGCAGGCTTCACCTGCGGCAGCATGATCCGCGCGTAGATCCCGAAGGTGTTCAGACCGTCGAGCTTGGCCGCCTCCTCGAGCTCCTTGGGCAGCGTCATGAACGCCTGCCGGAGCAAGAATGTGCCGAACACCGGAGTGAGCACCCGCGGCACCCACAACGGGTAGAACGTGTCCACCCAGCCGATCTGCTGAAAGATGATGTACTGCGGGATGATCAGCACGATCCCGGGGATGATCGCCGTCGCCAACACCAGCGAGAAGGCGAGGTCACGGCCTCGGAAGGTGAGCCTCCCGAACGCATAGCCAGCGATCGAGCCGATCACCAGCACGCCCACCACGTTGATGGCGGCGAGCATCGCGCTGTTGATGAAGAACGGCCGGATGGACTCGAACGCTGCGGCATAGTTCTGCCACTCCCACGTCTGCGGGATGAACCCCATCGGGTTCTCCGCGATGTCCTGCTCGGTCTTCAGCGAGGCCGAGACCATCCAGGTCAACGGCGTGAGGAAGCTGATCGCCAGCATGGTCATCAGCACCAGCTTGCCGCCGCGCCCGGCCATGGCGAGGGGCCGGCCACCGCGCGGACCGGTCCGCCGCGAACGCGGCGGCCGGGACTGCTCGCGAACCGCCTGCGGATCCGCTGTCAGGGTGTGCGTCACGACTGCCTCCGATCAGTTGTAGAAGACCCAGCGCTTCTGCAGCCGCAGCTGAAGGAACGTGACCGCGCCGATGATGATGAACAGGATCCAGGCCATCGCCGAGGCGTAGCCGAGCTGCCCGAACGTGAAGGCGTTCTGGTACAGGTAGTAGATGTAGACGTTCGTGGCGTTCCCGGGCCCGCCGCTGGTGAGCACGAAGATCAGGCCGAACACCTGGAACGAGGTGATGAACTGGGTCACCAGCACGAAGAAGATCTGCGGGGTCAGCAGAGGCAACGTGATCGAGAAGAAGCGCCGCCCCGAGCCGGCGCCGTCGATCCGGGCGGCCTCCTGGATCGAGTCGTCGATGCCCTGCAGCCCGCCGAGCAGGATGATCATCGGGTAGCCGATGCCCTGCCAGGCGGAGATCACGATGACGGCGAGCAAGGCCCAGTTGGCATCGGTGAGCCAGTTGGCTCCCTCGATCCCCACCAGCGCCAGGCTGCTGTTCAGGAAGCCGCTGGGTGCGAGCAGCTTGCCCCAGACCAGCCCGATCGCCACGATCGACGTGACATACGGGGTGAAGTACGCCGTCCGGAACACCACGTTGGACACCCGTGACTTGCCCTGGCAGAGCACGGCCAGGACCAGTGCGCCCACGGTCGTTAGCGGGATGACGCCCAGGGTGAACAGGACGGTGTTGCGTAACGTGGTCCAGAACAGCGGGTCCTGGGCGAGACCGGTGTAGTTGTCCGCTCCCACGAGTTGCGGCGGGGTGATGCCGTCCCAGTCAGTGAACGAGGCAGCGATCGAGACCACGATCGGCACCAGCTGGAACGCCAGGATGCCGAACATCAGCGGGGCGATGAACAGCCAGCCGGCGAGCTCGGCCCGGCCTAGCCTCCTCCGCTGGGTGCGGACCGGTCGCCCGGCCGCAGTTGGTCCGGCGACACTCACGCCAGCGCCGCTTCCACCTGGTCCCGGGCGCCGGTCAGTGCCTCCTCCACCGTGATCTCACCGATCAGTGCTCGTTCCAGCTCGGGTCGGTAGATCGCCACCGCCGCAGCCGTGGCTGTGGTGGAGTGCACACTCTGGTTGTTGTTGGCCGCTTCGGTGAACAGCTGAATGTTCGCTGGGCCGACATCTCCCGGGGTGAGCGCCTCGGCAGCGGTACGGCTCAACGGCACGCCCACCCGGTGTTCGGCGATCGCCTGCCCGCCGTCGGGCCCAGTGATGTACTTGAGGAACTCCCACGCGCCGTCCGGGTTGCCCGCTGCCGTGGGAATCACCATCAGCGCCATCGAGGACTCGCTGTACTGGTTCACGTTAGCCGGCACCGGGGCGATGTCCCATTCGAACTCGGTCACGTTCTCGCTCAGATATCCGGAGACGGACATCGAGGAGAACAACATCGCGACCCGGCCGCCGACGAAGAGCTGCTGTTCGGAATCGTCGCCGGAGACTTCGGCCCACGGCGGCGCCACCTCGTGCACCAGGGCCAGGTCGGCCGCCCACTGCAGCGCCTCCACCCCTTCGGGGTCGGCCAGGGCGAATGATCGACCGTCCTCGGAGAAGATCCCCTCGCCACCGTTGTTCACCGCCCAGGTGTTCTCGTATGCGGTGTCGGTGACCAGGCA
>DXBY01000014.1 GCA_019116305.1 Candidatus Ruania gallistercoris | reverse complement strand
GGCCCGTCAGTTGTGGTGGGTGTGAGTCGAATACACCCTGCCGGGCTGACGGCTCGGCGCTGCGCGGGGTGAATGGTGCATCCTTCGGGGCCACGGATTGGGGCGCGCCTGGGCCCGCCCCCGCCCGACCGGGACATAGGGTTTAGCCGAGGCCGCGCCCAGCACCGGGCCGGCCGCCGACCAACCGCGGAGGTGAACAGATGGGCGCGCTGTGGCAGATGATGCGCGCCCTGCTCGGTGTGCTGCCCCGCGGCGCCAGCCGGTTCATCATCGCGTTCGCCGTCGCCTCGGGTGCGCTGGCGATCCTGGACGTGGCGGCCCTCGGTCTGCTCGCCCTCACCCTCTCCCCGCTGCTGTCGGGCCAACCGCTGAACCTGCCGGTGATCGGTGAGATCGCCGCCGACCAGGTGCCCTACCTGCTCGCTGGCGTGGGCGCCCTGATCGTGGCCAAGAGCGTACTGGCGATCGTCCTGCAGTGGCTGGCCACCAGGCGGTTCGCCGTCTTCGAGCAGGAGCTCGGCATCCAGCTGCTGGACGCGTTCTTCCGCTCCCCGTGGACCGACCGGCTGGGTCGCAACTCCACCGACCTGGTCCGCTCCACCGACGTGGGCGTGGCCACCACCGTCACCGGGGTGATCATCCCCTCGGCGATGCTGTCCGGGGAGATCTTCACCTTCGTCGCCGTGCTCGCGGTACTGATCGTGGCCGAACCACTGATCGCCGGCGTAGCGATCGTCTACTTCGGGCTGATCGGCGCCGTGCTCTACCTGTGGGTGCTGCGCAAGGCGGTGCGTGCCGGTCGCACCAACCGGGAGCACTCCACCCGCTCGGTGCGCCTGGTGAGCGAGATGGTGCACTCGCTGAAGGAGATCACGCTGCGCGGCAAGGGCCCCGAGGTGGCCCAGGTGGTCCGCGCCGAGCGACGGATCTCTTCCCGCGCCCGGGCGAACATGTCCTTCCTCGGCGTGATCCCGCGGTATGTGCTCGAAGCCGGACTGATCGGCGGCCTCGCGCTCGGTGCGGCGGTCGGATACCTGCAGAACGAGACAGCCGGTGCCTTGAGCGCAGTGGCCCTCTTCGCCGTCGCAGGCTTCCGGATCGTGCCCTCGCTCACCCGGTTCCAGTCGATCATGGCGCAGACTGGGGCGTCGATGCCGTTCGCTCAGCAGGTGCTGGACGAGATCCGCAAGGGGGAGCAGCGCTCGGCCGAGGAGGCCCAGGTCGCCACCGAGCCGATTCCCGACGGCGTCCGCAGCGTGCACGTGCAGGACGTCACCTTCGCTTATCCGGGCAGCGACGAGCACGCCGTGCACCAGGTCTCCTTCGACCTCCCGCTCGGCACGTCACTGGCCCTGGTCGGGGCCTCCGGGTCCGGGAAGTCCACGCTAGTGGACCTGCTCCTCGGTCTGCTCGAACCTACCGACGGGCAGATCCTGGTCGGCGAGGTGCCGATGAGCCGGGTGCTGGCGGACTGGCGCTCCCGGGTGGGTTATGTGCCCCAGGAGGTGTCCCTGTTCGACTCCACGATCGCCCAGAACGTCGCACTGAGCTGGGATGCCGAGCACGTGGACGAGGAGCGGGTGCGCCGCGCGCTGGCCCGCGCCCAGCTGCTCGACGTGGTCGAGGCCCGGCCCGGTGGCATCCACGCCCGGATCGGGGAGCGGGGGTTGGCCCTGTCCGGCGGTCAGCGGCAACGCCTGGGCATCGCCCGCGCGCTGTACACCGACCCGCTGGTGCTGGTGATGGACGAGGCCACCTCCGCCCTGGACACCTCCACCGAGGCGGCGGTGACCACGGCGATCGCCGAGCTCACCGGCGAGGTGACGATCGTGGTGGTCGCCCACAGGCTGGCCACCATCCGGCACTCCGACATCGTCTGCTTCATGCGCGACGGTGAGCTGGTGGCCCACGGCAGCTTCGATGAGGTGGTGGCCGCCGAACCCGACTTTGCTCAGCAGGCCGCGCTCGCCGGACTGGTCACCGATGCCGACCTTGACAACCCGGGCAACGCTCCGGAGGACCCACGATGAGCATCCCGCAGCTGCCCACCCACCGCGGCCGCGGCCCCCGGGTGGTCTCCCTGGTCTACAACGACGCCAGCACCGACTCCCGGGTGCTGAAGACCACCGCCACCCTGCGCGCCGCGGGAGCCGATGCCCGGATCGTCGCCTCCGCCCGGGACCTGGCCGGCCACCCGGCGGGGATCGGGTACGTGGGCGAGACCGAGGTGCACCGTGCCCCGGACCTGGTGCTAACCCGGATGCTGCCCCGGCTCACCCGCCTCTGGCGGCGGCTGCGCGGTAAGGATGTGGTCACCGGGAAGCCGCTGGCCACGTCCACGGCCGACGGCGGAGCGCCGGGCGGGCAGGAGGAGGTCACCGGGTCCGGAGGTACTGGGGGAGAGCGGGGACTCGGTGGAGCCTCGCCCACCACCGCCGGCGACGCACCAGCAGCGCCAGAGGCGGCTCCGAGCGCGACCGCGCCGGCATCGCCCAGCCCCACCCCCACCGCCCGGGCCACCGCCTTCGCCGCCGACGCCTGGATGCGCCTCTACCAGACCGCCCGGCTGACCTACTGGTGGATCGGCGCCGTGCGCGAGGGCCGCCGGCTCGCCCCGGACGTGGTGCACGCCAACGATGCCAACGCCCTGGTCCCCGCGCTGCTGATCTGCGCCCGCACTCGCGCCCGGATCGTCTACGACTCGCACGAGCTGTGGCGGCGGCGGAACATCCGCACCGACCGGTGGCTTGCCCCGGCCGTCGAGGCGGTCATCGAGCGCCTCGGCATCCGCCGCGCCGGCGGGGTGATCACCGTCTCGCCCTCGATCGCCGACTGGCTGCAGCGCACCTACCGCCTGCCCGTACGTCCCACCCTGGTGCGGAACATCCCCACGGCACGTACTGTCCCCGACCCGGCCCTGGGCCGACTACGTGAGCTCACCGGACTGGGCCCGGCGGACAAGATCGTCTCCTACACCGGCGGCATCACCACCGGACGAGGCCTGGAGGAGACGGTGGACGCCGTCGCCCTGCTCCCCGCGGATGTGCACCTGGTGCTGCTCGGCTACGGCGATGCCACCTACACCGCCGGGCTGCTCCGCCGCGCCCGGGAGGCGGGGGTGGCCGAGCGGGTGCACCTGGCCGGCAGCGTGCCCTCGGCGCAGGTCCCGCAGACCCTCGCCGATGCCGACGCCGCCGTGGTGTACGTGCGCCCGATCTGCCTGTCCTACCGGTACTCGCTACCGAACAAGCTGTTCGAGTCCATCCACGCCGGGCTGCCGATCGTGGCCGCCGACCTGCCGGACACCGCTGCGATCGTGCGCCAGTACGGGGTGGGTGAGGTCTTCGACGCCGGCACCCCCCAGGAGCTGGCCGCGGCGATCGAGCAGGTGCTCACCGACCCCAGCAGCTACCGGGCTGCGGCCCGCGCGGCTGCCGCCGAGCTCACCTGGGAGCACGAGGCCGAGCACCTGGTCGGTCTGTACCGCCGGGTGCTGCGAGGTCGCCGTGGCTGAGGTGCCCAGCCTGCTGATCGCTGCGTTCAGTCCGCTGCGCTCGGATGCCCGGGTGTTGCGCCAGATCCGGTTGTTCCAGCAGGAGGGCTATGCCGTCAGCACCCTGGGCTACGGCCCGGCACCGGAAGGCGTGGTCGAGCACCTGCAGCTGCCGGAG
The DNA here is from genome assembly GCA_019116305.1 of Candidatus Ruania gallistercoris. GTDB lineage: Bacteria > Actinomycetota > Actinomycetes > Actinomycetales > Beutenbergiaceae > Ruania > Ruania gallistercoris. The sequence continues at coordinate 2,627 of DXBY01000014.1, read as the reverse complement.
GAGGCGGTCAGCTGGCACAAGGACCGGCGGCTGCTCATCCTGCGCCAGTACCGGGCCGCCTACCGCACCGCTCCGGTAGTGCGCGCCGCCACGGAGCTGCTCGCCGGGCGCGCGGGTCGCTACGACGTGGTGCTCGCCGACGACATCGACACCGTGCCGCTCGCCCTGGACCTGGCCCCCCGCGGCGGCGTGCACGCCGACCTGCACGAGTACCACCCGCGGCAGAACGAGGAGCTGCGCCGCTGGCGGTACTTCGTGGCGCCCTACTACCGCTGGCTGGTGCGCACGTATGGCATCCGCGCGGACTCGGTCACCACCGTCGGGCGGGGGATCGCGCAGGAGTACCGGCGCGAGTTCGGCCTCGAGGCCGGGGTGGTGATGAACGCCCCGCACCACCGCAGCGACCTGAGCCCCACCCCGGTCGGCGACCCGCTGCGGCTGGTGCACGCCGGCAACGGGGTCGCCACCCGGCTGGAGGTGATGCTCACCGCGATGGACCTGGTCACCTCCGGTGCCACGTTGGACCTGTACCTGATCGACCAGGGCGACGACTACGTGCCCAGCCTGCGCCGCCGCTACGCCGATCACCCGGCGATCCGGATCCACGACCCGGTGCCCACCGACCAGGTGGTGCCCACGCTGAACAGCTACGACGTGGGGGTGTATTCGCTGCCACCGGTCTCGTTCAACTTCCGCTGGGCGCTGCCGAACAAGTTCTTTGACTTCGTCCAGGCCAGGCTCGCCCTGCTGGTCGGGCCCAGCCCGGAGATGGCCGGCCTGGTCATCGAGCACCACCTCGGCACCGTGGCCGAGGACTTCACCCCGCAGGCGTTCGCGGCCGCTGTGGACGGGCTCACCACCGACGGCGTGGCAGCGGCCAAGCAGGCGGCCGACCGCGCCGCTGGGGTGCTCTGCGCTGAGGAACAGGTGGCCGGCTGGTCCGAGCCGGTGGCCGCGCTCGCCGAACGCGCCCGGCGCTGAGGTTCAGCGGGTCAGGTCCACGGTGCGGAACAGGTGCGCGGTCCGGTAGCCGAGGCGCTGATACAACCGGAGGGCGGCAGTGTTCGTGTGCGTCACGCCCAGGGTGCTCACCCCGGCGACGGCGATCGCTCGCCTGGTCAGTTCGGTCACCATGGCCTCTCCCAGGCCCTGCCCGCGACAGTCAGTGTGGGTGACGATCCCGGCCAGGTGCGGTGTTCCGGCGCCCAGGGCGTGCAGCGCCCCGATGGCCACCAGCTCACCGCGCCGGCGGACACCGAGCCAGAGCAGGGCATAGTCCCATCCGGGAAACCCTTCGAAGGCGGCGTTGTGGGCCCGCCCGAACCTCTCGAGCTCGGCGGCATCGGCGGTGTCGTCCAGCTCGATGAAGTCCAGGCCGGTGGGCGTGGGCTCGCGGGCCTCCTCGGTCCACATGAAGTCCCACTCACCCACTCCGGCCTGCTCCCACCCTGCCGGCAGGCGCAGGGCCCCGCCATCGGTGGTGGAGAACCACTCGGGGGCGACCCCGTCTGCCTGGGCGAGCAGGATCAGACGGGACAGCGCAGACCCGGCCAGCGCTCCGCCGTCGTGATCGGGGCCGATGAACGCCCCACCCCAGTGCCGCCCGCCCGGCCGCCACGGGTGCAGCCACGCCCAGCCGGCCGGGCCGGCGATCGCCAGCAGGCGATCGTCGGTGACCCAGCGCAGGAACGGGTCCCCGCCGCTGAGTTCGAGCAGCTCAGCACGGTCCACCTGCCGCCAGTCCGTGGTGCTCATCAGGAGGCCGCGAGCACGCTCAACACCCGCTTGGCGGCGTTCCCGTCGCCGTAGGGGGTGGCGGTGGTCGGCTCGGGGGTCGGGCGGCTGGCCGCGGCGGGGATGTCAGCAGGCTCGGCCAGTATGTTCCAACCCAGCTGCACCGTCTCCACCCACTCGGTCTCGGTGCGCACGGTGGTGCACGGTGTGCGCAGCTCGAACGCCTCCTTCTGCAGCCCACCGGAGTCGGTGATCACTCCGCGCGCCTGGGCTGCGGCGGCGATCAGGTCCGGGTAGCCGAGCGGGTCGGCCACCCGGATGTTGCCCCGCTCGAGGGTGGCCCCTCTCGCACGCAGCCGGGGATGAGCGAGCAGCAGCACCGGGTGGTCCACAGCTGCCAGCCCGTCCAGGACCGCCTCCAGCCGGGCGGTGTCGTCGGTGTTCTCCGCCCGGTGGATGGTGGCGATCGAGTACTCACCGGGTGCGAGGCCGGCGGCGCTGACTGCTTCGGGAATCCGGTCACCGACGGCGGCGGCCACCTGGTGCAGCACATCGGTCATCACATCGCCGACCACCTGGGTACGTGCGGACAGCCCCTCGTTCGCCAGGTGGTCCGCCGCCACCTGGGTGGGGGCGAGCAGCACGTCCGCTGCATGGTCGGTAAGCACCCGGTTGTGCTCCTCCGGCATCCGCCGGTTGAACGAGCGCAGTCCGGCCTCCAGGTGCGCCAGCGGCAGCTGGAGCTTCACTGCGGCCACGGCGGCGGCCAGCGTGGAGTTGGTGTCGCCGTAGACCAGCACCCAGTCCGGTTCGGCCTCGGCGAGGGCGGATTCGAGACCGATGAGCATCTTCCCGGTCTGTTCGGCGTGCGAGCCGGAGCCGATGCCCAGGTG
>DXBY01000095.1 GCA_019116305.1 Candidatus Ruania gallistercoris | reverse complement strand
GTCGCCGACACAGGTTGGACCCTGTGTCGGCGACCGGAACGTGTGTCCGCCGCGACCTGGGACGACTCCGCGTGCGCGCGGTCAGGCCACTTCCTCGCGGCTGAGCTCGTCCGGCACCAGGTCCCACTCATCCCCAGCCGCCCCCTCTCTCGTTTGTCATACGAAATACCGTGTGATTGTATTCATTTGTCCTGTTCTCGACACGACGGAGTGCACCATGACCTCCCCGGCTACGACCGATGTCGAACGGAGCGCCGTCCGCAAGGTCGCTTGGCGCATCGTTCCGTTCGTTGCGTTGATGTTCTTCATCAACTACCTCGACCGCACGGCGATCTCCTTCGCCGGGCCGAACGGCATGAATGACGATCTGGCGCTGACCGCCGCTCAGTTCGGGTTCGCCTCGGGCGTGTTCTTCATCGGCTACATCCTCCTGGAAGTGCCGAGCAACCTCGCCCTGCACCGGTTCGGCGCCCGGCGGTGGCTCTCCCGCATCATGGTCACCTGGGGGATCGTGGCGATCCTGTTCACCTGGGTGCAGAACGCCACCGGACTCTACGTACTGCGGTTCCTGCTCGGAGTCGCCGAAGCCGGCTTCTTCCCGGGCGCCATCCTGTTCCTGAGCCTGTGGGTACCGGCCCGGTACCGCCCCCGCGTGATCTCCTTGTTCTTCCTGGCCCAACCGTTGACCACAGTGATCGGTGCGCCGCTCGCCAGTGTCCTGATCAACCAGCGCGGGCTGCTCTGGGGACTGGAGGGGTGGCGCCTGATGTTCTTCGGCGTCGCAATCCCGGCGATCCTCGTGGGCATCATCGCTTGGTTCTACCTGGACGACGGACCTGCCGATGCCCGCTGGCTCACCCGCAGGGAACGCGAGTGGCTGACCAGCGAGTTGGAGACCGAACACCAGCACAAGGAGACCGCTCATCCACACCAGGGGGTGGGCGCCGTCTTCAGGAACGGCAAGGTCTGGACCCTCGCCCTGATCATCTTCGGCCTGATCTATGGCATGTACGCTCTAGCCTTCTTCCTCCCCTCCATCATCGACGGGTTCCAGGTCCAGTACGGCGCGGAGTTCGGCGTGCTCCAGGAGGGTCTACTCACCGCGGTGCCGTATCTACCGGCAGCGGTGGCACTGTACTTCTGGTGCGCCGACGCGACGCGACGCGGCGTGCGCTCCTGGCACATCTGGGCCCCGTCGATGCTCGGTGCCGTCAGCGTTCCACTCGCGCTGTTCGCCGGCTCACCGATGGCCACGATGTTCGCCATTACCGTCACCGCTGTCTGCATCTTCTCGGCGATGCCAAACTTCTGGACCCTGCCGACACAGTTCCTCACCGGCGCCGCCGCAGCAGCCGGAGTCGCACTGATCAACACCGTCGGGAACCTGGCGGGCTTCAGCGCCGGTTACGTGACCGGCTGGCTGAGGGAACTGTCCGGTGGCTACGTCGTCCCGATGTTCGTGGTCGGCGGGATGCTGCTGATGTCGGCCGTGCTGACCATGGCGATCTTCCGTAGCGGTCGGGTAGGACCGCCCGCCTCCGCCGCGACCGAGAGGACGAGCTGACCGATGATCGAAAGGACGACTGACATGATGGATGTGGCAATCCTCGGAGCCGGCGGCAACATGGGCCGGCGCATCACGCGGGGCCTGCACGGGAACCCGAACTACCGGCTGCACCTGATCGAACGCAGCGACCACGGCCGCACCCTGATCGAGGAAGCCGGCGGACAGATCAGCGCTGCGGAGGATGGGCTGGCTGCCGCCGACGTAGTGGTGTTCGCGATCCCGGACAGGATCTCCCGGCAAGTGGCGGCTGAGGTCCTGCCGACCCTGAGGGCCGGTACGAGCATCCTGTTTCTCGACCCGGCAGTGATCGCCTCCGGGCGGGTGGCTGAGGTGCCCGAGCTCAACTGTTTCGTGGTGCACCCCACCCATCCCCCGCTGTACAGCCTCCTCGGCGAGGACGACGGTGAAGCGCGCCGTGACTACTGGGGCGGCGGCCTGGCCAGACAGTCACTGGTCTTCGCGAAGGCGTGGGGCAGCGAGAAGGCGGCCGCCGAGGTGGAGAAGCTTGCCCAGGACATGTTCGCCCCGGTCACGGACTGCCACCGGATCACAGTGCACCAGATGGCCATGCTCGAGCCCGCCCTCACCGAGACCCTCACCAACGGGTGCATCGCCCTCATCAAGGAGGGGATGGATCGCGTGATCGCGCAGGGTGTGCCCGAGAACGCAACCCGGGACTTCCTCATGGGCCACCTGCAGATCGGCATCGCCATCATCTTCGACCAGCTCGACTGGCGACTCTCCGAGGGCGCCGCGCTCGCCCTGGAGCAGTCCAAGGAACAGCTCTTCCGGGACGACTGGCACGCGATCTTCGACGAGGAGAACCTGCAGGCCAGCTTGCGTGCGATCACCGGCGGGGCCTGACCGTGCGGATCGGGCTGTCCAGCTACACCTACACGTGGGCGATCGGCGTTCCCGGCTTTCCACCCCCGGCGCAGCCACTGACCGCCGCCGCACTGCTGGACCGGACCGCGCGGTCTGGGTGGGGACTGGTGCAGTTCGGCGACAACCTCCCGCTGCACGCCCTCGGTGAAGATCTCATCGGGCTCGTCCAGCAGGCGAAGCGGCTCAATGTCGCTGTGGAGGTGGGCACCCGGGGTATCGACACCGCACGCCTGCGCCGGTACGCCGACATTGCCGTGCTCTTCGGTGCACCGTTCGTGCGGGTGGTGATCGATGAGGGTCAGGACCGTCCGTCACCGAGCGAGGTGGTGCAGCGATTGTCCGAGGTGGAGCCGGACTACCGGTCGGCCGGCCTCGTGCTGGCGATTGAGAACCACGACCGGTTCACCGTGGCGGAGCTGGTCGACATCGTCGAGCGCTGCGGCGACTGGGTCGGCATATGCCTGGACACGGTCAACTCCTTCGGCGCCCTGGAAGGCCCCGATGTGGTGATCGAGGCGCTCGCCCCGCACACTGTGAACGTCCACCTCAAGGACTTCGACGTGCTGCGCGCCGAACACCAGATGGGCTTCGAGATCGTTGGTCGGCCACTAGGGCGCGGCCGGCTGGACGCGGCGGCCGTCCTGCAGCGTCTGATCGGGAACGGCCGCGAACCCACCGCGGTGATCGAGCTGTGGACACCGTTCGCAGACTCGATCGAGACCACTATCGACCAGGAGGCCGCGTGGGCGGATGAGAGCATGGACTGGGCGCGCTCCTGGGTGCGCCGTACCGGAGTGTACTGACCGCACACTGAACTGTCGGAGGTCTGCATCACGATGAGTGAGTCGCTGTCGCTTTCCGCGATCAATCGCGCGCCGCGGCTCTACGAAGCCGTGAGCGTCCAGCTCGTCACCGCGATCCGCGAAGCGGGGCTGACCCCGGGGAGCAAGATCCCCACTGAACGAGAGCTCTGCGACCAGTTCGGCGTCTCCCGTACCGTGATCCGGGAAGCGATCCGGCACCTCGTGGCCAAACGCGTGCTCGACGCCTCCACCGGGGGCGCGCCGCGGGTCGCCAGCCCCAGCCACGAAGGCATCAGCGAGTCGCTGGAGACCTACATCTCGCTACACGGTGACATCGAGCCACACAAGATCTCTGAGGTGCGTGAGACGCTGGAGCTGAGCACGGTCCGGTTGGCCGCAGAACGCGGTACGCCAGAGCAGATCGCGCAGATCCGCAGCGCCTGCGACTCTCTCGCACAGTATCGCCAGGCGCCGGAGGATGCCTCGCGCGCCGACGTAGCGTTTCACCGCGCGATCGCCGAGGCGACCAACAACGAGCTCTACCTGGTTCTCGTCGATTCGCTCGCCGAGGTGCTCCTGCACATCCGGCGCGCCACTCTCGGCGACCCTGACCGCGTGGATGCCACGCTCGCCGAGCACCGGCGCATCATCGATGCTATCGAGGCCGGCGATCCCGGGGCTGCTGTGGCGGCGATGCACGACCACCTGATCGACTCCTCGATCGCCTACCGCAACACCGTGGGCGCCGCAGCCACACCGCCACCAGGAGGAACGGAGCGGCCGTGATCCGGGCCCTGCGAACCCTCGGACCGGGACAGGCGGAGCTGGAGCATCGGCCGCCGCCGTGGCCGCGGAGCGGTGAAGTCGCCATTGACGTGTCCTACGTCGGTCTGTGCGCCAGCGACCGCGCGATCTTCAGTGGCAGCCACCCCTACCTCGCCTACCCGCGAGTCCAGGGACACGAGTTCTCCGGTCGGGTAGCGGCAGTGGGGCCCGACTGTCCGCCCTGGCTGTCACCGGGACGCCAGGTCGTGGTCGACCCGGTGCGAGGATGTGGCAGCTGCACTCCGTGTCGCAACGGTTCGCCGAACGCCTGCCCGGATATCGAGGTGCTCGGCGTCCACACTGACGGCTCGCTCCAGGAGCAGGTGGTGGTGGACGCGGCTGCGACCCATGATGCCCACGCGCTGCCGCTGGACGTCGCCGCTCTCGCCGAGCCCGTGGCTGTCGGTCTGCATGCGGTAGGCCGAGCCGACGTTCGCCGAGACGATCGTGTGGTCATCCTCGGCGCCGGACCGATCGGGCTCTCGGTCGCACACGCCACCGTGCAGCGCGGCGCTGCTGCCCTGGTCATCGACCGAAGCCCGGAACGCCTGCGAGTCGCCACTGCCACGGGCGCCTCAGCCGTGATCGACGCGAGCACATCGGAGGCCATCGCCCGGGCGCTCGAGTGGAGCGGCGGCGAAGGACCGCGCGTGGTGCTCGATGCCACCGGTTCGGCCGCGGCCGTTCGCACCGCCTTCGAACTCGTGGTACACACCGGCACGATCGGCATCGTCGGTGTGTCGACAGATGCGCTCCAGGTACCGGTCGTGGCGTTCTCCCGCAAGGAGCTGAACGTCGTCGGCTGCCGAAACAGCGCCGGCGAGTTCCCCAGTGCTGTGGCGGCCCTCGGCGGCAACCCTGACCTGTTCCGGCGCTGGCTCACCGACACCATCGGCCTGGTGGACGTTCCCGGTGCGCTACGGTCGGCACGTCGGCGCGCCGGCGAGATCAAGACGCTGGTGCACGTACCGCGGTGACCGCCCCCCCCCTTCACGCGCGCCTCCGGTCCCGCGGGCACATCGGAGGCAAGTGGCGGGATCGGAAGCAGGTTCTACCTTGCTTCCGATCCCGCAGCTTGCCTCCGACCGTCTACTGGGTTACGCGCCGATCTCCGAGTCGGCCGCCGCACGGAGGATCGCGCCGGCGTCACGCGGGGTGATCACCCCGTCGTCGGCGAGGGGCTGGACGATGGCTCCAACGTGCCGGACGAACGCCCCGTGGCTCGCGTAGTCACTGCCCTCGTCGATCCGGTCGTTGATCGTGCAGCCGTCGCCGAGGTCGGCATTGGCCACGCCGGTGTCGACACCATCGATGATGACCGTTTCTCGGGTGTCCGGGCACTCCCCCGGGTCGGTGTCGCCCTCGA
>DXBY01000094.1 GCA_019116305.1 Candidatus Ruania gallistercoris | reverse complement strand
GCCGGGGTGTACACCGGCCTCTGGACGATGTGGTCCGACTTCGCGGAGTACCTGAAACCGGACTCGACCCGTTTCCTCCTGGGCCTGGGCCTGCACCTCGGCCTGATCATCGCCGCCTTCGGCGCCGTGCTCCTGGTGCTCACCACAGTCACCTTCCGCGGTTCGAGAGACACCCTCATTGCGCTGACCGGGACTGCCGCTCTCGGCCTCTTCGTCCTGGTCCTGCCGATCCTGTCCGCCGGATCACCGGGCCAGACGATCCTGCTGAAGCTCGGCATCACAGCCTGGTTGGTGACGGCGTTCATCCTGCTCTGGTCGCGAGCGGCCCGGGAGTGGTACCACAGCCAGGGTCGCTAGTTCGGCGCCGCGATCATGGCGATCAGCTGCTCAGCCGCCGCCGCAGTGTCGTAGCCAGGATCCTGCAGGCTCTCATTGACGATGGCATCGATCCCTCCCCCGATGATCACCGCCATCGTCCGGCTGTCTGCGAAGCGCCCCGGCCAGGCGGTATCGAGGATCTGCGCCAGCGCCTGCCAGCGTTCAGCGGCGCCGTGCTCGCCGAAACCGTTGCTCATCGCCTCGATCAGCATCCGGGTGTGCCGAGGGTGTTCGCGCAGGTGGCCGATCATCGCGCGGACGTAGGCGGCGGGCCCGTCCACCGGTGCGGCCTGCTCCAGGGCACGTCGGACGGCGGCGACCAGCTCGGTGAGCGTGTGCTCGTGCGCTGCGTGCACCAGGGCGTCCTTGCTCGCGAAGTGATAGAGCACCGCCGCCTTGGAGAGGCCGGCCCGCTTGGCGATCGCCGACAGCGAGGCACCGCGATAGCCCTCGTCCGCCACCAGCTCGATGGTGACCTCGATCAGCTGCGTGCGCCTCGCCCGTTCGATGAACGTGCCGCCACCGTCGTCGTCAGCTGAATTCTCCGTTGCCACACCGCTGAGACTACCCTACGGTGGAAAAACTGACCGATCGGTTAGACAAGGAAGGCCGAATCGCATGCACACCGCCCGCACCAGCAGGAGCGAGACCGTCGCCGAACGCAAGCCGGTGTCCGGCACCCCCCTCGATCGCCCGCAGCACGATCAGGAGCCGCCCGACCTCCAGGAGGGCAGCCCCGCCCCGAGCACCGACTCGCAGACCTCCAACGGCCCCGGGGAGCCCGCCACCACCGATACCCGACGCAGACGCCGCCGCCGTCGCCGCCGGATCGTGCTGGCGGTCCTCGCCGCGGTCGTGGTGGTGATCGCGTTCGCGATGCGCAACCCGTCCCCGGTGGGCCACTGGGACAGTGCCGAAGGTCAGGACCGCTATTTGGCCGCCTACGACGAAGCCTTCGAGGCACTGCCGGAACCGGAGGAGAGTCTGGACGTGCGCACCGACTACGGGTTCGTGCGGGTCTACCGGTTCGAGGGGACGGGAAGCGCTGAACGCCCGATGGTGCTCCTCCCGGGAACGGCGTCCGGGTCGCCGGTGATGGCGGACAATCTCCCCTCGCTGCTGGAGGTCGGCGACGTCTATCTGATCGATCTGCTCGGTGAACCCGGGCGCAGTGTGCAGGAACGCCCGATCACCTCCTCTGCTGAGAAGGCTGAGTGGCTGGATCAAACCCTCGCCCAGCTGCCCGAGGAGACGTTCCACCTGATGGGGCTGTCCATCGGCGGCTGGACGGCAGCCAACCACGCGCTGCATTTTCCGGACCGGGTCGAGACCCTCACCGTGATCGATCCGGTGCACGTCTTTGACGACATCCCGCTGGGCACTGTCGTGCGTTCACTCCCTGCGGCTTTCCCGTGGCTGCCCAAGGCCTGGCGGGACAGCTTCAACTCCTACACCGCCGGCGGCGCACCGGTGGAGGACGTGCCGGTGGCTCAGATGATCGAGGCCGGGATGCAGCACTACCGGATGAAGCTGCCGCAGCCGGAACAGCTGAGCCCCGAGCAGCTCGGCACCCTGGAGATGCCGGTGCTGGCGTTCATCGCTGGCGAGTCGGTGATGCACGACCCGCAGGTCGCCACCGAGACGGCCGAGCAGGCCCTGACCGACGGCACTGTGCACGTCTACCCCGACGCCTCGCATGCGATCAACGGGGAGTATCCGGATCAGATGGCCGCGGACATCGAGGAGTTCCTCACCGCCCAGGAGTGATCGAGCGCTAGGCTCCCTGCCAGGATCGGCAACGGAGGGTACAGCGGAGTGAACGCGCGCGCACGCCACGAGGCCCGTGCCGCATACGCCATGTTGACCCCGAGCCTGATCGGGGTGGGGCTGTTCCTGCTGGTCCCGGTGCTCGGCGTGCTCGCGCTGTCCTTCCTCAACTGGGACCTGATCTCCACCCCACGCTGGGCCGGACTGGCCAACTACGCGCACATCTTCACCTCGGGGCAGTTCCTGAACTCGATGGGGGTGACGGTTGCGTTCACCGTGCTGACGATCCCGACGGCGATCGCGCTCGGCCTGCTCCTCGCACTGGCGATCAACCGCAGGCTCCCCGGCACCTCCTGGCTGCGGGTGCTCTACGTTCTGCCCTGGGTGAGTGCACCACTCGCCCTGGGGGTCGTCTGGAAGTGGCTGCTGGATCCCTCCTACGGGGCGGTGAACGCACTGCTCGGGCGCCGGGTGGAATGGCTCACCGACCCGCAGCTGGCGCTGCCGTCCGTGGTGTTCGTGCAGGTCTGGTCCACAGTGGGGTACATCTCGTTGTTCTTCCTCGCCGGTCTGCAGCAGATCCCCACCTCGGTCTACGAGGCGGCCACGCTCGACGGCGCAGGTCGGGTCCGCATGCTGCGTTCAGTCACGCTGCCGCTGCTTCGGCCGACGATGTTCTTCGTCACCGTGACTTCCGTGATCGCCTCGTTCCAGGTGTTCGACTCGATCTATGCGATGACCCGCGGCGGACCGGCGTTCCGCACCGACGTGATCGCCAGCCGGATCTACGACGAGGCGTTCGTGAACCTGCGCCTCGGCCGCGCGGCAGCGATGGCCGTGGTGCTGTTCGCCGTGCTCGTGCTGATCACCCTGATCCAGCAGCGCTACTTCCGCCGACGCATCACCTACGACATGTCATGAGCCGCCCGACCCCCACACCGACCACCTCCGTGTCCACGGCACGGAGCACCCCAGGTGCGCCCCGTGCCCGGCGAGGGAGCGGCGGCGGGCGAGCTGCGCCGTCGTGGGCGGCCTCGCGGCTGGGCGCGAACCTGCTCACCTACGCGTTCCTGCTCGCCGGCGCCCTGCTGATGCTCGGGCCGTTCGTGTTCTCGGTGATGACCGCCGTCAAGACCTCCCACCAGTTCAACACCAGCTGGCCCACCGCGCTCCCGGACCCGGTGACCGGGGAGAACTTCACCGCACTGTTCTCCCAGGAGTACAACTTCATCGTGCCGATCGCGGTGACCGTGCAGGTGGTGGCGGTGCTGGTGGTCGGGCAGATGGTGTCCTCGATCCTGGCCGCCTATGCGTTCGCGCAGCTGAAGTTCCCGGGCCGGGACACCCTGTTCTGGGTGTACGTGGCCACGTTGATGATCCCGGTGGTGGTCACGATCATCCCGCTGTACTCGATGATGACCTCGCTCGGGCTGAAGAACAGCTTTGCCGGTCTGGTGGTGCCGTTCATGTTCGGCTCGCCGTATGCGATCTTCCTGCTCCGGGAGAACTTCCGGTCCACTCCGTCGGACGTGCTGGACGCTGCCAGGATCGACGGTGCCGGAGTGCTGCGGCGGCTGTGGCAGGTGATGGTGCCGATGAACAAGCCGATCATCGCCACCCTGCTGCTGATCACCGTGGTGAGCCAGTGGAACAACTTCATGTGGCCGCTGATCATCGCCCCGGCGCCGGAGTGGAACGTGATCACCGTGGCCACTGCGGCGCTGCAGACCCAGTACGCCGGCAACTGGACGCTCGTGATGGCCGCGACCACGATCGCCCTCGCACCACTGGTGATCCTGTTCCTGATCTTCCAGAAGCAGATCACCTCGTCCCTCGGGGTGACCGGAGTGCGGTAGGCGGCGGGCACAGCATCAGCGATGGTCACCAGGCCCGTGCGAACGTGGAGGTCCGCAACCGCAACGGCACCGTCGTGGACCGGGACACCTTCCGCACGAGCAGCAGCGCGGAGTTCAACCTCGGCACCCCGGACGGCACCGGCAACATCCCCGAGGGCTACCAGGTGTGGATCCAGGTGTGCGTGGGCAACACCGGCCACTGCGCCCCGTGGGTGATGGGCGTCGCCTGAGCAGATCCGCTGAACCGGTCGTCGAGACCGCAGCCACGAACACCGCCGGCCGGCGGTATCCCCGAGCGCCGGCCGGCGGTCTGCTGCGGCGGCGGGGGTGTGCATCCGTTCAGGAGTGCACCGCACCCGCCCGCTCCTGGTCCCGGACTGTGGCGGTCTCCAGCTGGATGGTGGCGTGGTCGAAGGAGACGGCGAAGTGGCCGGTGACGCAGGACCGGATCTCGGCGAGGATCTCCGGGGCGTGACCGGACTCGAAGCAGGCGTCGTCGAGAACCACGTGGGCGGTCAGGATGGGCAGCCCGGTGCCGATGGTGGACGCGTGCAGATCGTGCACCTCGCGCACATGCTCGAGGCCGAGCAGGTGCTCCCGGACCGCGTCCAGGTCCACCCCCGGCGGGGTGAACTCCATCAGGATGCGCAGCGTCTCACGCAGGATGCGCACCGCGCGGGGCACGATCAGGGCGGCGATGAACAACCCGGCGAAGGCATCGGCGCGGTAGAAGCCGGTGGTCGCGATCACCACCGCAGCCACGATCACCCCGACGGAGCCGAGTGCGTCGTTGAGCACCTCCAGGAACGCAGCCCGCATGTTCAGGTTCGTCCCCCGCCCGCCTGCGAGCACGATGATCGCGATCAGGTTCGCGATCAGGCCGACGATCCCGAAGACCAGCAGCTCAGTGGCCGGGACCTGTGGCGGTGCGGTGAGCCGACCGATACCTTCGACCGCGGTGTAGAGACCCACCACCAGCAGCAGAGTGGCCTGACCGAGCGCGGCGATCACCTCGATCCGGGCGAACCCCCAGGTCCGGCGGTTGCTGGCCGGACGCAGCATCAAGCTGGCCGCGATCAGGGCGACCAGCAGCCCGGAGGCATCGGCCAGTGCGTGGGCGGTATCGGTGAGCAGCGCGAGGCTGCCGGTGACCACACTGCCGACCGCCTGCGCGAGGACGATCAGCGCGGTGACCCCGAAGGCGATCGCGAGCCGGGTACGGTCCGTGCGCGGAGCACCGGCACCGCTGTGGTCGTGGGCCATCAGGGATCACCGGGCTCTAGCTGGTCGTGATCGCGGTGGTCGTGATCGCGGTGGTCGTGATCGCGGTGGTCGTGATCGCGATGGTCGGCGAGCGTCAGGGACGCCCCCGATGCGGCGAGCAAACCGTCAGCTGTGCCGAGCAGCTCCTCCAGACGGGCCGGATCGGCCAGGGCGAACCACGAGGCGCGCCCCTCCGGGCGGAGCGTGACGAGGCCGCAGTCGCGCAGGCAGGCCAGGTGCTTGCTCACTGTGGACTGCGCCAGGTGCAGGTGCTCGACCAGATCCCGCACCCGGTGCTCACCGCTGGCCAGGTGCTGCAGGAGGGCAAGCCGGGTGGGCTCGGCCAGTGCGTGGAACAGCGCGGCGAACGCGTCCGCGTTCGCCAGCGGGGTGGCGGACTCCCGGTCTAGCATCGTCATATGACGATGATAGCGTGTGGTGGCGATTAATCAAATGGGTCGCTCGGGGCTGGGCGATGAGGAAGCCCAGCACCACCGAGGAGGTGTTGTACAGCCACCGTTGTCCCGGCTGGTACTGCAGCGGCAGGGTTCCGGCATGGGCCAGCCACTCACCGGGTGGCAGCTGCTCGGCGGGACCTGGTGGGCCGTCACCGAGCCCCAGCTCGGCCCACCGTCGGCTCAGTGGGGTGGCGGAGAAGTCGGTGAAGTCCATCCCCCAGCCGAGGGTGTTGGTGAGTAGGTCG
>DXBY01000093.1 GCA_019116305.1 Candidatus Ruania gallistercoris | reverse complement strand
AGGATCCGCTCATCGAGCGCAGTGTCGGCCCCGGCGAGGGTGTCCTCGAGCTGGTCCATCGTGCGTGGTCCGATGATCGCCGAGGTCACCCCCGGGTGGGAGATCGCGAACGCCAACGCCAGGTGAGTCAGGGACATGCCCGCGTCCTGCGCCAGGGGCAGCAGGGCTTCGACGGCATCGAGCCGGCGTTCGTCCTTCAGATGGGCGAAGCCGTAGCGGGACCGATGGGTCTGCGCCTGCTGGCCCTTGCGATAGCGGCCGGTGAGGAGACCACCGGCCAGCGGGCTCCACACCAGCGTGCCGAGGCCGAACTGCTGCGCCACGGGCAGGACCTCCCGTTCGATACCCCTGCTGAGGATCGAGTAGGTCGGCTGCTCCGTGCGGAAGCGGGCCAGCCCGCGGCGCTCGGAGACCCATTGCGCCTCGACCATCTCCGAGGCGGGGAGCGAGGAGGTGCCGATCGCGCGGACCTTGCCGTCGCGGATGAGGTCGGTGAGGGCGCCGAGTGTCTCCTCCAGGTCGGTGTCCGGATCGGGCTGGTGGATCTGCAGCAGGTCGATGTAGTCCGTCTGCAGTCGCCGCAGGGAGTCCTCCACGGCCCGGATCAGCCAGCGGCGGGAGGCGCCGAGCTGGTTCGGATCATGCGGATCGGCGGGTCCGAGGCCCTCGCCCAGTCCGAACCGGGCCTTGGTGGCGAGCACGACGCTGTCCCGGCGCCCGCGCAGTGCCTTGCCGACGATCTGCTCGGACTCGCCGGAGGAGTACATGTCGGCGGTGTCAATGATGTTGATGCCGGCATCGAGGGCACGATGGATGATCTTCACCGAGTCCTCGTGGTCCGGATTGCCGGCGGCGCCGAACATCATGGCGCCCAGTGCGTAGGGGCTGACCTTGATCCCGGTCCGCCCGAGGGTGCGGTAGTGCATCAGAAATCCTCTCTCGGCGTGCGTGCACGCAGTGCTCGGGTGATCTATCCTGGAGAAGCGGAACGCTCTTCCGCTTGTCCAGGACTATACGGAACGATGTTCCGATTACACAAGAGGTGACGATAGTGGTGTCCGACGGGGCGACGGCCCAGCCGGTGGCAGCGGAGCCTGCACCCCCACCGCGACGTCGGGCGGACGCCCAGCGCAACCTGGATGCTCTGCTGGGGGCGGCGAAGGCGGTGTTCGCCACCGAGGGCGTCGATGCACCGGTGCGCACGATCGCGGCCGAGGCCGGGGTGGGTGTCGGTACGGTGTACCGGCACTTTCCACAGCGCTCGGACCTGGTGGCTGCGGTGTTCCGCCGGGAGGTGGATGCCTGTGCCGCCCAGGCCCCGGTGCTTGCGCAGGCCCACCCGCCGGGGGAGGCGTTGCTGCGGTGGTTGCTGCGCTACACCGAGTTCGTGGCTACTAAACGTGGCCTGGCGGCGGCCCTGCACTCCGGTGATCCGGCGTTCCAGGCGCTCCCGGCCTACTTCACCGAGAACCTGGGTCCGGCCCTGGAGCACCTGCTCGCGGCCGCCCGGGAGGCGGGGGAGATCCACCGGGACATCGCAGCCGGTGATCTGCTGCACGTGGTGGCGAACGTCTCCGCCCCGGCACCCGGGCGCGAGGACGCGCAGCAGAACGCCGAGTTGATGGTGCGGGTGTTCGTCGACGGTCTGCGCTACCGGCCGCCGCAGGGCTGACTGCTTCCCGCTGATCGTCAGACGATGCCCGCCGCCCTGGGCGAGCTGGGGCTTGACGAACCGACCCCCTCCCTCTAACGTCCGGAAAGCGCTATCACACTCGGCGCACCAGGTCACGAGGGAGGGCCACATGGCGGGGAGCATCAGTCGGCGGCGTGCGTTGACGATCTTCGGGGCGACGGCCGGGGTCGCAGGCCTGGGAGGCCTCCCGGAGGTCACTCCGGCCGCGCGGGCAGAGCCGGTACCCGCCGAACCCCTGGTTCTCGCACCCGGGGTGACCGACGTCGACGTCGTGCCCGAGACCTGGACGCTCGACCTTCGTGGACTCACCCGGGAGCAGGCGATCGCCGCCGCAGCGGGGTTGAGCAGCAGGGTGTATGGCAGCCATCGCGGCGGGGCCGAGCTGTTCCATCCGCTCACCCTGACCGCCCACTACGACGAGGACGTGGTGCTCGGCATCTCGGTCGACGCCGTCTCCCGCGACGGGGCGGTGCTGGACATCCACCTGGACGGTGCCTTCTTCCACCGCCTGAGCTGGCCGCGCGCGAACCAGACGCACCGGCCGGAGACGATCTACTGGCTCGCCGTCCCGGCAGGGGAGCGCACGGTGAGTGTGCAGATCGCCGACCAGGCCGGCGTCGTGGTCGTGGCCGACTACACCTTCGCCCGCGTGGCCGAGGACTTCCCCAGCGATCGTCCCCGCGAGGAGCTGCAGCAGCAGCCGCCCCCGCCCGGTGAACCGAACACCACCATCCCCGGTTACCTGGGTATCTGGTTCGCCCTCGATCAGGTGTCCGAGTGGGGCGACAAGTACTCCGGTGGCCTGGGCACCTACACGATGAAGCACTCGCCGCTCGCCGTGCACTCTGCTGAGGTCGGCACGACCTTCTTCGTCTACGGAGGCACGACGGCTGCGGACGAACGGCACCTGCTGATCATGGCCTCGGCCTATGACCATCACCACCACCGGGTGCCGCAGCCGACCGTGGTGCACAACAAGATCGGCGTCGACGATCCGCACGACAACGCCAGCATCGCGTTGGACGGCGAGGGATACGTGTGGGTGTTCATCAGCGGGCGGGCGACGGCTCGCCCGGGGTACAAGTACCGCAGCACCGAGCCCTACAGCGTGGCGGAGTTCGAACAGGTCACGGTCGAGGAGATGACCTATCCGCAACCGCGGTGGCTCGAGGGCCACGGGTTCGTCAACCTGTTCACCAAGTACTCCGGCGGTCGCGAACTGTACTGGGAGACCAGCGCGGACGGTGTGACGTGGAGCGCGGACCACCAGCTGGCCGGGTTCGGTGGCCACTACCAGGTCAGCGAACGTCACGGGGAGCGGATCGTCACCGCCTTCGACTACCACCGGGGCGGCAATGTCGACATCCGCACCAACCTCTATGTCGCCACCACCGATGACCTCGGCCAGACCTGGACGACGATGGACGGGCGAGTGCTCGACCTTCCGCTGACCGAGCGGGACAACCCTGCGCTGGTGATCGACTACGAGGCTGCCGACCGCCTGGTCTACGTCAAGGACCTGAACTTCGACGGTGACGGCAACCCCGCCGTGCTCTCCGTCACCAGCAGCCACCACCAGCCGGGCCCTGACGGGGACCCACGCACCTGGGAACTGACCCGCTGGACGGGTTCGGATTGGGTGACGTCCGAGATCACCACCTCGGATCACAACTACGACTCCGGCAGCCTGTACTTCGACGGAGCGGAGTGGGTGGTCTACGCCCCGACCGGGACCGGACCGCAGCCCTATCAGACCGGTGGCGAGATGGCGATCTGGCGCAGCAGCGGTCTCGGCCAGACCTGGACACAGGTCGCGCAGGTCACCGCCGGCAGCGAGTACAACCACAGCTACGCCCGTCGCCCGCTGGAGCAGACCGACCCGTTCTTCGCGCTCTGGGCGGACGGTGACCCGACCGAGCTGACCGAGTCCCGGATCTACTTCGGGGACTCCAGTGGCAGGTACTGGCAGCTGCCCACGACGATGACCGAGGCGGTGACCAGCCCGAGGCGGCAGTGCCACCAGCCCGACGAGCGCAGCACAGTGTTCGTCGGTGCGGAGGACTCCGGGGTGCCCAACCGCATCGCCTGGGGTCGTGCCTCCATCAACGATGCGATCGAGGACGACCTGGACTGGCGCTCCCGGGAGGCGTTCCTCTGGCACGTCGAGGACGTGAGCACTCGGCTGGTGCAGGCGGGAACGCTCAGCCGGCGGGAACGCCTGGAGCTTCTCGTTGCCGCCCGCCGGTCGCGGATCGGCGATCGAGCCTGACCGTGCGCACCTGGGCAGGCGCGGAGGGTGGTTGTCCAGGTCAGCCGGTGGCCGGTAGGGACCGCTCCAGTCGGATCACCGAGGCGTTGCCGATGCCGCGGTAGCGGTCCGGGGTGCAGGTGAGCAGGATGACCTGCGCATCGGCGGCAAGCGATCCGATCATCGCGTTCATCCGGTCCAGGCGGTCCGGGTCGGAGTAGCCGAGAGCGTCGTCGATGATCACCGGGACGCCCTGGTCGGGCTCCACCACTGCGGCACAGGCCAGCCGGGTGATGATCGCGAGCTGTTCCCGTGCTCCGGCGGAGAGCTGGTCGAAGCGCACGGTGACCGAGTCCAGGGTGCGGGATCGGATGGTGAGGTCGTCCTGCACGTCCACGTCGAAGCCGGGGCCGTAGACGATCCGGCCCAGGGCGAGGATCTGCTCCCGGAACGGACGCACGTACCGGGACCGCGCGGAGTCTCGGGCCCGGTGCAGCGTCTCGTGCAGCAGCTGGCAGGCACGCGCCCGGCGGTCCAGGTGCTGCAGGCGGGAGTGGGCTCCCTCGTGGGCACTGCGGGCGGTGTCATACGCCTCCTGCAGCCCTTCTTCGCCCCGCAGCTCCAGGGACACGCTCAGCCGGCGCAGCCTTTCCTCGACGTCCCGATGTTCGGTGGCGAGCCGCTCGGTGAGCGCGACGGCGTTGGTGCGGGCGGCCTCAATCTGCTCCACCGGGGTCTCAGCGAGCTCGGCCTCCGCCGCCGCGGCTGCCTGCCTGGCCTCGGCGAGCTCGGCGGCCGCCTGCTCCGCAGCCCGGTCCAGCTCGTCGTCCGGGGTCTTCTCCCGCTCCGCCGCCAGTGCGGTGCGCTGGTCGTTGATGTCGGCCTCGGCCATGCTCGCCTTACCCTCGAGCAGGGTGCAGTCCAGCTCCAGCCGGCCCGCCCGTTGGGTCAGCGCCTCCTGGACCGCCGTCGCTTCCGTGCTGCGTTCGGCGGCCGCGGCGTGCGCCTCGAGGGTCGAGTCCTTCGCGGCCTGCGCGCTCTCGGCATTGGCCGGCTCGGCATCGGGCGGTGCGGCGCCGTCGGCGGCGGACCCGGCCGTAGTGCCCTCAGTCGTGGGGTCCGTGGTTGCTGGGGTCTCCGCCGCTCCGGGCGTGATCCGGGCCGCCAACCGGGCGTGGTCGCCCTGCAGCTCGCTCAGGCTCCGGCCCGCGAGCTCCTCCTCAAGTCGTTCCCGGGCGCGGGTGAGCTCGGTGCGGGTGCGCTGGTCGGACTCGTACCTGCGGTGGGCGCCGCGGCGGTCGATGACGCCGGCCTGGTGCAGCAGCTCCTCCAGCCGCCGCCGCGCGGCGGTCAGAGCACCTTCGGCATCGGTACTGGACTGCGCCGGAGCGATCGAGATTCGGACGGTGCCGGGGAGTTCCACCTGCACCGGTTCGGTGACCGCAGCAGCGATCTCCTCCTCGGCCTGGAGGGAGTGCTTCGCACCATCGACGGTGAGGTCCACTGCGGCCAACGCCGTCACCTGCACCCGCGCCGCGGCGGCCTCGTGCTGTGCGTGGCTGACCGCCAGCTCGGTCTCCGCCTGGTCGACGGCAGCGAGCAGTTCGGCATCGATGCGTGCGTCCGCCAGCACCGCTTCGCACTCCTCGATCGTGGCCTGCGCCCGGTCGATGGTGGCCAGCGTGGTGCGGACTCGGTCGAGTTCGACGAGATCCTGCAGTCGCTCGGCCGCACGGTTCGCGGCCTCCACCCGGTCGCGCTGACGGCGTTCCTCGGCCTGTGCCGCCGCCACGGCAGCGGTGGCGCTGTGCTGCTCCGCGCGGGCCGTGTGCAGTTGCTCGCGTGACTCGGCGAGCTGCCGGGTGAGCTCCTCCCAGGCTGCGATCTTGGCTGCCAGTGCCCGGTCCTGACCGGCCCGCCGCTCTGCGGCCTCGGTCAGCCAGCCGTGCTCCCGGCCGCCGGCGCGTACCCGTGCCTGTGCCTCGGCCACGCGTTCGCGCAGACCGGTCAGGTGCTTCCAGGCCTGCTCGCGGGTGGTGAGGTCCTGGCGGGCCTGGGTGAGCCGGTCGCTGAGCTCGTCCCGCTCGGTGCTCAGCCGGGCATGGGCGTCCACGTCCCGGCCGAGCTGGGCCAGCTGGTGCTCGGCCTCGGCGGAGGCCTCCTCAGCGGAGGTGAGCTCCTTGCGGGCCGTGGCGTACTCGCCGGTCTCCCGTCCGGTCGGGGTGAAGTAGGTGGCGTACTCGGCATCGACGGCATCGAGCAGGGCGTCGCCGTCGTCGTCGTGGCCAGTGGTGCCCGCTGCCTGGTCCAGTGCTGCGGCCAGTGCCGAACTCTCCCCGAGCTCGGCCGAGGTGAGCTCGCTGGCCTGCAGCACCCGCAGCGCCTGATACAGCGAGGTGTCCAGGGTCTCGTCCAGGATGCGACGGACCTCGGCGTGGGCCTCGGCCCCGGTGAAGCTCGCCGGGCGCGGCGCAGCGACGTGCAGCTCGGTGCGGGTCTCCCGTAGCCATCGTTTGGTGTAGGTGAACCGGTACGGGCCGCAGGACAGTTCCGCTTCCACCACCGGTCCGACGTCGCGGCCCACCGGTTTGGCCTCCCGCACCTCCCGGGCCTTGGAGGAGTCGGGCTTGTCCAGCAACAGGTCGAGTGCCTCGATCATCGAGGTCTTGCCGACCTCGTTCTCCCCCTGCAGAACCACGACTCCGGAGGTCGGCAGGGTGACCTCCCGGTCGGCGATCCCGCGGAAGTCGGTCAGGCGGAGCCGGTGGATCCTCATCGCTTCCCCCCACCGGCGAGCCGGTAGAGCAGCGCCAGGGAGTCCCGTGCGACCTCCCGGTCCTCATCGCCACCGGCGGTGGTGGTGGCACTGGCGGCCAGCTCGGCCACCGCCTCCTCGACGAATCCGCCGACACCGAGCTGGAGCAGGTCCTCGTCGGTGACATGCACGGCGACGTCGGTGTGACGTTGCCACACCCGCACCGAGGCAAAGGTCTGCTGGTGTCGCTCCAGCACGGCCTCCATCTCGGCATGTTCGGTCAGCGTGAGCGTGCCCCGGAGCGCGAGCCGCACCACGGTGCGGGACTTGTCGGTGAGCTCGGCCAGGGCACGGTCCATCGCCGTCACCTCCTCGCCGCTGTTCACATCGAACTGCAGGTCGCAGAAGGACCAGGTGCCCAGCCGGTGGCTGGTGGTGCTCACGTCGGCGTCGCTGACGTCCACCACGAGTACGTTGCCCGGGTCAGTCTCGATGAAGTCGGTGACCTCGGGGGCACCGGAGTAGGCGATCCCCGGCGCGACCTCGGTGGTGGAGTGCCGGTCGCCGAGCGCCACGTAGCTGATCTGCCCGGTACGGAGCAGCTCGAGCAGCCCGGCGGTGCGGATCAGGGCGGGGTCGTGGGCGTCCGGGCTGAGCGTATCCACGGCGCCGTGCCCGGCCACGATCCGGACCACGCCGGCACCGCCCGGCTGAGCCCCGGCACGGGTGCGGTCAACCTCCCCCGCTGTGGAACCGCCGTCGGCGGCCTCGCCCAGGTGCGCCAGCGCGGGAGCGAGCGCATCAGCGGTGGGACGTTTGGAGGTCCAGGGGGCGGGCAGGATCTGCACGCCCTCGCCGACGGCGACCGGTTCCGTGCTGCGGAGCACGTGCACGTGCTCCGGGGCTGCGTCGGTGAACGCCACCGAGTCGTAGATGCTCGCGGCATCGAGCGGGTCATGGTTGCCCGGGAGCAGGTAGACGGGCACCGAGATCGCCCGCATCGCCTCACACGCTCGGGCGACCACCCGCCGCGGCAGAGCGTTGGACTCGAACACGTCCCCGCAGACCAGCACGAACTCGCAGCCTTCGGCCTCGGCCAGCTGGCCGATCCGGGCGATCACGTCGGTGCGCGCCGCCGTGAACCTCGCCTGCGCATCGGCATCGAGGAAGTGCCGGGTCATCCCCAGCTGCCAGTCGGCGGTGTGCAGGAAGCGCATGGTCCGAGGCTAACCGCAGCCACCGACATCGCGGGGGAGGGCTGTGCACAGTGTCGGCCGGATCCGAGCCGGGCCGGGGGCATGAGGTCATCACGTTCTGGCCATGGCCCCGCCGCTGCCCGGTCGATAGTCTCGGCGTGACCCCACACCGGACGGAGGCTGGATGAGCACGCGAGGGGCACATGTTCTGGTCATCGGGATCGACGGAGTGCGGTTCGACACTCTTGAAGAGGTCGACACCCCGCACCTGGATGCGATAGCGGCCGTGGGCTTCCGACGGCCGGTCCAGGTGCACCCGGAGGTTCCCACGATCTCCGGGCCGAGCTGGGCCACGATGGTCACCGGGGTGCTGCCGAGCAGCCACGGCATCTACGACAACGACCTGCGTGGCCACGCGCTCGCGGCCAACCCGGACTTCGTGCACCTGGCTCACCGGACACATCCAGGACTGCAGACGTTCATCGGTGCCGACTGGCAGCCGCTGGTCACCGCACACAGCGGCGGACCGTTGTTCGCCGACGGCGGGTACCTGCCGGACTGCCGCCGCGGGCCCGACGCCGAGGTGGCGGACTGGCACCGCGCCGACGACCTCGTGACCGAGGCCGCCACTACGTTCCTCGCCGGGCTCGACGGCGGGCGGGGGTCGGCGTCGTTCGTCTACCTGCACGGTTGTGACACTGCCGGGCACGAGGCCGGCGTCGGGGAGCGGTACCGGGAGTTCGTCGGGGCCTCCGACGCCCGCGTGGGTCAGCTGCTGCAGGCGGTCGAGGAACGGTCGACCCGCACCGAGGAGGACTGGGTGATCATCGCCGCGACCGATCATGGGCACCGCCCGGAGGGCGGGCACGGCGGCGACTCGGCTCAGGAGCGCACCGCCTGGATCGCTGCGTGCGGAGCCGGCGTCCCCCGGGGGTGGGACGGCGACCTGGAGCTGGCCGACGTCGCCGGACACGCCTTCAGCGTGCTCGGACTCACGCCCCGGAGCGGTCACTTCATCGGCGTGCCGTTCGGGGCCCGCAGCGCCCGTTGAGTCGGCTCACGCCCGGTGCAAGGCCGCCAGTGCGTACTGGTGCAGGTGGGTGTTGCTGGCGACGGCGTTGCCTCCGAACGGTCCGTCCTCACCGTCGAGAGAGGTAAAGCGTCCACCGGCTTCGGTGACCACGGG
>DXBY01000092.1 GCA_019116305.1 Candidatus Ruania gallistercoris | reverse complement strand
CACGCCCGGCTCACCGGAGGCGGCAGCCGGGGTCTCGGGTGCGGTGGTAGTCATGTCGATCCTTCGGTGTGGTTGGTTCAGCTCGCGGCCATGGAGTCGGCACCCGAGACGATCTCACTGATCTCCTGGGTGATCTCGGCCTGCCTGGCCTGGTTGGCGAGCCGGGTGTAGTTGCGGATGATGTCCTCGGCGTTCTCCACCGCGGTGTGCATGGCGCGCTGCCGCGCGGCGAGCTCGGAGGCGGAGGCCTGCAGCAGCGCGTTGTACATCCGGCTGCGGATGTACCGCGGGAGGAGGGCGTCCAGCACCCCTTCGGGAGAGGGCTCGAACTCGTACAACGGCAACGGGTCCTCACCCACCGGAGCGACGCCGTCGACGACCTCCAACGGGAGCATGCGCACAACCTGCGGCTCCTGGGAGACCATCGTCTTGAACCGGGTGTAGACGATGTGCAGCTCGCTCACGCCACCCTCGTCGGCCGGCGCGCGAAACTTCTCCAGCAGCACCGAGCCGATCTCCTCCGCCGTCTCCACGGCCGGGTTGTCCGAGTTCCCGGTCCAGCTGCGGACGATCTCCTGACGCCGGAACTGGTAGAAGCTCACGCCCCGCCGGCCGGTCACGTAGAGGGCGATCTCCTTGCCCTCCTCGTGCAGCTGGCCGCGCAACCGCTCGGCCTCGCGCAGCACCGAGGCTGAGTAGGCACCGGCCTGCCCGCGGTCGGCGGTGACTACCAGCACGGCCACCCGGTTGGTGTCCGTGCGCTCCGTGGTCAGCGGGTGCTCCACATCGGCATGGGTGGCCACAGCCGAGACCGCGCGGGTGATCGCCCGGGCGTACGGGTTCGCCGCGACCGCCCGGTCCCGCGCCTTCCCGATCCGCGAAGCGGCGATCAGCTCCATGGCGCGGAACATCTTCTTCAGCGTCTGGGTGGACCTGATCCGCTGCTTGTAGATCCGCTGTTGGGCGCCCATGCTCAGCCCCGCTTCTGCCGGACGATCTGCTCCTGGTCGATGTCCACGTCGCCGTCCTCGACCGGTTCGGCCGGTTCGGAGCCCTCGGAACCGAGGAAGGTGTCGCGGAACTTCTCCACGGCCGCCTTCAGCTCCGCCTCCGTCTCGTCCTCGAACTTGCCGGTCTCGGTGATCTGGGTGATCACCCCGGTGTTCCGGCGCACGTACTCCAGTAGCTCCCGCTCGAACCGGCGGACATCGCCCAGCTCGACCTCGTCGAAGTAGCCGTTGGTGCCGGCCCAGATGGAGACCACCTGGTCCTCCACCTCGTAGGGGCTGTACTGCGGCTGCTTCAGCAGCTCCATCAGTCGTGCACCCCGGGTGAGCTGTCGGCGCGAGACCGGGTCCAGGTCGGAGGCGAACATCGCGAATGCCTCCAGCGACCGGTACTGCGCCAGGTCGATCTTCAGCGTTCCGGAGACCTTCTTCATCGCCTTGATCTGCGCATCGCCACCCACTCGGGAGACCGAGATACCCACGTCGACGGCGGGACGCTGGTTGGCGTTGAACAGGTCCGACTGCAGGAAGATCTGCCCGTCGGTGATGGAGATGACGTTCGTCGGGATGTAGGCGGAGACGTCGTTCGCCTTGGTCTCGATGATCGGGAGCCCGGTCATCGAGCCGGCACCCAGGTCGTCGGAGAGCTTGGCGCAGCGCTCCAGCAGCCGGGAGTGCAGGTAGAACACGTCCCCGGGGTAGGCCTCACGGCCCGGCGGGCGCCGCAGCAGCAGCGAGACCGCACGATAGGCCTCGGCCTGCTTGGACAGGTCGTCGAAGACGATCAGCACGTGCTTGCCCTGGTACATCCAGTGCTGGCCGATCGCGCTACCGGTGTAGGGGGCGATGTACTTGAAGCCGGCGGCGTCCGAGGCCGGGGCGGCCACGATTGTGGTGTACTCCAGGGCGCCGGCGTCCTCCAGCGCGCCCCGCACCGAGGCGATCGTCGACCCCTTCTGTCCCACGGCCACGTAGATGCAGCGCACCTGCTTCTCCGGGTCACCGGACTCCCAGTTGGCCTTCTGGTTGATGATCGTGTCCAGCGCGATCGCGGTCTTCCCGGTCTGCCGGTCCCCGATGATCAGCTGCCGCTGACCCCGACCGATCGGGATCATCGAGTCGATCGCCTTCTGCCCGGACTGCAGCGGCTCGTGCACGCTCTTGCGCTGCATCACACCGGCAGCCTGGAGCTCGAGGGCGCGGCGCGTCTCGCTCGTGATCTCACCGAGGCCGTCGATGGGGTTGCCCAGTGGGTCCACCACTCGGCCCAGGTAGCCCTCGCCCACGGGCACGGAGAGCACCTCGCCGGTGCGGCGCACGCTCTGCCCCTGCTCGATGCCGTCGAACTCGCCGAGGACCACCACACCGATGGTGCGTACCTCGAGGTTCAGCGCCAGACCGAGGGTGCCGTCCTCGAAGGTCAGCAGCTCGTTCGCCATCACCCCGGGCAGACCCTCAACTTCGGCGATGCCGTCGGCAGCCAGGGTGACGGTACCGACCTCCTCGGCCGCGCTCGTCGCCGGCTCGTAGGAGTTCACGAAGCTGTCCAGCGCAGCCCGGATCTCCTCGGGCTTGATCGTCAGTTCAGCCATCTGTTCGTCCTTCTCCTTAGACCGCCTGAAGTGGCGATCGGTTCACATCTGGGGTGGGGCTCTATCAGCCGGCCAGCCGCCGGCGGGCTTCTTCGAGGCGGGAGAGCATGGTCGCATCGACCACCTCGTC
>DXBY01000091.1 GCA_019116305.1 Candidatus Ruania gallistercoris | reverse complement strand
CCAGGCGAGCACCTCCTCAGCGTCGGCCAGCTCCTGCTCCAGATACTCGTCCTCGAGCACCCCCTCGGAGTCACCGCTGCCGCGCAGGTCCACCCGCAGGCACGCGTAACCGTAGCCGGCCATGTACGGATGGTGGATCGAGTCACGCTGGGCGGTCAGGTCGCGGCGGCGGTACGGGATCAGCTCGAGGACTCCCGGTACCGGGTGGTCGGCAGCGGAGACCGGTCGCCACAACCGGGCGGCGAGCCGGGTGCCGTCGCTCATCGGTATCCACAGGTGCTCGATCTCTTCCACCTCGTGCGGCAGAGAGGTGACGGTACGCACTCACGCCTCCTCGTCGTCGATCTCGAACGGCATCGTGTCCAGGCACTCCTCGTACTGTCGCTCCAGGTCGGCCTCGTCCCGTCCGCCGAGGAAGACCTCAGCGAGCACGTAGCTGTAGCTGTCCTCGCCGTACCCCTCCGACAACCGGTCCCCTTCGCTGACCTTGACCTGCACGGTGCAGCCGGGCAGACGGCGTTCCAGGTCAGCGACCTGCGCCGGGGTGGGTACCCGCTGCACCACGCCGTCGCTGAAGTGGCGCAGGAACCACTTCGCGGCCATCGCATACTCGCCCTCGCGGCGGGGCAGCTGCGGATGGCGACGCAGACCGAGGCTGACCATCGCGGCGTGGTTCGCTACGCCGTCGACCATCTCGAACAGGCGCGCGTGCTCCTGGGAGTGGCGCGCGTTCACCTCGAGCAGGCGCAGCCTGCTCTCCTCCGCGTCCCAGAAGAACTCGATGTTGAAGGTGGAGTTGTCCAGACCGGACGCCTGGATCACGTCCGTGGCGACCTTGACGATGCGCTCGAAGACTCCTTCGCTCATCGTCGAGGGGTACTGATAGCGCAGGAAGCTGTCGCTGCCGGGATAGTCGATCGACGCCACCAGCCCGTAGATCTCCACCGCGCCGCCGGCGATGAAGCCCTCGACGGTCATCTGCTGGCCCGCGGCCGCCTCCTCGGCCATGTACGCCGCACCGCCGATCTGCTCGATCTCCGGCGGGAGCTCGATCATGTCCAGGATGGCTTCGAACGGCCGGCCCAGTCGCACCACGTCTTCGCGGGCCTGGGGCATGGTGTCGGCGAGGTGTTCGGCGTCGAGGATCCGGTAGGCACCTTCGGAGGAGGCCGACTCGACCGGTTTGATCCACGCCGGGTAGCTCACACCAGCCGGCAGGTGCGGCTGCTCCGCATCCAGGTCGAGCAGGCCGAAGGCCGGCAGGTCGTTGGTGACCCGACTCTGCACCAACCGGCTCCAGTACTTGTGCTCACAGCGGACCACCGCCGCCAGGTCGGCGGCAGGCAGCCCGCGGCGTCGGCACAGGATCGGGGCCATCATCGTGGCCGGGAAGTCCCAGTAGGTCACGATCGCATCCACCGACCCGTCGAACTCTGCGAGCTGGTCCTCGGCCCGCTGGAGCAGGTCCGGCACGCTCACCTCTCCCTCCTGCAGCTCGTCCTGGGTGAGCAGCTGGTGGAACGTGATGTCCTCTGCACGGGGGAGTCCGCGGAGCACCTCGTGGTTGGCCTCGTCCATGCCGAGGACGAAGACGTTCAAGTTCATAGGATCGATCGTCGCAGCGAGCAGGTGGGCCCGCATCCGCGCGGGCTCTGCCGAAGCCGCTCTCGCGGAGTGCCGCAGCGGCGATGTCAGTACCTGCTGAGACGCTGACGGCATGGACATCATCTGGCTGATCGTGGGGCTCGCCCTGGGTGGGGCGGGCGGCGTGCTGGCTGCCCGGCGTACCGGCTCGGCCGCAGGGCCGGAGCTCGCGCGGGCACAGGCGGAGGTCACTCGTCTCACCGAGCGCCTCAGCGCGCAGCAGGAGGCGCACAGGCGAGAGCTGGCCGGCTCGGAACGCGCGGCGGATGAACGGGCCGATCTGCAGCAGGCCGCGCACGAGCGGGAGCTGGCCGCCGAGCAGCGCCGCAGCGCGGAGCGCCTAGCCGAGCTGAAGGAGGGCACGCAGCGCCTGAGCGACGAGTTCGAGGCACTCTCGGCGAAGGTTCTCGCCCAGACCCGCAAGGAGTTCCTGGAGCATGCCGAGGAGCGGTGGACCCGCTCGCAGCAGGAGTCGGTGGCTGAGCTGACCAAGCGGGAGGAGGCGGTGCGGCACCTGGTCGAACCGCTGACCCGCACGCTCGGCGAGGTGAAGCAGGAGATGACCAGCGCGGAGAAGGAGCGGCTACAGGCGCACACCGCACTCACCGAGCAGGTGAATGCGATGCGCTCCTCCTCCGAGCACCTGCGCTCCGAGACCAGCCAGCTGGTCAACGCGCTGCGCGCCCCGCAGGTGCGCGGGCGCTGGGGCGAGCTGCAGCTGCGCAACGTGGTGGAGTCGGCCGGGATGGTCGAGCATGTGGACTTCGTGGAGCAGCCCAGCTTCGATACGGACGACGGCGCACTCCGCCCGGACCTGATCGTCACCCTTCCTGGTGAGAAGCAGGTGGTGATCGATGCCAAGGTCGCGTTCAACGGGTACCTGGAGGCGATGGAGGCCAAGGACGAGGCGGTCCGCAGCAAGCGGCTGGTCGCCCA
>DXBY01000090.1 GCA_019116305.1 Candidatus Ruania gallistercoris | reverse complement strand
CGCTGCCACTCGCGCCCGCGCGGCGGGCGGTAGAGCACCTGAGTCTGGCGGCCGGGGGCGTTGATCAGCTGTTCGCTGGCGGCACCCTTCGGGCACAGTCGCCCGCGGGAGATCGGCGAGTCCGGGTCGCCCTCGATGCCGATGACCTTCTCGCCGGAGACGAACACCCGCTGCCCGCAGCCGACCGCGCAATACGGGCACACGCTCTGCACGGAACGGTCCGCCGTGGCGGTGCGTGGCACGGTGGCACGAGTCTTGGTGGAGGTGACCGCCGGTCCGCGCCCGAACACGTCACCGGAGCGCAGCTGCCGGAGGACCGGCCACTCCAGCGGACTCCGTCGTGCCATGGCGCCACTATAGGCACGAGTGGCCTGGAGCACACCCGTATCAGGGGCGCGTGCGTCCGAACGTCGCGGCGAAGAGGAGCAGCACCACCCCGGCACCGACGCCGGCCAGGGCCGGTCCGGTGGTGCCGAACAGCACTGCCAGGCCCACCCCCACCACTGCCACGGCGATCAGGACCCCACCGAGCACCGCGTAGGCCCGGCGACCGAACGCCGTCGCGAACGGGATGAAGTGCACCCCGACCACGGCGATCACCCAGAGCACCCCGAGCTCGCCCAGACCCAACCGGCCGAGCAGGAACGCGCCGGCGAAGATCGCGAGCCCCTCGATGCCCACCCAGTGCCAGTACGTGCGCATCGCGTCCGGTTCGGGCCGGGGTGCGGGGGACACCGGACCGATGAGAGTGCGCGCGAGGACTGCACCGGTCAACACCAGCCCGGCCACGCGCACCGGCAGCGGCCACGGCGCGGGCAGACCGCCGGCGTTGATCAGCACGAACAGCAGCCCGAAGCCGGTCCCAATCAGGGCCGGCAGCCGGGTGGCTACGAACGAGGTGTCGGTCGCTGGCGCTTCGGTCACCGGAGCATCGTTGCACGACGGCGGAGCCCGGCTGGCGTGGGCGGGTGTGGGGTGGAACTGTGGTGGTCATGGCACACGCCGACCATGACTGGGACGCGATGTACACCGCGGCCGAGCCGCCACCGTGGGACATCGGTGCGGTCCAGCCCGCGCTCGCGGCCTATCTGGCACACGCCTCGATCGCCGATCCGGTCGTGGATGCCGGCTGCGGGACCGGGGAACTGACGTTGCTGCTGGCGAGCCGGGAGCGACGGGTGCTCGGCTTCGACGCCTCCGAACCGGCGATCGCCACTGCCCGGGGCAAGGCGGCCGAGCGCTCGCTTGCTGTCGACTTCCGAGTCGCGGACGCTGCCCGCGTGGCCGAGCTGGGGATCCGGCCACGCACAGTGCTCGACTCCGGGCTGCTGCACAGCCTCGACGAGCAGGCCGCGGCGGCCTACGTCGGCGGGCTGGCCACGATCTGCGTGCCCGGCGCGCTGGTGTGCGTGCTGGCGATGTCGATCGAGGCCGGGCAGGGCTGGGGGCAGACCGAGGAGAGCCTGCGCACGAGGTTTGCCGCACCGACCTGGGTGAGCTCCGCCGTCGACGGCATCCAGATCCACGCCCGCTGGCAGGGCGAGGACCTGCACATGCCCGGCTTCCTGCTCACCACCCACCGCGCGAAGTAGCGCACCGCCTACCGAGGCATGTTTGAGGGACGCCGGTTCCGGGTGGGCGCTGATCCAGAGGACCGTTCGTCGGGCGTCGTAGGAGGTTTCGATGCGACTACCGGTGCAGCGGGCGATGCAGGTGTGTCCGGTGGAGGTAGCGGTCTCAGTGCTCGGCGGTGCATGGAAGCTGACCGTGATCAAGCATCTCGCCGAGGGCACCCGACGCTTCGGTGAGCTGTGCCGACTGGTGCCGCTGGCGAACCGGAAGACGCTGACCCGGCAGCTGCGCGAGCTCGAGGAGGACGGCGTGCTGGTGCGCACTGTGCATCCGGAGGTGCCGCCCCGGGTGGACTATGCGCTGACCGAGCTCGGCCGGAGCCTGATGCCGGTGGTGGCGGCGATGGACGACTGGGGTGCCCACTTCTCGCAGGTCAGCCCGCCGCCGGCGTCGCGGCTCGGCCCTAGTCCAGGGGTGCGGGGTTGATCACCCGGCCCCAGGTGGACTTGTTCCCCCAGATGTTCTGCCGCAGCCCCTCCAGCTGCAGGATCTGGGTGTGGTCGACGAACAGGTTCACCTCGTTGCCGTAGTTCTTCACGTACCACTCGAACACCGGCCCGTCCGCGGCCTCGAACATCACGTTCTCCAGGCCGAGGCCGTTGATGATGGACGCGGCGGCACCGGTGTTCCACTCGGTGACGTTCTCGGTGATTCCTTCGGACTCGATCATGATGATCGAGGCGCCGGCGTCCAGTGCCCGCTTGCCGCGGTCCACCAGGTCACCGATGTCCTTCTTGCCCTCTGCAGCCAGCTCGGCCTCACCGGAGTCGCCACCGGAGCCGATCTGGATACCCAGCTCAGGCTTAGCCTTCAGCCCGGCCTTGACCACCTTCTCCACCAGGCGCTCCAGGCCGGAGGTGGGCAGCATGATGAATCCGGTGGAGATCTCGATGGTGTCGAAGCCGACCTCCTTGGCCTCCTTCAGATAGGCATCGACCGCATCGTCGCCGTAGCGGAGCACGGTCTCGATCCACCCACCGGAGGAGACATAGGCGTCGTGGGCGTGCGCGATCTCGCTGAACGCCTTGACCTGTTCAGTGGGCAGCAGCGCGAACGAGCCGCCGGCCCACTTGATGCCGTCCACCCACTGGCCGGCGACGTCGAAGACGTCTTGCAGGTGGCGAGTGCCGAAGGTGTCGTAGTAGGGCGCGCGGATCTCGGTGATCCCATGGGTGCGCGGCTTGCCCGGCCGGTAGGCGCGAGGGACGAAGCCGAAAGACACATCGTGTGCGGTGCGGGTCATGAGGAAACTCCTTCTCTGTGTTCTCTCCCTGTACTGAGGGGTGGTCGGCGCCGCCGGTCAGCCGGTGGGGGTAGTCGAGACCTGGGCGAGCGCAGCGGTGAGGGTCGCGGTCTGCTCGTGCTCCAGGTTGCGCACGATCGCGATGATCTCCGCGCGCAGGTCTGCGTCCGCGAACGGGCTGGTCAGGCGGGTGAACTTGTTCTCGACGGCGTCCCATCCGGCCGGTTCGGTGTGGAACCCCTCGTAGGCGTGGTGGGTGGCGCGGAAGGTGGTGCCGTCGGTGAGGGTGATCGTCAGGTCCGCGGGCATCTCGTTCGGGAAACGCTCGGAGAATGCCTCGTCCGGCGTGATGGTCACCTTCCCCATCAAGGCTTGCACGTCGGTGGCGATCACGCGTTCCGGGGCGTACTGCGCCGGGGTCAGCTCACCGTCAAGCAGCGTGGCCGCGAGCATCCAGGGCAGGGAGTGGTCGGCCTCTTCCTTGGTGCGGATGGTGCGCTTATCGCCCTCTTCACCACCGCCGATGATCGAGTACGCGACGTCGAAGGTGGTCAGGTCGATCGAGGCGATGTCCTCGACCCGGAAGCCATCCTGCCCGCGGAGGTCCAGCGCCGCCTCCAGGGCGGACTGGGAGTGGATCTCGGCGTTGTACTTCTTGATGATGGTGCGAGTGACGTTCTCCAGGTTCTCGGCGGACCAGTCGATCTGGAACGGGCCGGCGATGGAGTCCTTGAAGCCCTTGTTGCCCTCGAACACCTCGGCGGGGCCGGTGATGCCTCGCTGGGCCAGCAGCGCGGCAAAGGTGCCCTCCTTGGCCACTTGCGGATAGGCGAGCCCCTTCCAGTTGCTCAACGATCCGGTGCGGGTCACGCGCAGCGCGTTGTTCGCGGTGCCGGAGATGGCGATCGCGTTCGCCGTCTGCTCGGTCGGTAGGTCCAACGCCTTGGCGACGCCGGCCGCGGCGGCATAGGCGCCCTGGGTGGTGTGGTCGAACCCCTTGGCGCGCACCGGGGCGACGTCGGAGAGGCGGGTGTGCACCTGGTAGGCGACCGCCAGCGCGGTGAGTAGCTGCGCACCGGTGGCACCGCCGTGCTCGGCGGCCGCGAGCACGGCGCCGAGGTTGTCCGAGGGGTGGTTGGTCTCGCCCTTGGCCAGGTAGGAGTCCATGAAGTCCAAGTAGCGGGACAGTCCGGAGTTGTAGAACGCGGCTCGCTCGGGGGAGGTCTTCCCGCCGCCGATCAGTGTGGCCGTCGGGGTGCCGCCCAGGTCCTCGAGCAGACCGCGGACCGCGACCATCGGGGCGCCGTCGAGCGCGCCGATCGCCACGCCCAGGGTGTCCAGCACCCGGATCTTCAGCTGATCCAGCGCAGCGGGGCTGAGCTGGTCGATGTTGGCGCGGCTGGTGAACTCTGCCAGCTGATGAACCTCTGCCATGGTGGTTCCCTTCTGCGTGGCCGACGGCGTATGCCCAGCCTGCGCGGTGACGTCGGTGTGCTGTACGACCACTATGCGTCCAGTGATATCTCGATGTCAAGATATTCGCGAAGGTAAGGTTTATGGCCCGGCAGCGCGCTGCGGGTGGGGGCGAATCGGCCCAGCTGAACCCGGGCAGGTTCGGCGAGGCGCCATCCCGGTGTGGTCGCCGGTGGCGAGGTGCCGCGGGGGTGGTGACTGTAGCTCTAGAGGATAATGAGAACGACTCGCATTACTGATAGTCTGCACCCACTCAAGAGGAAAGGAATGGGCCGGCCCGTTTGCCGGTCCCGTCGACTATGTCCAGCTCACGTCGCTCCAGCCGCCACCGCGGTACATCCGCCGCACTGCTCGCCCTGATCCCGCTCGTGCTCGCAGCCTGTTCCGAACCGCCCACGGGTGGGGCCGGTCCCGCGGAGTCCGACCCGTCCGCCGAGCAGTCGGCAGAGCCCACCGAGGTCGCCGCGGTCAGCCCCCGTCTGCTGCTCAGTTACGACGGCGGGATCCAGGTGCTCGACGCCACCACGCTGGAGCCGGTGGCGGACCTGGCGGCCGATGGCTTCCTCCGGCTGAACTCTGCCGGCGACGGCCGGCACGCCCTGGTGTCCACGGCGGGCGGGTTCCAGGTGCTGGATGCTGGGACCTGGGCCGAGCCGCATGGCGACCACGCGCACTACTACACCGCCGACGCGGTGCTCACCGACGTCGTCTACCCGGCCGAGACTCCCGGGCACGTGATCGCTCACGAGGGCCAGGTGTCACTGTTCGACGACGGCACCGGAGCAGTGACAGTGCTGGACGCAGCGGAGATCGCGGCCGGACCCGAGGAGTCGGTGCAGCGGGAGTACACCACCCCTGCCGCCCACCACGGCGTGGCCATCGCGCTCGAGGACGACTCGCTGGTGGTCACCGACGGCACTGAGGAGGAACGCAGTGGTCTGCGGGTGCTGGACGCCGACGATGTGGAGATCGCCGCCTCCGAGGACTGCCCGGGAGTGCACGGGGCCGAGGTGGCAGCTGACGGCGCAGTCGTGGCCGGGTGCGAGGACGGCGCCCTGGTCTACCGCGACGGACAGATCACGCATGCGGACAGTCCGGACGACTACGGGCGGATCGGCAATCAGGCCGCATCCGAGGAGTCGCCGATCGTGCTGGGGGACTACAAGACCGATCCGGACGCCGAGCTGGAGCGCCCCACCCAGGTCTCCCTGATCGACACGCGTACTGCTGATGTCACGCTGGTGGACCTACCCGCGTCCTACTCCTTCCGCTCCCTGGCCCGTGGCGACGACGGTGAGGCACTCGTCCTCGACACCGACGGTGCGATCCAGGTGATCGACCCCGAGTCCGGCGAGCTGGAGCGCTCGATCCCGGTGATCGAGGCGTGGGAAGAGCCAGTGGAGTGGCAGCAGCCGCGGCCCACGATCGCCGTCGCCGACGGAAGCGCCTACGTGAGCGATCCGAACACCCAGATGATCTACGCCGTCGACCTGGCCAGCGGCGAGGTGTGGAACAGCGCGGAGCTGAGCGTGGTGGGCAACGAGCTCGCCCTGGTGAGCGGCGATGTCGAGAACGCGGAGCAGGCGGGCGAGGAGCAGCACGAAGGGGACGACCACGCGGGCAACGAGCACGAGGATGAGGGCGAGGGTCACGATCACGAGAACCACGAGCACGAGGACCATGCCCACGATGACTGAGCTGCGTCGGCCGGCGGCTGCCCTGGTGGCGGCCGCCGGCTTGCTCGGGGTGGCAGCATGCGCTCCGGGGGATACCTCCGACGGCGGAATTTCTGTTCTCGCGTCGTTCTACCCGTTGGTGTTCGTTGCCGAGGAGGTGGGCGGGCCGGATGTGGAGGTGCAGAGTCTCACCCCGCCCGGCAGCGATCCGCACAGCCTGGAGCTCTCCCCGGCGCAGATCATGGAGCTCGACCAGGCCGACCTGGTGGTCTACAGCGCGGGCCTGCAGGCGGCGGTGGACGAGGCGATCGCCGCCCAGCCCCCTGCCGACGAGGTGGACGCGATGGCAGCGGCGGGACTCGAGACAGACAGCACGAGGGGCGGTGACCCGCACTTCTGGCTCGACCCCACCCTGCTGGCACCGGTCGCGACCGAGGTGGCCGAACACCTGGGCGACGCCGATCCGGCACACGCGCAGGAGTACGAGGACCGCGCGGCAGAGCTGGTTGCCGAGCTGGACCGGCTGGATGAGGAGTATGCCGCTGAGCTGGCCACCTGCCAGGATGCGGTGCTGATCACCGCGCACGAGGCGTTCGGCTACCTGGCGGACCGGTACGGGCTTCGGCAGGAGGGGATCGCCGGGATCGATCCCGAGGTGGAGCCGTCACCGGCGCGGGTGCGCGAGGTGGGCGTGCTGGTTCGGAGTGAAGGCGTGCGCACGCTCTACTTCGAGACCATCGCCTCACCACGGGTCACCGAACAGCTGGCCGACGAGCTCGGGGTGGACACGGCCGTGCTCGACCCGTTGGAGAGCGCTCCTGCGGAGGGCGACTACCTGACCACGATGACGGCCAACCTGGAGGCACTCAGCGCCGGCCTGACCTGCGGGGACTGACCTGCGGGGACTGCCCGCTCGGGTTCCGCCGTCGGGGCTGCCCGGATACGGTGTCGGCACCGGCGGGGCCCGTGCGGGCCGCCCGGAACGGTGACCGATCAGGATGGAGCGGCAATGGCAGCCTCGCGCAGGATCATGTGTTTCGGTGACTCCCTGACCTGGGGATGGGTACCGGTCGAGGGTGGTGCGCCCACCGGGCGGTACGGCCCGGATGAGCGGTGGACCGGGCTACTGGCGGCCGAGCTCGGTCCGGAGGTGACGGTGATCGAGGAAGGGCTCTCCGCGCGGGTGGCCGCAGGGCCCGATCCGACCGATCCGCGACTGTTCGCCCAGGACCACCTGCCCAGCCTGCTCGCCAGCCACCTGCCACTGGACCTGGTGATCCTCATGCTCGGCACCAACGACACCAAGGCCTACCTGGAGCGCACCCCGGTGCAGATCGCCGCCGGGGTCTCGACGCTGCTCGGCCAGGTGGCCACCTCGGCCGGGGGAGTGGGCACCACCTACCCGGCCCCGCAGGTGCTGCTGGTCAGCCCGCCGCCGCTCGCCCCGATGCCGCACCCCTGGTTCGCCGAGATCTTCGCCGGCGGCCGGGAGAAGACGCTGGCGCTGCCGGGTCTGTACCGGGCATTGGCGGACTTCTCCGGTGTGGCGTTCTTCGATGCCGGGGAGGCGACCGCCACCAACGGGGTGGACGGGATCCACTTCAGCGAGCAGGACAACCGGGACCTGGCCGCGGCGCTAGCGCCGGTGGTGCGCGCTCTGCTCTGATCGCACCGCCTGGACGGGGCGGGCCTGTCCAGGCAGCCGTCCCGACCAGCTGGTCCGCGCGACCCGACCGATCACCCTGCCCTGCGGCGTTCTTCGACAGCCTGGCCGAGGTCGGCGAAGGCGAGATCGCCGTGGACCGCTCCACCGGTGGTCATACCGGCTGCCATCGCCGGCAGGAGCGACGCCATCAGGTCGCTGGCGTTGCCGGCGGCCCAGACCCCGGGGATCGCGGTCATACCCCGCGGATCGGCCGGGAGGTGTGAGCCGAACGGTGTGCTGGTCAGTTCGCCGCCGAGGGCTTCGTACAGCTCGGTGCGCGCGCGGAACTCCGGCGCGACCACCACGGCGTCGGCATCGAAGGTCTGGCCGCCCTCGATCTCCACCGCCCTGACCTGCGTGCCCTCCATGACCAGCCGCTCGACGCGGGGTCGCACGACCGAGACGTTCAGCGCGGCCAGCTGCTCCCACTGCTCTTCGGTGGGATCGGGCGCCTCGTGCAGGAAGAGCGTGACCTGATCGCTCAGCTGGCGGAACAGCACCGCCTGGTGCACCGCGACCTCCGTGCTGGTCAGGATCGCGATCCGCTGGTCCCGCACTTCCCAACCGTGGCAGAACGGGCAGTGCAACACGCTGCGCCCCCATCCCTCGTTGATGCCGGGAACCACCGGGAGACCATCGACGAGACCGGTTGCGAGGATGAGGCGACGCGCACGGACCAGGTGAGTTCCGCCGTCGACCTCTATGTGGAAATCATCGATGGTGCCGCGCGCGCCGGTCGCGCGTCCGGAGACGAACCTCACCCCGTACGCCTCGGCCTCTGCCCGTCCGCGGGCGAGGAGCTCTAGCGGCGCGATGCCCTCCTGACCGAGCACGT
>DXBY01000089.1 GCA_019116305.1 Candidatus Ruania gallistercoris | reverse complement strand
GACCAGAACGAGACCAGTGTCGAGGACGTGGGCAACGTGTCCCTGGACGACATCCTCGACGGGGCGCTGGACGTCGGCGACATCGCCGGCGACAACGACGTGCTCAACGATCTGGACGCGAACGTGCTGAACGGAGTCGACGCGGATGTGAACGACATCCTCAACGGCATCCTCAGCGGGAACGACTCGGACGTGAGTGTCGATCCCGATGTGGACGCCGACACCGATGTGGACGCCGACACCGACGCCTCCACGGACGGTGACGAGGACGGCGATGACTCCAGTGGCCTGCTCGGTCTCCTGAACTGACCGACTGCAGCACACACCGTGGGTGGCGTCCTCGCCGGGACTCGTCGGAGAGGACGCCCCCCATGGCGGCGCACCAAGGTTGTGTGCCGCTCCGGTGACAGGGCCCGACGTCGGACCGCCGGCACGGACGTCACCGGAGCACAGAACGTGAAGAGGAGATGGATGATGCGAACGAAGACCTTATGGGTGGCCCCGGCGCTGGCGCTGGGTGCGATGACGATGTGGGCGGCTCCAGCGATCGCGGATACCGAGGATTCCTGGTCCGGCCAGGCGAGCCTGGAGGCGATGAACGACAGCGGTACCAGTGGTGAGGCCACGCTCGAGCTGCACGGCAGCGAGGCGACGGTGACGATCGATGTCTCCGGTGCCGCCGAGACCTTCATGGACGGACCTTTCCCGCACGCGCAGCACATCCACATCGCCGGTGAGGGCGTGTGTCCGGGCCCGGATGCCGACGAGAATGGTGACGGCGCAGTCAGCACGGTCGAAGGGCACCACTACTACGGCGAGATCGGGACGTCGTTGACCACTGAGGGTGACACCAGCGCCGACTCAGCGCTGGCGATCGACCGCTTCCCGGGCGGTGACGCCTACACCTACGAGCGCACCTTCGAGCTCAACGACGACACCGCGAAGGCCCTGGCCGAGGGGACTGCCGTCGTCGTCGTGCACGGGGTGGATCCGGCCAATCTGAGCGATGAGGCGGCCGAGGCGATGAGCGAGCTGGACCCGGAGCTGCCGCTGGCGGCGACACTGCCGGCAGCCTGCGGTGAGGTGGCTGTCTCCCAGATGGGCCAGATGCCCGAGGAAGGTGCCGACACCGGGTCGCCGGTGCAGACCTCGGATGACTCCGACCTCGCGCTCGGCACCGGGATCGGCGCGCTGGCGGTAGTCGTGCTCGGTGGTGGAGTCTGGGCCGTGCGCCGACACTCGACCCGCGCCTGATCGGCTGACCTGGACTCACTGATGAAGCACCCCTTCCCCGGTCGCCGCGCAGGCCTGTCGGTCTGCGCGGCGACCGCCCTGCTGCTCCTCACCGGCTGCTCGACGGGCGACGATCACGCCGCGGCGGACCCGGCTCCCTCGGCCAGCGAATCCGCCAGCCCGAGCACCACCGAACCGGGCCCGTCGCCGAGCTCCCCGGAGTCGGGTCCGACCCCGACCCCGGAGATACCGGCCACCCCGCCCGCACGGGAGCCGGAGCCAGAGCCAGAGCCGGAGCCGACGCCGGAGGCGATGCCCGCGTCCGAACCGGCCACCATCGCGGTGCCGGCCATCGACGTGGAGTCGGAGATGATGCAGCTCGGCCTGCAGGACAACGGCCTGATCGAGGTCCCGCCCTACCAGTACGGCTCACCCGCCGGGTGGTACGTCCACTCGCCGACCCCCGGTGAGCTCGGCCCGTCGGTGATCCTCGGGCACCGGAACGGCCTCGAGGGTGGGCCAGGCATCTTCGCCGACCTTCCGCAGCTCGAGGTCGGCGACTCCGTCGAGGTGACCAGGCAGGACGGGACCACCGCCACGTTCACGATCTACCGCACCGACCTGGTCGACAAGGGCGAGGACTTCCCCACCCTGGAGGTCTACGGCAACACCACCGGGCCGGAGATCCGGCTGATCACCTGCGACGGACTCAACTCCGAGACCGGCATCCTCGAGGACAACTTCATCGCGTACGGGGAGCTG
The DNA here is from genome assembly GCA_019116305.1 of Candidatus Ruania gallistercoris. GTDB lineage: Bacteria > Actinomycetota > Actinomycetes > Actinomycetales > Beutenbergiaceae > Ruania > Ruania gallistercoris. The sequence continues at coordinate 8,410 of DXBY01000089.1, read as the reverse complement.
GACGACTGAGATCTCCACGTGCGGAACCTCAGAGCAGACGGAAGGATGGCCCGGTGAGCAGCCCCGGACGCGCCCCGGCCAGCGCGCTGTCTCGTTCCGATGCGGACCGCAGCCAGCGGGTGACAGACCTGCTCGCACGTGTGGCTGCTGGTGATCGCGAGGCCTTTGCCACGCTCTACGATCACACTGCCGCCACAGTGCACGGTGTGGCCGAACGGGTGCTCCGGGACCGCGAGCTGGCGGCTGATGTCACCCAGGACGTCATGATCGAGGTCTGGCGAATCGCACCACGGTTCGACCCGGATCGAGGGACCGCCCTGGCGTGGATCGCTACCCTCGCTCGGCGGCGTGCGGTGGACCGGGTCCGGTCGGAGCAGGCCCATCGGGACCGGCGGGAGCGAGCAGCAACCCGCGACTACCAGCGCCCGTATGACGAGGTGGCCGAGGCCGTCGAAGGGCACGACGATGCGCTTGCCGTCCGACGCTGCCTGGGACGACTGACTGCTCTGCAGCGGGACGCGGTGACCGACGCCTTCTTCGGTGGCCTGAGCTACCGGGAGGTGGCCGAGCAGAGCGGAGCCGCACTGCCGACGATCAAGTCCCGGATCCGGGACGGGCTGCACCGTCTGCGCCGGTGCCTGGCCGGCGCGCAGCACACGAGAATGCACCCAGCCGCCCACCACGACGAGGAGCCCTGATGGTGAACGAACCACACCCCCGGGAACTGCTCGGCGCGTGGGCGGTGGACGCCGTCGACGACGTCGAACGACGTGCGGTGGAGCGGCTCCTGCGCGAGGATCCGGATGCGGCGGTTGAGGCTCGCGAACTGCAGGAGGTGGTGGGCCGGCTGGCGGGTACCGCCGCTGCGGAACCTCCGGCAACTCTGCGGGACCGGGTGCTGGGCGCCATCGAGGATGCACCCCAGGAGCGGGCGCCCGGCCGTACCCCCGCCCACGCAGCTCGGCGGGCCACCCCGCGTCGTCGGCAGCTGCGGTGGTGGGCCGCGGCAGCCGCCGTGCTCGCCGCAGTGGCGGTGCCGACCGGGATCGCCATCCAGCAGGAACAGCGCGCCGCCCGCGCCGAAGACCAGGTTCAGGCCATCACCGAGGCGTTGGCCGAGTCCGACGCTGTGCTGGTCACCGCCCCGGTCACCGGTGGTGGTCACGCCGCTATGGTGCGCAGCGCCGACGGTGCCCTGGTAGCGCTCCGCGACCTTCCAGCACTGACCGATCGCGACTATCAGCTCTGGCTGATCGAGGACGACGTACCGTCGTCGGCGGGTGTGCTCAGCGCGCGTGACGGCCTGGCCACGGCCCAGGTCAGCGATACCCCTGCCGGTGCGGCGCTCGCGGTGACGATCGAACCGACCGGCGGCTCGACGCAACCCACGTCCGACCCGGTGGTGGTGCTCAGCAGCTCGTAACGAATCGCCCGGTGCCGGTGGTCCTCGCCGCTGCCGTGGTCACTGTGCATCGCCGGGCCCGTTGTGCACGCTCGTCCCGGAGCTGTCTCGCTCGGCTGCGCGAGCGATGTTGCGCTGCATCCCGCCGAACACCACGCCGTGAAAGGGCCAGATCGCGTACCAGTACGCCTGGCCGAGAAGCCCACGGGGAGAGAAGATCGCCCGCTGCCGAAACACCGTGCCGTCCTGCGTGACCTCGACACCGAGCTCCAGCCAGGCCAGTCCGGGCAGCCGCATCTCGGCCCGCAGCCGCAGCAGCCGGCCCGGTTCGATCGCCTCGACCCGCCACCAGTCCAGCGCATCGCCCGGCTGGAGCCGGTCCGGGTTCCGCCGACCGCGTCGCAGACCCGGCCCGCCGAACAAGCGGTCCATGATTCCGCGGGCGACCCAGCCCAGCCGCCAGGAGTACCACCCGCGCTGACCGCCGATCCCTTCGATCACCGACCACAACGCGGTCCCGGTGGCAGCCACCCGGACAGCTCGTTCGTCCACGTGCAGACTGCCACCGGACCAGTCGGGATCCTCGGGCAGCGGCTGCGAGGGCGCACCAGGCGTGGAGGCGGACGCCCAGCTGGTGCGCACATCCAGATCGCGCACCTTCGTCAACGCCAGCTCGACAGCGGTGTCGAAGCCGATCAGTCCCACCGGCGGATCGGGCACATAAGCCTTGATGTCCTCGTCGTCGGCCACCACCTCGTGCACCAGGGAACCGACCAGCGGGCGGGCGATACCCGGCGGCACGGGGGTGACCAGGCCGACCCAGAGACTCGCCAGCTCCGGCGTGAGCACCGGAACGGCCCGCACGATCCGTGGTGGTAGCCCGGCAACTGCGGCGTACCGTTGCATCATCGCGCGGTAGGTGAGTACGTCCGGGCCGCCGATGTCGAAGCCCCGGCTGACCTCGGTCGGCATCGCGGCCGCTCCCACGAGGTAGCGCAGCACGTCGCGGACAGCGATCGGTTGGATGCGGTTGTCGATCCAGCGGGGGGCGACCATCGCGGGCAGTCGCTCGGTGAGGTAGCGCATCATCTCGAACGACGCGCTGCCCGAACCCAGGATCACGGCAGCCCGCAGCACAGTGGTCGGCACACCGCTGTCCAGCAGCACCTCCTCCACTTCCCGGCGGGAGGCCAGATGGGGCGAGAGCTCCTCATCGGCCGGGTACAGACCACCGAGATAGACCAGTCGGCCCACGCCGAGCTCCCGAGCCACCACCCCGAACCCGCGTGCAGTGCGCCGGTCCTGGTCGGCGAAACCGCCGCCGGTACCGAGTGCATGGATCAGGTAGTAGGCGACGTCCACATCTGCCAGAGCCCGGCGCAGGTCCGGCCGGGAGGAAGCATCACCGGTGGCGACCTCCACCTGGTCGTGCCACTCCCGGCCGGTCAGCCGTTCCGGGTGCCTGGCAAGGACGCGCACGGTGTACCCGGCAGCCAGCAGCTCCGGCACCAGACGTCCACCGATGTATCCGGTCGCACCGGTCACCAGCACGCGGGTGGCCATCGCCAGTCCTTCCGTCGGCGGTTCTCGTCGGCCACCACGCTCACGATCTCGAGTCGCGGCGCCATCTGGGTGATGGCAGCGTGGTCGCCACGACGAGCCCGAGACGAGGTGCCGTAGTGCGACCGACCCCCGCCGACCGGGTGCGCCAGATCGTGGTCACCGCGAGCCTGATCGGATGCCTGGTGGGCTCCACGATCGGGGTGGGCGCGTTCGGGGGTACGCCGATCTCCGAAGCGGCCGGCGGTGCGCTCTCCGCAGATGCCACCCTGCTCGCCCCGGCCTCCGGCGCGTTCTCCATCTGGACGGTGATCTACATCGGGTTGGCCGGGTACGTCGTGTACCAGTGGCTGCCTGTTGCTGCGCCGGACCCGCGGCAACGCCGGCTCGGCTATCCGGTGGCAGCCTCGATGCTGCTGAACGCAGCCTGGATCCTGGTGGTCCAGGCCGGGGCCCTCGGGCTGAGCGTGCTGGTGATCACCGTACTGCTCGCGGTGCTGGCAGCGATCGTGAGAGTGCTCACTCGCTCCCGGCGGCGTGGGTGGCTGGACCTGGTGCTGGTCGACGGCACGCTCGGTCTCTATCTTGGCTGGGTCTGTGTGGCGACTGCGGCGAACGTGGCGGCCGCGCTCGCAGCCGCAGGTTTCGAGGGTGCTGGCCGGCCCGCCGAGCTCTGGGCGGTCCTGGTGCTGGCTGCGGTGGCGCTGGTCGGGGTGGCGCTGGCGTTCTACACCCGGGGGCGGCTGGCGGTGGCGACCAGCATCGTCTGGGGTCTGATCTGGATCGGGATCGCCCGCACCGGCGGCGATCCGTCCTCGGTGCAGACGGCGGTCGGCGCCTGGACCGCGGCCGCGGGGGTGCTGGTGGTCACGGTCGCTCGCCGGCTGTGGGTGATCCTTTCCGCCCGAGATCCCGCCGCGGTGCGATGACCTCCCCGCCGTCATCAGTTCCGGTCCAGTCGTGGGTCGGGGCGTAGCGGCGCCACCTCACCCTCCCGATCCAGCTGATGGGCCATCGCGTGCAGGAACTGCACGACGGCGGTGCGTGCGTGGGCAGGGACGTCACCAGCGATCTCGGCCATCCGGGCATGCATCGCGGCCAGCCGTTCGCGCACCTCCTGGTGCGCGTGCTCGGTGGCGAGCACCACCAGGGAGCGTCGGTCGTGGGGGTGTGGCCGCCGCTCCAGGTGTCCTGAAGCGGTCAGCCGATCGAGCAGCTTCGTGGTGGAGGCGGTGGAGATGTGCAGCTCGTGGGCGAGGGTCCGCGGCGTGATCGGTTCGCCGTTGTTCTCTGCCGCGATGACCAGCTGCAGGGCCTGGAGGTCGGTGAGGTTCATCTGCATCCCGGCACTGATTCGGGCGCGCATCTCCTGGTCGGCGCGACGGAACGCCCGCAGCGCTTCGAGCATCGGGACCACGCCCTGGTCGTCGGGGTACCAGTACGGCGGAGCGGACGCGCTGGTGGGAACCATCCCGCAATGGTACCTTGGCTGATTACTAGCCAGGCTAGCTAAATCCGATAGGTGAGACTCATGCAGGCAGACAGACCGGCGACCGCCGGAGATCCCCGGGTCGAGGCGGTGCTGACCGCCTTTCTCGCCGACGGTTCCCGCCGCTCCGTGGGCCAGGGTGCCGAGTACGAACAGCTGTGGTCCGACCTCGGTCAGGCCACTGCCGGCGGCAAGCGGTTCCGCCCAGCGCTGCTGGTCGGCGCCTACAGTGCCTACGGCGGTGGCGATGCCCCGTTGGCGGCCCGGGTGGCCGGTGCCGTGGAGCTGCTGCACACGGCTTTCGTCATCCACGACGACGTGATCGACGGTGACCAGACCCGGCGCGGCCGTCCGAACCTCTCCGGTGCTGCCGGAGACCGGGCCCGCGCAGCTGGGGCCGACCCCACGCGGACCCGCTCCTACGGGGACACCGCCGGGATCCTCGGTGGTGACCTGGCACTGGTCGGCGCGGTCCGCGCCGTGGCCGAGTGCGGTGCACCACCGGCGACAGTGCATCGGCTGCTGGACCTCCTGGACGCAGCCGTGCACACCAGCGCGGCCGGCGAGCTTGCCGACGTCGCCCACTCCAGCGGGCTGGGTGGGACCACTCTCGGTGAGGTGCTCACGATGGCGGAGATGAAGACGGCGGTGTACTCGTTCGTGCTGCCGTTGCAAGCCGCAGCGGTGCTCGCCGGCAGGCCCGATACCGTGCTCAGCCAGCTCGCCGAGGTGGGTCGGTCGGTCGGTATCGCCTTCCAGCTCCAGGACGACATCGTCGGGGTGTTCGGGGACGAGGACCAGACCGGCAAGAGCCGGTTGACCGATCTGCGCCAGGGCCGGCACACCCCGTTGATGGCCCACGCCCGAACCACACCGGCCTGGTCGCGGATCGCGCCGCTGCTCGGGAACCCGGCGCTCACCGCCGAGCAGGGCGACGCTGTCTCCGAGCTGCTGGAGGAGTGCGGGTCTCGCCGCTTCATCGAGGATCTCGCTCGCAGCTACCTGCAGGCCGGGATCGACCTGGCCGAGCGCAGCGGGCTCCCGCGTGAGCTCTTCGACTGGATCGCCACCTGTACGGCAGGCCTGACCCGGAGCGCCGCATGAACCCGCGCCGCTACCGCAATGCCGTTCCGCCGGGCGGCACCGCCACCGACCCGCTGTACGACCGGGTCGCCCAGCGCAGCGCCGGCGCGGTGATCACCGGATACTCCACCTCGTTCGCTTGGGCCTGCCGGCTGCTCGCCGAACCGGTACGCACCCAGGTGCGCAGCATCTACGCCCTGGTCCGGGTGGCTGACGAACTGGTGGACGGCCCAGCCGCCGCGGCCACCGAGCACGCCGCGGACCTGCTCGACGAGCTCGAGGAGCAGACCCTGGACGCGGTGCGCAGTGGCCACAGCACCAATCTGGTCACTCACGCGTTCGCGCTCACCGCACGGTCGGTAGGTATCGGGCCTGAGCTGATCACCCCGTTCTTCGCTTCGATGCGCACCGATCTGCGTACCACCGGCCATGACCAGCGCAGCTTCGACGAGTACGTCTACGGCTCCGCCGAGGTAGTCGGGCTGATGTGCCTGCGCGCGTTCCTGGCGGCACCGGATGCAGCCACCGCACCGAGCTACGACGCACTCTCCCCGGGTGCGCGTTCGCTCGGTGCGGCGTTCCAGAAGGTGAACTTCCTTCGTGACCTCGGTGCTGACCTCGACCTGCGTGGCCGCAGCTACTTTCCCGGCCTGGACGTCGACCGGCTCACCCCGGAGCAGCGGGACGCCCTGGTCGATGACATCGACGCCGACCTGGCTCGCGCCCAGCGGGCGATCGCTGGTCTGCCCCGCAGCAGCCGCCGCGCGGTGACTGCCGCCCACCGGATCTTCGCCGCACTGTCTCACCGCCTGCGCGCTCTGCCACCGGGCGAGCTGCGCCGCACCCGGGTGCGGGTGCCGGCGGCGAGCAAGGGCTGGATCCTGATGCGCTCCTATGCCGCAGGCGGGCGAACGTGAGTGCAACCGTCGAGCCGGTGGTGATCATCGGCGGGGGGATCGCCGGCCTGGCCAGTGCGGCGCTGCTCGCCAACGACGGCTATCAGGTGGACCTGCTGGAGCAGCATGACCAGCTCGGGGGCCGCGCCGGACGTTGGCACCAGGACGGGTTCAGGTTCGACACCGGGCCGTCCTGGTACCTGATGCCGGAGGTCTTCGACCACTTCTTCCGGCTGCTCGGCACCAGCGCCGCCGTCGAGCTCGACCTCACGACGCTCGACCCCGGGTACCGGGTGTTCTTCGAGGGCGAGGACACGCCGGTGGACATCCGCACCGGCGCCGCCAACCGGGCCACCTTCGAGGCGATCGAACCAGGGGCAGGTGCGCGACTCGACGCCTACCTCGACTCTGCCCGGGAGACCTACGACGTCGCCGTCCGCACGTTCCTCTACTCCAGCTTCGAGTCCCTGCGCCCGCTGCTGCGCCGCGAGCTGCTGCGCCGTGCCGGGCGGCTGACCACGCTGTTGCGCACCCCGCTGGAGCAGTTCGTGGCGACATCCTTCACCGACCACCGGCTCCGGCAGATTCTCGGCTACGCCGCCGTCTTCCTCGGCTCCTCCCCGGCCCGGGCGCCGAGCATGTACCACCTGATGAGCCACCTGGACCTCGACGACGGCGTCTACTACCCGCGCGGCGGCTTCACCCGCCTGATCGAGGCCATCGCTCGCTGCGCCGAAGGTGCCGGAGCGCGGCTGCACACCGGGGTCACCGCCACGGCCGTCACCACGACGGCGGCGGCCAGGAACGGCGCCGTCAGCAGGTACGGCAAGGCGCAGGTGACCGGTGTCCAGTACCGCCGCGCGGACGGGACGCAGCAGACCATCGGCGCCTCCGCCGTCGTCGGCGCAGCCGACCTGCACCATGTGGAGACGACGTTGCTCCCCCGGCACCTGCAGACCTACCCGCAACGCTGGTGGGATCGCCGGGAGTCCGGGCCGGGGGCGGTGCTGGTCTACCTCGGGGTGCGTGGCGAGCTGCCCGAACTGGCGCACCATTCGTTGTTCTTCACGCGGGACTGGCACCGCAACTTCGAGGACATCTTTGGCACGGCGCCCGCCATCCCGGATCCGGCCTCCTGCTACGTGTGCCGGCCCTCGGCCACCGACGACACCGTGGCCCCGCCGGGTATGGAGAACCTGTTCATCCTCGTGCCGGTGCCGCCGGAACCGGCGATCGGCCGGGGTGGCTGCGACGGTGGTGGCGATCGTCAGGTGGAGCAGATCGCCGACGCCGCGATCGACCAGGTGGCCACCTGGTCCGGGATCGCGGACCTGCGCGAGCGGATCGTGCTGCGCCGCACCGTGGGGCCCGGTGACTTCCTGGCAGACTTCAACGCCTGGTCCGGCGGTGCGCTCGGGCCGGCGCACACCTGGCGGCAGAGCGCCTTTCTGCGCGGGCGGAACGCCTCACGCAAGGTGACCGGTCTGTACTACGCCGGCTCGAGCACGATCCCCGGTATCGGCCTGCCGATGTGCCTGATCAGTGCCGAGATCCTGCTCAAACGCCTGCGCGGAGACCGGACCGGCGAACCGCTGCCGGAGCCGGTATGACGTGGCTCTACCTGGCCTGCCTGCTCGTCGCGCTCAGCGCGATGGTGCTGCTCGATCTGCGCTGGCGCCTGTTTCTGTTCGACCGACCTGGGCGCGGGCTGCTGACCTTGGCCGCCGGTGCACTGCTGTTCCTGCTCGCGGACCTGGTCTCGATCGCTCGCGGCTTCTACGGCCGGGGACAGTCGCCCGCGCTCAGCGGGATCGAGATCAGCGCGCACCTACCCGTGGAGGAGCTCGTCTTCATCGTGTTCCTCTGTTACCTGACGATGGTGCTGTACGGCCTGGTGACTCGGTTCCTGCTGCCGCCGAGAGAGCGGAGCCAGCAACGATGAGCTACAGCCTGCTCTCAGTGATCGTGGTGCTGGTCGCC
>DXBY01000088.1 GCA_019116305.1 Candidatus Ruania gallistercoris | reverse complement strand
ACCGAGGGCTGACTCATGTAGAGGTTCCGGGCGGCACCGGAGAAGCCCCCGGCCTCCACCACGGCGACCAGCACCTCCAGCTGGTTCAGACTGACCATGTACCCATCCTGGCCTACTGCGCAGGGGAGCGGGGGCTCAGTGCTGACTGGCACAGGGCACGCAGGTGCGGGTGGCAGGCCGTGCGAGCAGGCGCTCGTAGGGGATCGGCTCCCCGCAGCGCTCGCAACGGCCGTAGCTGCCCTCCGCCAGGCGGGTGAGCGCCAGGTCCAGCTCGGCCAGGCGTTGTTCAGCAGCAGTGAGCATGGAGCTGGCCTGGGACCGTTCGAAGGCGATCGTGGACCCTTCCGGATCGTGTTCATCGTCGGTCGCGGTGGACCGTGTCGCCTCCACCATCGAGGCCACGTCCCGGTGCAGCGAGCCGATCGCTGCCTGGGTGCGCTCCCGTTCAGCGTTCAGCAGGCGGTGCAGCTCGCCGCCGGGGCGTGGTGCTGCGGCGCGTTCGTCAGGCATCGGTGGCCACCCGGGCGATCACGCACTCGTACGGCGCCATCGTCGCCCCCCGGATCCCGCCCGGTGAGCCCAGCACCGGCTCGGCCGGGGGGAGGCCGCGGGGGCGCGGGATCCTCCGGTCGGTGAGGTTCACCTCGATCAGCCAGTCCGAACCGTCGACGGCGGTGCGGAGCCAGGTGAAGGAGGTCCGTGATCGTGGCGCCAGGGGTCGGAAGGCGCCGCCGGTGAGCGCCGGCTCCGCCCGCCGCAGGGCGATCAGGTCGCGGTGGAAGGACAGCACCGAGTCCGGGTCGGCACTCTGCTCGGCCACCGTGAAGCCGGTCGAGTCCTCCCGGCCGTGCTGCCAGGGTGTCCCGGTGCTGAACCCGGTGGCCGGTCCCGGCTGCCAGCGCATCGGCACCCGGGCATGGTCCCGGGCCCCGGGCAGGACCTCGGTGAGAGCCTCAGCCTCGCTCCGGCCCGCGGCACGGAGCTCGGTCAGCCGGTTCACCGACTCCACGTCCTGCAGGTCCGCCACCTCGAAGTCCTGGTCGACGGCGGCGATCTCCTGGCCCTGGAAGAGGAACGGGGTACCGGGGAGGGTGAGCTGGATCGTCGCCAACGCCTTTGCCAGGGCGGAGCGCAGCACGGGGTCCCGGTCCTTGGCGCCGAGCACCTTGGACAGCATCCGCGGGTTGTCGTGGTTATCCAGGAACAGCGCGATCGCATCGCCAGGGCCGATCCGGGCCAGGTAGTCCAGGTAGTAGTCCTTCAGGTAGGCCAGGTCGTAGCGGTAGTCGTCCCAGCGCACCTTGCCCGGCCCGTCCAGCACATCGAAGTTGAACACCAGGTCCAGCTCCTCGCGGCCGGAGTTGCTCAGCAGTCGAGCCATCTCCACCCCCACGCCCGGGGTCTCACCCACCAGCACGCACACCGGGTCCGGCGGCCGGGGGCTGCCGAGCGAGCCGTCCGGGCGCCGCTCGCGCACGGTCGAGGCCGGTGGTGGTTCATCTGCAGCGCGGGTGAATCCTTCGCGGCGCAGCTCGTGCAGATACTCGTGCAGGTGCGGGCCGAAGAAGTAGTGCTCGATCCCCGGGAAGCCCATCAGCGTCCCGATCGCCTCGTTGCCGTCCGGTAGTCCGGGGCGCTTGGAGATGTAGTTGATCACGTCCAGGCGGAACCCGTCGATGCCGCGGGCCCGCCACCAGGTCACGATCTCGGCCACCTCGGCGCGCACCCGGGGGTTCTCCCAGTTCAGGTCCATCTGCCCGGGGGCGAACAGGTGCAACGCCCACCGCTGTGCCTGCGGGAGCCAGCGCCAGGCGCTGCCGCCGAAGAAGGAGGTCCAGTTGTTCGGCGGCGGGCCGGAGCCGTCCTCCCCGGGCCGGCCGGGCAGCAGGTGGTAGTAGTCGCCGTACGGGCCCTCCGGGTCCGCCACAGCCGCCTGGAACCACGGGTGCTCGGCGGAGGTGTGATTGACCACCAGGTCCAGGATGATCCGCATGCCACGCTCGTGGCAGCCCGCGATCAGCTCATCCAGGTCCGCGAGCGTGCCCATCTCGGCCATCACCGCGCGGTAGTCCCGCACGTCGTAGCCCATGTCCTCGTTCGGGGAGTCGAAGATCGGGGAGAGCCACACGCAGTCCACGCCGAGGTCGGCCAGATGGTCCAACCGAGTGAGCAGTCCGCGCAGGTCGCCGATGCCGTCCCCGTCGGAGTCCGCGAACGAGCGCGGATACACCTGGTAGAACACCGCGTGGCGCCACCACGGCTGCTCCACCTGCGCCCTGGGCCCGGTGCCGGGCGCGGGAACGGTGGCTGCGCCGTCGTCGTGATCGGCGAGCACGGTGAGCAACGAGGGCACGAACTGCGAACCCAGCACTGGCCGGGCCAGGTGCGCGAGTGCGCTCAGCGGCAGGTTCGCTGTCACCGGGTTGGTCACCCACCGGGGGGAGCGGCCCAGCTGCAGCAGCACCTTGTCGATCGCGTCCCGGCCGACCGGGTGGGCGTAGACGTCCTTGAGGCGGGTGCGTGCATCAGCCGTCATCGCCGCCTCCTGTTCGTGCCGGGAGGGTGGCTGTGCCACCCGGCGGGGCGGTCGAGGCCTCCCGGGTGCGCAGCTCGGCCACGATCGAGGCGTACGTGGCTTCGTCCAGCCGGTACCGGCGGGCCAGGACCAGCCAGCTCAGTGCCGCCAGCAGCATCGGTAGCACCATCATCGCCGCCTTGAACATCACGGTCTCGCCGGTGCTGATGTCCGCGGCACCCTCGGCCTCGTTGACCCCGGACAGGATCAGGGTGACCCCCACCGCCCCGCTGCTGAGGGCACTGGCGGCCTTGTAGATGAACGGCTGCAGGGAGAAGGTGACCGACTCGTTGCGCCGGCCGAGCTTCCACTGCCCGTACTCCACCGAGTCGGCGATGAACATCAGCATCAGCAGCTGGATGAACGCCTGCCCGCTGAACAGCAGCACCCCCGCCACACCGATCAACACCATGGTCGAGCCGGCGACCAGGAACACCAGGTACCCGGCCACGCACAGCCCGGTGGCGAGCAGGTGGACCTGCCGCCGGGTCAGTCGCGACGAGACCAGGGGGAAGACCAGCAGCCCGGTGATCTGGGCGATGCCGAGGATCGCCGCGAACACCGGGTACATCCCGGCATCGCCGTAGATGTAGGTGAAGTAGTACAGGCCCAGGCTGGTGGTGATCGTGTACCCGGTCATGAACGCCACCATCGCCAGCGTGACCCAGAGCAGCTGGTCGTTGCCGGCGATCACCCGGAACAGCTCTCGCAGGGGTGTGTGCTCCGCGGCCTTGGGCCTGACCTGCTGCCGGGTGGCCAGCAGGGTGATCGCCTGGAACGCCAGCATGATCACCGCCAGCACCGCTGCGAGGGCGAACCATGCCCGCTGCGCGGAGCCGAGTACCCCGGCGAGTGTCTCGGTGGCCGGCACCAGTGCCACCACCAGGGTGAACACGCCGGCGTTCGCGCAGACGCGGGCCACCACGCCGATCCGTTCGCGTTCGGGCTGGCTGCGGGACAGCGAAGGCAGCATTCCCCAGTAGGAGATGTCGTTGACGGTGTAGGCGATCTCCCAGAGCAGGTAGACGGCGATGAAGACCAGCACGAACGCCGGCCCGGTCACGCCCCAGTCGGAGAACATCAGCAGGGTGGCGGCCGCCCAGGCGAGCGCCCCGGCGGCGATCCACGGTTTGAACTTCCCCCACCGGGTGCGGGTGTTGTCCACGATGTATCCCATCACGGGGTCATTCACCGCATCGAAGAGCCGCATCACCACCAGCACCACGGTGATCGCGCCCAGGGTCGCGTTCGAGACCTGCACCACCTCGGTGAGGTAGACCAGCAGGAACATCGTGACCAGCGTGGCCACCATGTCCCGCCCGAGCGTGCCCAGCCCAAATCCCCAGATGTTGCGCCGGCGCATCGGCGGATCGGCGCCGAGAGAGTGTTCGGCGGCGCCGGGGGAGGAAGTCACGGTCGCAGTCTGCCAGCACCGGACGGTTCCCGGGGGAGGCACCAGTAGACTCGCGCTCGCCATGTACCACGTTCCCTCCGGCGCACCGGACCGCCTGCTCGACGTCGCCGGAGTGGCCGCTCTGCAGAGGCCCGCCTCGCGGCGATCGCCCTGGTGGGTGCTGGTGGGGGTCCTGGCGGTGCTGCTCACCGTGCTGCCGCTCGGGCTGTTCGCCTTCGTAGGCGGAGGGCACTCGCAGAGCGGCGACGGCCTGGAGCATCTGCTCGGGCGGACCGAACGGGTCACCGCCCAGGTGGACGCCGTGCAGGTTGACGGCTATTGCCGCCGCCAGTCTCGAGTCCGGTTCCGCATCGAGCTGAGCTGGACTGCAGGCCCACCGCCCGGGCACAGCGTCTACCGGATCTGCGGCGACGCACCCGCGGTGGGGGAGAACATCCGGCCGTGGGTGGACTCCGGCGGAGCGGTATTTCTCGACTCCCCCGCTACGGCTCGGCTCGCGATGGGTGGTATCGGTCTCGTCCTCGGGATCGCGACGGTCGGAACCGGCGCAGCGATGCTGGTGCCGATGGCTCGCCGACGCCGCCGGCTGTTGGCCGCCGCGAACGCGCCGCTGTTGCCGCCGGTTCCGGTGTTCGCCGAGGAGAACAGGGGCCGGAAGCTCGGCTTCCCGTTCCGCCCGGCGCCGCAGGTCGCCGGCGTGGCGCCACCGATGTGGGCACTGTCCATCCTGTCCGCAGCTCCTGGCCGCCCGCTGAAGCTCACCAGCAGGCGCAAGCTGACCGGCGAGTGGCACTTCCGCGCCGGGCCGGTGCTCGACTCGGGCCGCCAGCTCGGTGTGCTGGAACG
>DXBY01000087.1 GCA_019116305.1 Candidatus Ruania gallistercoris | reverse complement strand
GACCAGAACGCGCATCTCAATCAGCGGCCAGGGCGCCCCGGAGAACCGGACGGCCACTCCTCAGAAGCCACAAACAGCAAGCAACCATCAGCCACATCCAGCCCTCCCGGGCCACCTACCACCTTACGGAGACCACCATGTCCGCCCTGCTCAACCTGACCGGCGCCGAGACCCGCCTGTTCCTGCGCGAACCGATCTCGATGATCTTCACCTTCGCCCTGCCACCGGTCCTCCTGGTGATCCTCGGGCTGATCCCGGCCTTCGGGGAGAGCGATCCCGATCTCGGCGGTCTGCGCGTGATCGACGTGTACCCGCCGGTGATCCTCACGATGGCGATCGCGATGGTGGCTCTCACCCACCTCCCGCCCCAGCTCGCCACCTACCGGGACAAAGGGGTGCTGCGCCGGATGCGGACCACGCCCGCCACCCCGGCCGTGCTGCTCGGAGCCCACCTGCTGATGTGTGCGGCGATCACCGCCGTCACGATGATCGCGATCACCACCATCGCGACGCTGGCCTTCGACGTCGCCCTGCCACAGAACCTGCTCGGTTACCTGCTCGCCTTCGGGCTCACCACACTGGCTACCCTCAGCCTCGGGCTGCTGGCCGCCGCGGTCGCCCCCAGCGGGACCAGTGCCTCCGCGATCGGTCTGATCCTGCTGTTCCCCCTCATGTTCTTCGCCGGCCTGTGGATTCCCCGCGGATCGATGTCGGACCTGCTGGTCGCGATCAGCGACCTCACCCCGCTCGGTGCCGGTGTGCAAGCATTGGAGGATGCTGCCGCCGGTGGATGGCCCCAGGTGCTCCACCTGGGTGTCCTGGTGGCGTGGACGGTCGTGGCCGGCGGGCTGGCTGCGCGGACCTTCCGGTGGGAGTAGCACGGTGAGCGGAGCGGGCTGGTGAGCATCGAGGCCGAGCTGCGGGAGCGAGCGGAGGCCGCCGAGCGCCGCGAGGTCACTCTGATCCGGACGCTCCCCTTCGCGCTGCTGGCGATCAGCACCCTGATCACGCTGTTCGAGCCGATGCCGGTGAACCGTCCGCTGGTGTTCACCATGACCGCTGCCGCTGCGGTGTGGCTGACCGGGTTCGCCACCCTTTACCCACGCCGTCAGGATCACCGGCTGCTGATGGGCGGGTACTACGCCGGCGTGATCACGCTCGCTGCCGTGCTTGTTGCCCTCGCCCCCTGGTACGGCATCTTCGCGATCACCGGCTGGGTGCACGCGATGGAGTGCTTGCGCGGCGCCTGGCGGCACGTCGGGGCAGCAGCCACCTCGATGATCATGGCAGTCACCTACATGGGCGGCCTGCACCGGATCGACGCCGGTGAGTGGTGGCTGTGGCTGACCCTGACCGCGTTGACCGCCCTGCTCTCCTCAGCGTCGCTGTACGGGGTGCAGCGCTGGCTGGACCGGTCCGTGGAACAGCGCCAGGCGCTCGCCGCCCTGCACCAGGCGAACGTGCGGCTGGAGGAGGCCGCCGAGGAGAACGCGGGGCTGCACGCCCAGTTGCTGGTGCAGGCCCGCGAGGCCGGGGTGCACGACGAACGCCAGCGGATGGCGGGGGAGATCCACGACACCCTCGCCCAGAGCCTCGCCGGGATCCTCACCCAGCTGCAGGCTGCCGAGCAGGCGGGCGAGGCCCCCGCCGGCCGGCCGCACCTGACGAAGGCGACCACTTTGGCCCGGGAGAGTCTCGCCGAGGCCCGCCGTACCGTGCACGCGGTCGAACCCGAGCTGCTCGCGGAGGCGTTGCTGCCGGAGGCGATCGAGAGCGTCGTGCGGAAGTGGTCCCAGGCGCACCGGATCGAGGCGGCGCTGACCACCACCGGTGATGCCCGTCCGATGCACACCGAGGTGGAGGTCATGCTGCTGCGGGCGGCGCAGGAGAGCCTGGCGAACGTGGCCAAACATGCCGATGCCACCCGGGTGGGGATCACCCTGTCCTACATGGCCGATCTGGTCACTGTGGATGTCCGGGACGACGGCGTAGGTTTCGTTCCCCAGACGAGGTCGGCCGGGCAGGGGCGAGACGGTGGGTTCGGGCTGATCGGGATGCGTCGCCGGGCGCAGCGGCTCGCCGGGCGCCTGGAGGTCGAGTCCGAGCCCGGCGGCGGGACGGCCATCTCGGTGTCCGTCCCGGCGATCGGCGTGGAAGGGGAGCAATGATCTCGATACTGATCGTGGACGACCATCCGGTGGTTCGGGACGGCCTGCGCGGGATGTTCAGCGGTGACCTCCGGTTCGAGGTGCTCGGTGAAGCCGCGGACGGCGGTGAGGCGGTCGCCCTGGCCGAGTCGCTGCGGCCGGATGTGGTGCTGATGGACCTGCGGATGCCTGGTGTGGGCGGAGTGGCGGCGATCCAGGAGCTCACCGCACGGGGGATCCAGGCGCGCGTGCTCGTGCTGACCACCTATGACACCGACAGTGATGTGCTGCCCGCGATCGAGGCCGGGGCCACCGGTTACCTGCTCAAGGACGCCCCGAAGGAGGAGCTGTTCCGGGCGGTGGAAGCCGCCGCGGCCGGGAACGCGATCCTCGCCCCCGGGGTGGCCGCGCGGCTGATGGGGCAGATGCAGCGCCCGGCCGCGGACCCGCTGTCCCGCCGCGAGCTGGAGGTGCTGGAGCTGATCGCCGGTGGCCGGACCAACCGGGAGGCCGCCAAGGAGCTGTTCATCAGCGAGGCGACGGTCAAGACGCACCTGCTGCACGCCTACGCCAAGCTCGGGGTGAACGACCGGGCCGCCGCCGTGGCGGCAGCGTTCTCGCGCGGCTACCTGAGCACGCCGCGGTAACCCGGGGCTCGCCCGGTCACGTGCCATCGCCGGTTGGCCTCCGCCGTCGCCGGCCTGGCTGCCTGGCAGACTAGGGGAGTGACCTACTACCCGGCGCGCGCCGTCGTCGATCTGGACCAGATCGCCGCGAACGTGACCCGCCTGCAGGAGTACGCCCCGAGCAGTCAGGTGATGGCCGTGGTCAAGGGCGACGCCTACGGGCACGGCCTGGTACCGGCCTCCCGAGCCGCACTGCGCGGCGGGGCCACCTGGCTCGGCGCCGCGCAGATCCCGGAGGCGCTCGCCCTGCGCGAGGCGGGGATCACCGCCCCGATCCTCACCTGGCTGTATGCCCCCGGCGCCCCGTTCGAGGCCGTGCTGCGTGCCGGTATCGACGTGTCCGTGCCGGCCGCCTGGGCGCTGACCGAGGTGGCCGCCGCAGCCCGCGCCACCGGGATCACCGCCCGGGTGCACCTGAAGGTGGACACCGGGCTGGGCCGCGGTGGGGCGTTCCTGCAGGACTGGACGGCGATCCTCACCGACGCGGTCCGGCTGCAGTCGGAGGGGGTGCTGTCCGTCGTGGGGGTGTGGTCCCACCTGGCCCGCGCCGATGAGGTGGACCACCCGGGGGTGCGCGAGCAGTTCGGCGTGTTCGCCGAAGCGGTGCGCCGGGCCGAGGACGCCGGAGCAGCGCCGGAGGTGCGGCATCTGGCGAACTCGGCCGCCACGCTGAGCGTGCCCGAGGTGCACTACGACCTGGTCCGCCCGGGGATCGCGGTGTACGGGCTGTCCCCGATGCCGGACACGCTGCCGTCCGCGGAGGCGGGCATCGTTCCCGCGATGCGGCTGGAGGCCCAGGTGCACCTGGTCAAGGACGCGCACCAGGGCCAGGGGGTGTCCTACGGGCACACCTACACCACCACGGACGAGACCACGCTCGCGAACATCCCGCTCGGCTACGCCGACGGCATCCCGCGGCACGCCGGGAACGCCGCACCGGTGCTCCTCGGCGGGCGCCGGCACCAGATCGCCGGGCGGGTGTGCATGGACCAGTTCGTGCTGGACATCGGGCGGGAGAGCGGGGTGCAGGCCGGGGACGTGGCGGTGCTGTACGGGTCCGGGACCGACGGTGAGCCGACCGCGCAGGACTGGGCCGAGGCCGCCGGCACGATCAGCTACGAGATCGTCACCCGGCTGGGCAAGCAGGTGCCGCGGGTGTACGTCGGCCAGGACTCATGAGCGGGAGTGTCCCGGTGTCCGACCTCGCCATCGTGCTGCCCGATGCGGCGGCCACCACAGCGCTCGGCCGCCGGCTCGCGGCCCTGCTGCGCGCCGGGGATCTGGTGATCCTCACCGGTGAGCTCGGCGCCGGCAAGACCACCCTCACCCAGGGCATCGGTGCCGGTCTCGGGGTGCGCGGCCGCATCTCCTCACCCACGTTCATCATCGCCCGGGAGCACCACCCGCTCGGCACCGGCCCCGGTCTGATCCACGTGGACGCCTACCGGCTCACCACCCTGGCCGAGGTGGACGCCCTCGACCTGGACAGCTCGATGGCGGAGGCGGTCACCGTCGTGGAGTGGGGCGCCGACCTGGTCGAACAGCTCGCCCAGGACCGGCTGGAGATCACCCTGGAGCGGCCCCGCGGCAGCACTGACCCCCATGCGGCTGAACCGCCCCGGCGCGCTGTGCTCCGCGGCGTCGGCCCACGCTGGGCGGAGACCGACCTAGCGGCGATCCAGGACGTCCTACAGTGAGACCTGTGACCGCGAGCCTGACGCTGTGCCTGGACACCTCCGACGGGGTGGCCGTGGCCCTGCTGCGCGACGGCGAGGAGCTCGCCGGGGCGCGCAGCGACGAGGCCCGCCGGCACGTGGAGACCCTCACCCCGCTGATCACCGGTTGTCTGCAGCAGGCGGGAGCCACGGCCGCCGAGATCACGGAGGTGGCAGTGGGCACCGGACCGGCGCCGTTCACCGGGCTGCGGGTCGGGCTGGTCACGGCCCGCACCTTCGCCCAGGCGCGCGGCATCCCCGCCCTTGGGGTGAGTTCGTTGGAGGCGATCGCTGCCGCGGCTGCGGCGCCGGGCACTGAGGTTCTGGTCGCCACCGACGCCCGCCGCCGCGAGGTGTACTGGGGCCGGTACCGGCGTACCGAGACCGGGGTGCAGATCGTGGCCGGCCCCGGAGTGGCCACCGCCACCGACCTCGCCGCCGCACACACCGATCTGATCGACGCCGGCCGGGTGGTCGGCGCAGGTGTCCGGCTCTACCCGCAGGCACTGGCGACCGGGCTCGACCAGGACGCCATCGAGGAGGCCGGTGCCACGGTGGTGGACGCTGCGATGCTGGGCCGACTGGCCCGGGAGCGGGCCGCGGCCGGCGCCGAGCAACCCACCCGTGCCCTGTACCTGCGCAACCCCGACATCGCCCCACCGAGCCGGAGGAAGCGCGCCTCATGACCGCACGGCTGCGCCCGATGCGCAGCGAGGACCTGAGCGCGGTGCTCGCGCTCGAGCCCGAGCTGTTCGGTGCCGGCGCCTGGTCCCGCGGGGTGTACGAGGAGGAGCTGGGGCGCGCCGACCGCTGCTACATGGTGATCGCCGACGGGCCGACGGTGATCGGTTACGCCGGTCTGGCCACCGGCAGCGAGGCCACGGTGATGACCATCGGCGTGGCCGGCCCGTACCGCCGCCAGGGGCACGGACGCAGTCTGCTCCGCGCGCTGCTGGACCAGGCCCGGGTCGCCGGGGCGGAGTCGGTGTTCCTGGAGGTGCGCACCAGCGACGACGGAGCTCAGGCGTTGTATCGATCGTTCGGTTTCGAGCCGCTCGCTGTGCGCCGCGGCTACTACCAGCCGGAAGGGGCCGATGCACTGGTGATGCAGCTGGTGCTGCGCCCCCGGACCGCTAGCCTCGGCCCGGTGGGTTCCGAGGCGATCGAGGAGTGAGAACTGTGCCAGAGACGAAGGATACGCGGGCGGCGGTGCTGATCAGCCCGGCGGAGCTGCAGGAGCGGATGACCGCTGGTGACCGGGTGGTGCTGCTGGACGTGCGCTGGTCCCTGGCCGAACCGGACGGGCACAAGTACTACGTGGCCGGCCACATTCCCGGGGCCCAGTTCGTGGACCTGGACGCCGACCTGGCCGCTCCGGCATCCCCGGAGGCCGGGCGGCACCCGCTGCCGGACCTGGGCCGCCTGCAGCAGGCCGCTCGCGCCTGGGGCATCGACGATGGTGACACCGTGGTGGTCTACGACGACGCCGGCGGCACCTCCGCCGCCCGCGCCTGGTGGCTGCTGCGTTGGGCGGGTGTGGCCGACGTGCGCATCCTGGACGGCGGACTGGCCGGCTGGAGCGAGCTCGGCGGTATTCTCGAGGACGGCGATGTCGCGGTCGCCCCCGGCAACGTGACGCTGACGGACGGGCACATGCCGGTTGCTGATGCCGATGAGGCGGCCCGGGTCGGGCAGGCCGGTGTGCTGCTGGACGCCCGCGCCGCGGAGCGCTACACGGGGGACAGCGAACCGGTGGACGTGCGAGCCGGACACATCCCCGGCGCCCGCAGCGCCCCGACCAGCGAGAACCTGGACGAGGCGGCCAGGTTCCGGTCCACGGACGAGCTGCGCCAGCAGTACGCGCAGATGGGTGTAGCTGCCGACTCCGACGTGGTGGTCTACTGCGGGTCCGGGGTCACTGCCGCCCACGAGGTGGCCGCACTGGAGAGTATCGGCGTTCATGCTCGGCTCTACCCGGGGTCCTTTTCCCAGTGGGCTGCCGATGCCGCCCGCCCGGTGGCGACCGGCCTGGAGGAGCCGGGTTCAAGCACCGAGGAACCGGCGTAGGCTGGTGCCTATGGCGCCCGAGTCCGACCCTGCCCCGTTGGTGCTGGGCATCGAGACCTCGTGCGATGAGACCGGGATCGCGCTGGTGCGCGGGCGCGAGCTGCTGGCGGATGTGACCGCTTCGTCGATGGATGAGCACTCCCGGTTCGGTGGCATCGTGCCCGAAGTGGCCAGCCGGGCCCACCTGGAGGCATTCGGCCCCACGCTGTCCGCTGCCACGGAACGTGCCGAGGTGGACCTGGCGGAGCTGGACGCCGTGGCAGTGACCTCCGGTCCCGGGCTGGTCGGGTCGCTGACCGTGGGGGTGGCGGCCGCCAAGGCACTCGCCCTCGGTCTCGGCGTGCCGTTGTACGGGGTCAACCACATCCTGGGGCACGTGGCAGTCGATGCCCTGGTGGACGGTCCGTTCCCGGAGGAGTTCCTCGCCCTGGTGGTCTCCGGCGGGCACTCCAGTCTGCTGCACGTGCGCGACATCGCCACCGACGTCACCGAGCTCGGCCAGACGCTCGACGATGCCGCCGGGGAAGCCTTCGACAAGGTCGGGCGCCTGCTCGACCTGCCCTACCCGGGTGGTCCGCACGTGGACCGGCTCGCCCAGACCGGTGACCCGGCCGCGTTCGCCTTCCCCCGCGGACTCAGCCGCAGCCGCGACCTGGCCCGGCACGCCTACGACTTCTCCTTCTCCGGGCTGAAGACCGCCGTCGCCCGGGTGGTGGAAGGGTTCGAGGACGCCGGGCAGGAGGTGCCGGCCGCGGACATCGCCGCCTCGTTCTCCGAAGCGGTCGCGGACGTGCTGGTGACCAAGACGCTGACCGCGGCCACCAGCCGCGGGGTGGACACCGTGGTGATCGGCGGCGGGTTCTCGGCGAACAGCAGGCTCCGGGACCTGGCCGCCGAGCGGTTCGCCGCCGCCGGGATCACCGTGCGCATCCCACCGATCCGCTACTGCACGGACAACGGGGCGATGATCGCCGCGCTCGGCTCGGCGGTGGTGGCGGCCGGACTGCCACCGTCGGACCTGGACATCACCATCGACTCCGGGATGCCGCTCACCCAGGTCCTCGCCGCGTCATGAGGGCACGAGGACCGCGCTGGGGGGGCTGGCCGATGGGAGTGCGAACGGGCCAGGGGATGCGAACAGGGAAGGCGCCGCTGGTCGCAGCCATCCGGGTTCTGGCAACGCTGCTGCTCGGGGCCATGGCGCTCAGCGGGTGCACCCCCACCGGCGGACCCAACCCGCCGACCACACCACCCGAGGAGACCACCGAACCCTCGCCGTCGCCCTCGCAGAGCCCTACGGCAGAGCCGCTGCCCTGGGGGCCCACCGAGACCGAGGTGGAGGCCGCGATCGAGGCCGCGGCCGCGATGAGCCCGGAGCAGGTTGCCGGCCAGGTGATCCTGGCCCGCTACCCGGGCACGGACCCGGCCGCCGCGGCCGATCAGCTCACCCAGTACCACCTGGGCGGACTCGTGCTCTTCGGCGAGAACGTCGGCACCCTGGATCAGGTGGTCGCCACCTCGGAGGCGATCCAGGAAGCCCAGGGAGAGCTGGACCGGTCCTGGCCGGCGGTCTTCGCCGTCGACAACGAGGGCGGGCTGGTGCAACGGCTGAGTGCCGAGACCGGTCCGTGGACCTCGTTCCCGGACTTCATGGCCGCCGGTGCTGCTGACGATCCCGAGGTGACCCACGATGCCGCTCAGGCGATGGCGATCGAGCTGCGTGCCAGCGGACTGAACTTCGACTTCGCGCCAGTGGCGGATGTGACCATCGGTGCCGATGATGCCGCGATCGGTACCCGCTCGGCCGGTGACGACCCGGAACGTGTCGCTGCCACGGTGAGCGCCGCCGTCGACGGGTTCACCGACGGCGGCGTGGTCTCCAGCCTGAAACACTTCCCCGGGCACGGCTCGCTCACCGTGGACTCGCACGAGGACCTGCCGGAGCAGACGGCGAGTGCCGAGGAGCTCACCGACCGCGACCTGGTGCCGTTCCAGGCGGGCATCGAGGCCGGGGCGGCGACCGTGATGATGGGGCACATCGCGGTGGACGCGTGGGACTCCGAACTGCCTGCGTCGCTGTCCCCGGCCGCCTACGACCACCTGCGCGAGGAGCTGGGCTTCACCGGGGTGGCGATCACCGACGGGCTGGACATGGGCGCACTGACGAACAGCTACAGTGCGGACGAGATCGCCGTGATGGCCCTAGATGCCGGTGCCGACCTGCTGCTCGGCCCCACGGACGTGGCCGCCGCCCACCAGGGCATCGTGGCCGCGCTCGCGGACGGCAGCCTGGACCGGGATCGGGTGAACGAGGCCGCTGGCCGGGTGATCGCGATGATGCGCTGGCAGGCACAGGCCGGCGAGGCCACCGGCCCGGTGCACCCCGATGAGTCCGATGCGGGGGCTGACGCGTCCCTCGCGCTGAGCCGGGCGGCCCTGACCCAGGTGGCCGGCGAGTGCGGCGGCGAGCTCGCCGGGCCGCGGATCCACGTGCGCGGCGGGTCCACCGAGGACTGGGACGCATTCGTCGCCGCAGCCGAGGCCGGTGGGCTGCAGGTGGTGCCGCTCGAGGAGGAGGCGGACAGTGATGTGCGCCTGGTGACCGCAGAGACTCCGGAGACCGGCTCGGACGTGGCCGTGGCGCTGGACGGTCCGTGGCTGCTGCGCGGAGCCGACACCCCGGTGCAGCTGGCAGCGTTCGGGCACACTGCCGGGACCTTCGAGGCCGTGGTGGACGTGCTCACCGGGGCGACCGGCGCCCCGGGTACGCTGCCGGTGCAGGTTCGTGGGCTGCCCGCCTCGAGCTGCTGAGAACGAGGGAAGGAGTCCGCTGTGAGCACCCAGCATGTGGTGGTGATGGGCGTGTCCGGGTCGGGCAAGACCACAGTGGCCAGCGGGATCGCGGTGGCTACGGACTTCACCTTCGCCGAGGCCGACGAGTACCACCCGGAGGCGAACGTGGCCAAGATGGCCGCCGGGGAGCCGCTCACCGACGCCGACCGGTGGCCCTGGCTGGCCGAGCTCGCCACCTGGATGGCCGACCGCGCCGCCGAGGGGATCTCCACAGTGATGGCCTGCTCGGCGCTGCGGCGCAGCTACCGGGACGTTCTGCGGGCGGGTCCGCCGTCGGTGGACTTCATCCTGGTGGACGGCTCCGCCGAGGTGATCCGGGAGCGGATGGCTGCCCGCGAGGGGCACTACATGCCGGTGACCCTGCTGGACTCCCAGATCGCCACCCTCGAAGCCCTGGAGCCGGACGAGTCCGGGCTGGTGCTGGATGTGGCGCTGGCACCCGATGCGCTCACCTGGCAGGCGGTGGACTGGCTGCGCGCGCACTGAGGTTCCCGGTCCGCGCCCGAGCCTTCCCGGTCCGCGCCCAGGCATTCCCGGTCCGACACACCTTCCGGTCACCGACACAGGGAGGATCGTGTGTCGGTGACCGGAAGATGTGTCCGCGCGGGTACGGCGGGGACAGGCAGCGGTGGACGGGCCCTACCTCCACGATGTGAAGAGGCAGGGCCCGTGCGATCGATCGGATCAGAGGTTGGCAGGCCCCGCCGCGTCAGCGAGCTCCTCCGCATCAGCGAGCCGTTCACTGCGCAACTGCTCGAGCGACTCCCGCCCGGTCTGGGCCTCGGTCTGGGCCTCGGCCTGCATCTGCAGGAGGGATTCCTCGCCGCTCTCGGCGAACTGGCCCTCGATGTTGCCTCGGACCCGGTTGTCGCTGGCGGTGACTGCATCGTTCCCGGTGCCGTTCAGGTTGCCTCGGATGATGTTGTCCGAGACCTCGACCGTGCCGGTGGTCCCGGACACCAGAACGTTCCCGCCCCAGATGCTCGGTCCCTGCTCGCAGTTGTCGAGAGCGCCACTGGCTCCGAGCTGAACCGCCACCCCGACGCTGGCGAAGGTGGCGTGGCCGTCGATCTCGCTGCCACAGACCATCGCACCGTACTCGGCACCGGTCACCGTCAGCGTTCCACCGACCACGGAGTCCACGATGTCGGTGTACTGGGTGTCAGTGGTCTGCACCAGGCCCTCGGCGAAGGAGCTCTCCAGCACGAACGATCCGCCGGTGGCCGCGACGCGGGCGTCGAAGTGCGTCTCGTAGGTCCACAGGAAGGACTCCGGGTTGGCGCTTCCCTGGGTGGTGTAGGCGTTGAGGCCGGTGTCGTCGAGGTAGACGCCGAACGAGCCACGGTTGACGACGTTGCCGTCCACAGTGGACCCGGCCAGATCGAGGTAGCCGTCTTCGCGTACGACGATGTTGCCGTTCACGGTGATGCCCTCGCCCACGAGGTCGGCACCGGCCGCGATGCGGACGTTGCCGTTGATGGTGGTGCCTTCCAGGGAGCAGGCCTCGCCCTGGGGCACGACAAGATCGCCTGGGACCGTGACATCACCGCCCTCACCGACGCAGTGGGTGGTCAGCGCGGCCTGTGCCGGAGCCGATCCGCTGGCGGCGAACCCGGCGAGCACCAGCCCGCCGATCAGAGCGCTGGACAGTCTCTTCTTCATCACTTCTCCTTGTGCTGTGGTGGGGTACCCGGGTACGCCGCATCGCGGATCGTGTCCTGGGCGGTGGGGCAGTGGGGGTGCCACCGTGAACTCTCCGGGTTCGTGGATCCCCGCCGACGTCGCGAGGAGATCCGTGTCGACCGGGGTCACCGCTCCGCTGGGGCGCAACGCGCCCTGCAGCATGCGTTCGGTGTCTCATTTGCCACCTACTCCCACATGGACGACGTCTATGTCAGGGCAACCCCGGAAGAGAGTCACGCGCTGTATCGGACCAACAGCAACCCCTTCATGAAGATAGCGTACAGAAGGCGTCTTGTGTTGTAGCGGTTTTGATTGACGACATCCAGAAGGTCGTCTACGCTGATTCGAAATCGACTGGCCCCTCACATGCACGCAGTGACGCACCCGGGGAGGGATGAGGGGCTGCTGATCCGTGGCGGCCACGGTGCCCGTTCATCGAGGGACGGGTGTGGGAGGGAGTTCTGGCGCTAGCCGGAGGAGATGCATGACCGAGAACAGCACGAGCACCGGTCCACTGGAACGTGGGCTGCACCGCCGGACGATGCTGGCGGGCGCGGCAACCGCGATGTTGACCCCGGCGGCCGTGGCGGGACTAGGCACATCAGCCAGTGCGGTCACGGAGGACGAGAGTGACACCGCCGAGGGGGAGACCCACCGCATCACCATGTATGCCGAGGATCTGGGCGATGGCCAGGTCGGCTACGGACTGGCTCCCGGTGAGGCGACGATCCCCGGTCCCATCCTCGAGATGTACGAGGGGGACACGATGGAGATCACGCTGGTGAACACGACTGAGCATCAGCTCTCCATCCACCCCCACGGTGTGCTGTACGACACCGAGTCCGACGGCTCCCCGTTCAACGACTCCTACAACGAGCCGGGGGAGACCCGCACCTACATCTGGCGGAGCACCACTGAGACCTCGATGGGCCGGCGGAGCCGCCCCGGGAGCGCGGGCTACTGGCACTATCACGACCATGCCATGGGGACGTCGCACGGTACCGGGGGCTTGATCGCCGGACTCTACGGTGCCCTGATCGTGCGCCGCCGCGGGGACGTGCTGCCCGACCGCCAGTTCACGGTCGTGTTCAACGGCATGCTGATCAACAACAAGTCCGCCCCGGACACCCCGATGCTCGAAGCCCGGCTCGGCGAGACCGTCGAATTCATCTGCATTGGGCACGGGGACTTGTTTCACACCTTCCACCTGCACGCCCACCGCTGGGCTAACACCCGCACCGGCTATCTGGAAGGGCCGAGCGACTCCAGCGAGGTGATCGACAACCGCGATCTCAATCCGGGGTCCTCGTTCGGCTTCCAGGTGGTAGCAGGTGAAGGCGTCGGTCCGGGGGCGTGGATGTACCACTGTCACGTCCAGTTCCACTCCGACGGCGGAATGGCCGGGATCTTCCTCATCCGCAACGAGGACGGATCGATGCCCGAGGGTGCACAGGATGCGATCGATCGATTCCACCAGCACGAAGGAGGCCACAGCAGCTGACCCGCTTGGCCCGGCAGTGAATGACGTACTCCAAAGGAGGAGCAGTGCGCACGACTTCAAGAGCACTTGCCAACAGACCCGTGAGCCCCGGACGCCGCCGCCGTCAGTACGCCGGCGTCCTGATGGCCAGTGCCGCCCTCGTACTCAGTGCGAGCGCCTCGCCGGCACTGGCGGACCCATCTGGCGAGGATGATCAGCCACCCAGTGCCAGCCAGGACTCGGCCGGAGATGTCAACGTCCTGGTCTTCCACGGTGATCCCGCCGAGCAGGAGGACCCGGTCCTCGAGGCGGTCAGCACGATCGAGGAGATCGGCGCGGAGCAGGACTTCTCCGTGACCTCCTCGTCCGATCCCACGGACTTCACCGACGACAACCTCGACGGCTACCGCGGGGTCGTCTTCCTTTCCGCCGAGGGCACCGAGCTCAGTGGCGAGCAAGAGGCGGCGTTGCAGGGATACATCAACGACGGCGGCGGCTTCCTCGGCATCCGTGACGCCGCGAAGGCGCAGCAGGAGTCGGACTGGTTCACCGACCTCATCGGTGCTCGCCCTGCGGGCACCCGCCCGGTCGCCGAAGAGGTCGGCGAGGTCGTGGCGAGCGCCGAGAACCCGCCGCGGGAGGTGGCCGTCAACCTCGCCGACGGTGATGACGACACCAAGTGGCTCGCCTTCGAGGAGACGGCGACGATCACCTATGAGCTGGTCGAGCCGGCGGTGATCACCAACTACGCGATGGTCTCCGCGAACGACTTCCCCGGCCGCGACCCGCAGACCTGGACGATGAGCGGCTCCACGGACGGGGAGACCTGGACGGAGCTCGACACCCGCAGCGAGGACTTCGACCAGCGCTTCATGCGCCAGGAGTACGAGCTCGACAACACCGAGGAGTACCAGTACTTCCAGCTGGAGATCACCGAGAACGCCGGCGATTCGTCCACGCAGCTTGCCGACTGGCTACTGTTCACCGAGGAGTCCGTCAACCCGCCCGACATCGAGATCCCGGTTGAGGAGGCGACGGTCAACGTCGTCGATCGTCAGCACGTGGCGAACGAGGGCCTGCCGCTGAACTGGACCCGCTCGGACAAGTGGTACAACTGGGAAACCAACCCGATCGGCGAGGTGCACACTGTTGCGCAGGTGCAGGAGTGGGACTACGACGCCGGCGACACCGGCAACGGTGCTTTCCACCCGATCTCCTGGTGCCGCGACTACGACGGCGGCCGGTCCTTCTACACCGGGATGGGTGGCACCGAGGAGAGCTACGGTGAGGAGCAGTTCCGCACTCACCTGCTCGGTGCCCTGCAGTGGACCACCGGTACCGTACGAGCGGACTGCCAGGCCACCATCGGGTCGAATTACGAGATCGAGCGCCTGACGACGACGAATACTGAAGGCGAGCTGGACCAGATCGGTGAGCCACACGGCCTCACGGTGGCCGACGACGGCACGGTCTTCTACATCGGTCGTGGTGCCTGTGCCACCGGCCCGATCCCCTCCTGGGACGAGGAGAACGTGGGCCTGGGCTGTGGCACCATCCACCAGTGGGACCCGGACAACGGTGACGTCACCCTGCTGACCACGCTGGACGTGTTCGGCAACCGCGGTAGCGGCGGTGAGCTGGTCAAGACTGAGGAAGGTCTGCTGGGCATCGAGCCCTCGCCGGACTTCGCCGAGAACAACTGGCTGTACGTCTACTGGATGCCATACGACTCGATCGACACCGAGAACCGGACCGGGATGCGGACGGTCTCTCGGTTCACCTACGACCGAGAGAACCAGACCATCGACCAGGACACCCGGGTCGACCTGCTGGACTGGCAGACGCAGATCCACAGCTGCTGCCACGCCGGTGGTGGCTTGGCCTTCGATGACGACGGCAACCTCTACATTGCCACGGGAGACAACAACTCCTCCCAGGGGTCGGACGGCTACTCGGGTAACAACTGGACCGAGGAGTACGCCGGAATCTCCTTCCAGGATGCTCGGCGTACCTCCGGTAACACCAATAACCTCAACGGCAAGATTCTGCGGATCCACCCCGAAGAGGACGGCACCTACACCATCCCCGAGGGCAACCTGTTCACTGGGGACGAAGGTGATGGCGACCAGGCTCGCCCGGAGATCTACGTGATGGGGGTACGTAACCCCTCCCGGATCCAGATCGACCCGGACACCGACTGGCTCACCGCAGCCTGGGTGGGTCCGGACGCCTTCGAGCCCAGCCCTGAGCTGGGCCCGGCGAAGTACGAGACGGCGACGATCATCACCTCGGCAGGGAACCAGGGCTGGCCGTACTGCATGGGCAACCAGCAGCCGTACCGCGACCGCAGCAACGAGGACGCCACCGTTCTCACCGGTTGGTACGACTGCGACGACCTGCAGAACAACTCGCCGCGCAACACCGGTCTCGTGGACATTCCGGACGCCCGGAACAACATGATCTGGTACGCGCCCGGCGGGGGTGGCCCGGTCTTCCCGCTCGACGAGAACGGCATCCCCAGCTATGAGCAGGATGAGGCCACCTACACTCAGCCGTACCTGCAGGGTGGCGGTCAAGCGGTGATGTCCGGTCCGACCTACCGGATGTCGCAGGTGAACGCCGGCAGCGAAGGCGCCTGGCCCTCGTACTGGGAGGGCAAGTGGCTGCTCGGTGACCAGACCAGCCCGAACAACCGCACGGCCATCACCGTCGACCCGGACACGGTTGACGAGCAGGGCGCGCCGGCGTTCGCGGAGGATCTGCGACACATCATTCGTTCGGGTGGTGGCGACAACCAGCTGCAGAGCTGGATGGACGCCGAGTTCGGGCCCGACGGTGCGCTGTACATGCTCGACTACGGCAGTGGCTTCTTCACTCTCCACGAGAACCAGAAGCTGATCCGTATCTCCTACACGGGCGGCCCGGCGACCCCGGTGCCCACTGCGTCGGCAGCGAGCATCCAGAGCAGCCCGCTCACTGTGCAGTTCACCGGATCTGACTCCGGTGGCGTGGCCTGGGAGTGGGACTTCGGTGACGGCACCACCTCCACCGAAGCCGACCCGCAGCACACCTACAGCCGGGTTGACGAGTACACCGCCACCCTGACCGTGACGTACGCGGATGGGACCGAGGAGACCATCGAGACCACCGCCACCATCGAGTGCGCGGTGCCCGATGCCCGAGAGACGGTGTGGATCGGCGACGAGGACTCCGGGGTGGAGAATCAGGACCTCGGTGGCTGCACCATCGCCGACCTCATCAACGATGAGGGCGAATGGGACAACCACGGTGCGTTCATCCGGCACGTCAACGACGTGATCGACCAGCTGCGCGAGAATGACGTGCTTGCCGGTCGTGACGCCGGGCGGCTGAGCAATGCCGCCACCCGGTCGGACGTCGGCAACGCCGATGACTCCGGTTACCGGTGGCTCTTCGATGGCACCGCCGAGTCCCTCGAAGGCTGGCGGCAAGCACCCGGCGGCCACTTCGAGCTGCTCCCAGGCGGATCGTTGCTCTCCCAGGGCGGCCTGGGGATGCTCTGGTACGAAGCGGAGGAGTTCGAGGACTTCTCGGTGCGGCTGCAGTTCCGGGACGTCTCCGAGGGAGACCACTACGCCAACAGCGGGGTGTTCGTCCGGTTCCCGGACCCGACTGCCGAGGAGCAGCCGGAGTGTGGGCAGGGTCAGTCCGAGGCCTGGGTGGCGATCAGCTGTGGTCACGAGATCCAGATCTACGACGGACCCTCCGGTGAGCCGCAGAAGACCGGGTCGGTGTACAACTTCGATCCGACCACCCTCGAGGACGCTGGTGCCACGGAGCCAGGTGAGTGGAACGATTACGAGATCCGCGTGGTCGGCCAGCACTACACGATCCTGCGCAACGGTGAGGTCATCAACGAGTTCGAGAACACGCCGGGCCAGGAGTCCTCGCGTGAGGGTGACCCGCCGACGGATCTGCGGCAGTTCGCCAGTGGATTCATCGGTCTGCAGAACCACGGTGACAGCGACCTGATGGAGTTCCGCAACATCCGGGTACAGGACCTGTCCTAGGTCTGCCCACGGGCCGGTGCGGCGGGCAGATCCTGCCCGCCGCACCGGCCTCTGAACTTGAGCATCTCGTCACGCGAAAGGTGTATCGCTCTCATGTCTCAGCAAATGACTGACTCCCCACCTCGGACCAGGAGCTGGCGGCCTGTTCACCGGCTCGTCATCACACTCCTCGCGGCGGCGACCGCACTGTTCGGTGCCACGGCACCGGCGATCTCGGCGCCCGTTGCCCCGCAGCAGGAGCAGCAGGTCCTCACCTGGACCTCCGGCAACAGCGTGTCCGAGTACACCTCTGCTCCAGCGACTGCGGAGGCCGGCCCGGCCACGATCATCTTCGACAACAGCGTGGCCGCAGGCAATACCAGCGGAATGCCGCACACGCTCACCTTCGACACGTCCACCCCCGGCTACAACCACGACGTCGACCTCAACATCACCGCCAACCCCTACGACGCGAACGAGGGGTACTACGAGGACGAGATCACGCTCACCGAAGGTACCTACCGCTACTTCTGCGCGATCCCCGGGCACGGGCAGATGTGGGGTGAGCTGGTAGTCACCGGTGACGGCGGTGGTGATCCTGATCCAGGGGAGGACACGACTGCTCCGGAGGTTGCTGCGCAGGTGGCGGGTGAGCAGGACGAGGATGGTGCCTATGTCGGTTCGGCTGAGGTGACGATCACGGCGACTGATGATGACTCGGGTGTGGAGTCGGTGGAGTACAGCCTCGACGGCGGGGAGTACGTGGC
>DXBY01000086.1 GCA_019116305.1 Candidatus Ruania gallistercoris | reverse complement strand
ACCTGCTCCAGGCCGGCGGCCGTGGCGTCGCGGACCAGCTGCCGGGCCTGCGTGAGCGGCACCTCGGCATCGGTCCCGGGGTCCTGCCCAAGCCGAGTGAACGTGGTCCGCACGGCCAGAACCAGGGTGGCATCGCCGTCGACCTCGACCACCACCCCTGCCGGGGCGGTCCGGGTGCGCACGGCTGCGCCGATCGCCCGGAGGACGACAGCGGCCTGCACCCCCCGAGGTTCCTCCGCCCACCGGATCGGATCGGGCTCACGCTGCACGGCGGGAACGACGTCGTCCGGGGCGCGGAGCACCGCCCAGGCCTCCGGTCCCTCGGCCCCGCTGCCTTCCAGCCGTAGCGGGGAGTCCAGCGTGAACGAGACCGGACCGTCGGTGCCGGAGACCTCGAGCACGAGCACCTGGTGCGGGGCACTGGCGAAGACCCGCTGGCTGATCGAGGCACCGTTCGCTCCGGCGACAGTCCAGGCCGTCGCGGTGGGCAGGTCCAGGCCGCGCGCGTAGCCGGCGGGTGAGTCCGGGGCGGTGACGGCAGCAGCGTCCTGTTCCGGCACCACGTCGGCTTGCGCCGCCGGCTCGGCCCCGGCCCCGATCCGTCGGCGCAACCGGGCCAGCGGCTGGAAGGACTGCGGATACGAGTGCTGCACCGCCTGCACGGCCTGCTCGGCGGCCACATAGTCCCCGGTGGCAATGGCTGCGCGAGCAGCCGTGATCGCCCTGTGTGCTGTTTCGGCCGTGACCGGGTGCGGAAGCGGCCGCCGCGGCGGACCGGACCACACCGAGCCCTCGCTCAGCCAGATCAGCTCCTCGGCCCCGCCGCCGTACACCATCGCACCAAGGCGGCCGTTGCCCACCGGCAGCGCCTCCACCCATTCCTGAGCCGGAGTGGTCAGCTCCACCCGATGGGCAGGGTCGGTGGAGGGGACCGGACCGGTCGGCAGAACTGCGCGGGAGAACCTTGACGACACCGTCACCTCGGAGAATCGTTTTTACTACATGAAGGACACCATAGACGGTGCCCCGGTCGGCTTGGCAACCCCCTCAGCAGTGTCCTAGCAAGCAGATGAGAACAGGGGGTTGCGCATCGACCATCAGACATATTACCATCCACGCAAACGTTTCACCGACAGTGCGGTCACCGTGAATTCTGGCCGCGGCCCAGCCGCCGCCATGGCGCGGCCAGCGCCCGTTGAGAGGAGCACGCAGGAGTGCAGACACAGGCCCAGGGGTGGGGATGACGCAAGCACCCCCACTGCCCTCAGTCGCAGCGTCCCGACCACCGGCACCGCAGACCCCGGTGCGCCGACCGGGACGGCTGCGCAAGTCGATCCGCCGGCGCTGGCAGCTCTACCTGCTGGTGATCCCGCCGTTGGCCTACTTCGTGATGTTCCAGTACGTGCCGATGGCCAACGGCATCATCGCCTTCAAGCACTACAACGTGATCGAGGGCATCTGGGGCAGCGAGTGGGCCGGGCTGGAGTACTTCGAGCGGTTCTTCTCCAACCCGATGTTCACCACCGTGGTGAGCAACACCTTCCTGCTCAGCCTGTACGCGCTGATCGCCAGCTTCCCGATCCCGATCATCCTGGCGCTCGCCCTGAACGAGATCCGCGGCCGGTTCTTCAAGCGGACCGTGCAGATGGTGACCTACGCGCCGTACTTCATCTCCACGGTGATCGTGGTCTCGATGGCCATCCTTATCCTCTCGCCGCGGATCGGGCTGATCGGTGACCTGACCGGATTCTTCGGTCTTCCGGCCACCGACTACCTGGCCCAGCCGGACTTCTTCCGGCACGTGTACGTGTGGACCGAGGTGTGGCAGACCGCGGGCTACTCCGCGGTGATCTACCTGGCGGCACTGGCGGGTGTGGACCCGGCGCTGTATGAGGCAGCGAAGGTGGACGGCGCGAACCGCCTGCAGAAGATCTGGCACGTGGACCTGCCCAGCATCACCCCGACGATCGTGGTGGTGCTGATCCTGTCCGTCGGATCGATCATGGCAGTCGGCTTCGAGAAGGCGTTCCTGTTGCAGAACCCGCTCAACCTGTCCCAGTCGGAGATCATCGCCACCTATACCTACAAGCTGGGTATCCAGAACGCCGACTTCAGCCTGGCCACCGCGGTAGGGCTGTTCAACTCGGTGATCAACCTGGTGCTGCTTCTCGTGGTGAACAAGGTGTCCAAGCGAGTGACGGGGAGTGGGCTGTGGTGAACCTCCTGACCGCGCGGCGGCGCTCCCGGCCCACCCGGGTACGCGAGTCCGGCGTGGACCGCGTCTTCCTGATCGGTGTCTACATCCTGCTGGTCACGTTCCTGCTCGTGGTGCTGGTGCCGCTGGGATACATCGTGGCCAGCTCGTTCAGCAGCCCGGCGGCCGTCTCGGCCGGGCGGGTCTTCCTCTGGCCGGTGGAGTTCACCCTCCGTGGCTACGAGGTCGCGCTGACCAATCCGAAGATCCTGTCCGGCTTCGCCAACTCGCTGTTCTACACGGTGATCGGTACCGCGATGAGCGTGGTGCTCACGGTCATGCTCGCCTACCCGCTCTCCCGTGCGGATTTCGTGGGGCGCAAGGTGCTCACCGGCGCGGTGGTGTTCACCATGTTGTTCGCCGGCGGGATGATCCCCACCTACCTGGTGGTGCAGGCGATGGGCATGTTGGACACCCGGTGGGCGATGCTCATCCCGAAGGCAGTGGCGGTGTGGCCCGCGATCCTGGCGATCACCTACTTCCGGTCAGCGATCCCGGACGAGGTGCGCGAGGCCGGCGAGATCGACGGTGCCAGCGATCTGCGCATCCTGTGGAAGCTGATCCTGCCGCTGGCCACGCCGATGCTGGCGGTGATCGCCCTGATGTACGCGATCGGGCAGTGGAACTCCTACTTCGACGCGCTGATCTACCTGCGCGACGACAGTCTCTACCCGCTGCAGCTGGTGCTGCGCAACATCCTCATCCTGAATACCGACTCCGGGGCCGATGCGGCCTCGGCACTGGAGCGACAACAGCTGGCGAACCTGCTGAAGTACTCCCTCATCGTGATCTCCACGGTCCCGATGATGCTCATCTATCCATTCGTCGCCCGGTACTTCACCAAGGGGTTGCTCCTTGGTGCGGTGAAGGGCTGACCCGCTGCACGTCCCGCGCCGTCGACCATCGCCGGCACATCCTCACAACGAAGAGAGGCACGATATGACACGCCGAACACAGATCGCGGCGGCGACGGCCGCCACCGGTCTGGCCCTGACGATCGCAGCCTGTGCGCCAGGTGGAGGGGGAGGAGACAGTGGCGGCGGTGGCGGCGCAGATGATGGCGTCATCACCATCTACAGCCAGCAGGGTCCGGAGTCGGACCTGAACACCAACGAGCTCACCTTGCTGCTGGAGGAGGAGTTCGACGTCGACCTGCAGTTCGAGACCACCACCTGGGATGCGGGTGCAGCCTCGGAGTCCCGGCAGATCACGTTGGCCAGCGGGGACTACCCGGATGCCTTCCTGCTGATCCCTTGGGTGGACCAGTTCACGCCGGCGGAGCTGCTCAAGCTCGGTGACCAGGGCGTGATCCGGCCGCTGAACGACCTGCTCGACGAGAACGCCCCGAACCTGCAGGCGGCGTGGGAACAGAGCCCGGAGTGGGAAGAGCTCTCCACCGCACCGGACGGCACCGTCTGGGGCCTGCCGCAGTGGAACGACTGCTTCCACTGCACCTACCCCTCCAAGCTGTGGATGAACTCGGCCTGGCTGGACGCCGTGGGGATGGACCAGCCGACCACGCCCGAGGAGCTTCGGGAGGTGCTGACGGCGTTCCGGGACGAGGACCCGAACGGCAACGGTGAGGCCGACGAGGTCCCGATGACCGGCTTCTCCAGCTCGGTGCTGCCCTACCTGATGAACCCGTTCGTCTACATGGCCTCACCCACTGAGGACGGTGTCATCCCCGCCTCGCTCGCCCTGGACGGGGACACCGTCACGCTGCAGCCGACGCTCGATGAGTGGCGGGAAGGGCTGCAGTTCGTGCACTCGCTGCACGAGGAGGGGCTGCTCGACGGAGCCACGTTCACGCAGAACCAGGATGCTGTGCTGGCCACGGGGGACATTGCCGGTGACCCGATCCTCGGCTCGACGGTGGTGGGTCACCCGGGGGTGTTCGTCACCATCGGCCAGGAGGACGAGCGGGACCGCGACTACGACCCTGTGCCCCCGCTGACCGGCCCGAACGGGTCGCCGGCCTCGGAGATGCTCTCCTCGGTGGTGGGCGCCTCGTTCGTGATCACGTCGAACGCGAGCGATGAGGAAGCCGCGACGCTGGTGCAGATCGTGGACTGGATGATCGACTACGACAACCACCTCCGTGCGGAGTTCGGTGAGGAGGGGATCGCCTGGGACTATCCCGAAGAGGGCGATGTTGCCCTGGACGAGTCGTTGGAGCCGCTGTTCGTACGGCACCGGCTCAGTGGTGCGGAGGCGACCGAGAACAGCAACGTGGCCTGGGGTCCGCTGGCGCAGTACTACGGCGACGAGGTGTTCCGCGGTTCGCAGGTGGTGGACGAGGACATCTATGACCTTGCCGGCTACGAGCGGCGGCTGTTCGAGGCCACTGAGCCGTATGCCGAGCAGAGCCCGGATGCTGCGTTCCCGTACTGGAACGTGTGGGTCCCTGCTGAGGACTCGGCTGAGCTGTCCACAGCGCAGACCAATGTGGAGAATCTCGTGCTGCAGGCGGACGCCGAGTTCATCACCGGTGTGCGGGACATCGACAGCGACGCCGACTGGCAGGCGTTCCAGGACGAGCTCGCCGCCAACGGTGCCGAGCGGTACGTGCAGATCTACCAGGAGGCGTACGACGCCGCCGGCTGATCAGGTCGCCGGACGGTCCGGTGCGCGAGGCACCGGACCGTCCCGGTTCAGGGAGTGAGGGCGTCGAGCCGGCCGATGCATATCTATTCAAATGCGCACAAAGTTGACAGTCACACGGTGGTGTTCCTACGATGATCCCGTTCTTCGCCACCTGGAACGACCTGCTCGGGGCGCTGTTCGGGACACTGATCGTGTTCCTGTTCTTCAGCCAGAAGATCATGAAGGGACTGGCTTCCGGTGCGGTCAAAGGCTGAGTCGCTCCTCACCCCCACACTTGTCACGCTGGGCACCTCCGGTCTCGGGGACCGCCCCGATGCGGTGGCCACCGCCCGGGCGCTGCTGCGCAGCGGGCACGCGATGATCGACACCTCGAACGCCTACGATGGCGGGCGCAGCGAGCAGGTGATCGGCCGTGCGATCGCCGACCTCGGGGGGCTACCCACCGGCACTCAGGTGATCTCCAAGGCCGACCGGGACCTGGAGACCGGGGTCTTCGACCGGGACCGGGTGCTGAGCTCGTTCGAGGAGTCCTGCACCCGCCTCGGTCTGGACACGTTGCCGCTGTACCAGCTGCACGACCCGTACACGATCACCGTGGCCGAGGCGATGGCGCCCGGCGGTGCGGTCCAGGGTCTGGTGGAGCTGCGCGAGCAGGGGGTGGTCGGTGCGATCGGGGTCGCGGCCGGCCCCACCAGCCTGCTCACCGAGTACGTGAGCACCGGGGCCTTCGATGCCGTGCTCAGCCACAACCGGTTCACCCTGGTGGACCGCTCCGCAGCGGAGCTGTTCGCCGCCGCCCGCGAGCGCGAGATGCTGGTGTTCAACGCGGCCCCGTTCGGTGGCGGACTGCTCGCTTCCGGAGCGCGGCCCGGCGGCCGGTACCACTACCAGGAGGCGCCAGCCGACCTGCTCACCTGGGTGCAGCGGGCCGAGGAGGTCTGTGCTGATCACCGGGTGCCGCTCGCCGCTGCAGCGCTCGCCTTCTCCGCCCGCGAGGAGACCATCTCCTCCACAGTGGTGGGGGTGGGCTCGGCGGCTCGGCTGCGTGAGCTGGACGACCTGCTGGACACCCCGATCCCCGCGGATCTCTGGCCGGCGCTGGACGCGCTCGGCCCACCGCCGTCACCCGTGACCGACTGACCCGACTGACCTGAGGATTGGACCCGAGCTCCTTGCTGTACTACGACGACCCGGCCCCTGGTTCCGGGCGCCGCCACCCCCGTGCCGACTTCCTCTCCG
>DXBY01000013.1 GCA_019116305.1 Candidatus Ruania gallistercoris | reverse complement strand
GGACGGGCAGGTCTGCTCGAGCACGGGTCTATACCTGCTGCCGGCCCGAGGGGAAGTCGGATACCGCGTCACCAAGGACCGCTATGTCCAGAGTGGTGGTGTGAACTCGGCACGAGAGAACGCCCACATTGGGCCACTGCCGCCGGACATGATCGACGACCGTAACCGGTTCGACACTATTGGTCGCACGGTGTACTTCGCCGACGACCCCAGGACGGCCTTCGCGGAGGTGCTCCAAGGATTCCGCCGGGTTCGGCTGGCCCTGGCACCGGATGCGGAGGCCGCCGGCGTGACCTATGAGGAGTACCTCGAGGCCGTTGCGGCGGAAGCGCAGGGCAACGGTGTTGACGTCCCGTGGAGCGTGTCGCGCGACTGGCAGCTGCACCGCTCGATCTATGAAGTGACCATGCCCACTCAGGGAAGGTGGGTAGCCATCGACCACCCGGCGACCCATGCCGCGCTGACGGACGCTCTGGCGGTTGAGGTCTACCAGCTCGGCTATCGGAATGGTGCCGCGCTGCACTCTGGTCTGCTGGCCAGCGATGACCGGGAACTGACAACAGTTGTGGCCGAACATGTGCGTGGACTCGTCCTCGAGGACGGGTCGCTGCCGCTGGGATCTCCTTCCCCTCCAAGACCGAGCACGGCCGCTGCTGGGCGTTCTGGAACCGACGGGCGGACGACGGGTTGGACCCGTCAGCGAACGACCCTATGTTGCAGCAGGAGCGGAATGTCGACGGTGAAGCGTTCCGTCATGTAGCCGAGCTGTACCGTTTACCGGTACTGGGGATGGACGAACAGGCAGGTCAACTGACCCGGTAGGCCTCTAGGTCCGCGGCCCGCAGGTTGAGGCCGTGCCCGGGTGCGGACCGGTCCGGGGTGACGGCGCCACCTCCGGGATCCAGTGCGCCGTCGAAGGCGAGGTTCTCGATCCGGACATGGTCGTGGAACCACTCCAGGTGGCGCAGGTTCGGCGTTGCCGCTGCGACGTGCGCGTGCAGGTTCGGCGCGCAGTGCCCGGAGACGGTCAGCTCGTGCGCCTGGGCCACCGCCGCGGACCGAAGCCACTCGGTGTAACCGCCGCACCGGGTGGCGTCCAACTGCAGGCAGTCCACCGCACCGGCGGCGCACATCCGCTGGAAGTAGCCGATGTCGGTGCCGTACTCACCGGCGGTCACATCCGCGTCCACCTGCTCGCGCACCAGGCGTAGCCCGGGCAGGTCGTCCGAGCTCACCGGTTCCTCGTACCAGGTGACCCGCGCCGCCGATGCCGCCCGCAGCACCCGGACCGCCTGCTTCGCGGAGTAGGCGCCATTCGCATCCACGAACAGCTCCGTGTCGGGGCCGATTACCTCCCGGGCCCGGTGCATCCGCTCCAGGTCCCGGTCCACGCGCGCGCCACGGTCCGCCCCGATCTTGATCTTCACCCGGGAGAACCCCTTGCCCTCGATCCAGGAGGAGAGCTGCTCAGTCAGTTGGTGATCGGTGTAGCTGGTGAAGCCGCCGCTGCCGCAGACCGGCACCTGCGCGTGCGCCCGGCCGAACAGGTCCACCAGGGAGATCTCGAGCAGGCGGGCCTTGAGGTCCCAGAGCGCCACGTCCACGGCGGAGATCGCATACCCGGCCACTCCCGCCCTGGTGGCGTTGCGCACCGCGCGGACCATCTGCAGCCAGATCGCAGGGACATCCATGGCGTCCTGCCCGATCACCACCGGCGCCAGTGTGCGGGCGACCAGGTCCGCACACGCCGGCGGGCCGTAGGTCCAGCCGAACCCCGTCCGACCGCCGGCCCGCACGGTGACGACCATCAGCGTAGTCGACTGCCAGGCCAGCGTGCCGTCGGCCTCCGCGGCATCGGTCGGTACGGTGTAGGCGGTCGCGGACACGGCCTCGACCGGTGCTCGGTCGGTGGTCGGGGCCGCGGTCATTTGTTGCTGCGGCTCGGCAGGAACTCCTGCGCCTTGGCCTTCACACCCTGCTTCAGCACCCCCAGCGGTCCGGGTCGCCCTCGATCAGCGACTTGGCCGACTTCAGCGCCTGGTCCAGCGTCGCACTCGGCGGGATCGGCGGGAAGTTCGGGTCCGAGTGCACGTCGAGCAGCACCGGGCCGTCCGCGGCCAGGGCAAAGTCCCACGCCTCGCCGACATCCGAATCCCGGGTGACGGTCCGCACACCCAGGCCCAGGCTCTCCGCGAACCCGGCGTAGTCCACATCCGGCAGCTGCTGAGACTCGAGGAACTTCGGCGACCCGGACATCGCCCGCATCTCCCAAGTGCCACCACGCGCCGGCTCTGCCTCCTCCGAGCAGTTGCTGAACCGGCTGCGGGTAGAGGAGCACCCCGACTGTCGCCACGATCTGTATATTCGCCTTGTCCAGGACCACCTCCACGTGGTCGATACGCTTGCCTACCGCTACCACGGGCGAGGAGCGGAGTGGGACGACCTTGTCCAGGTCGGCCGGGTAGGTCTGTGCAAAGCCATCCACGGCTACCGGCCCGACCGGGGCCAGCCCTTTCTCGCGTACGCCGTACCGACCATCACCGGGGAGATCAAGCGCTTCTTCCGGGACACGATCTGGGGCGTCCGACCGCCGCGTCGGCTGCAGGAACTGCAGTTGGAGCTTCGCGAGCAGCAGGCCGCTCTCGCCCAACGTCTCGGGCACGACCCCTCCGACGCCGAGCTGGCCTCGGTGACCAGGGTGGACGAGACGCTGGCGCGGGAGGCGCGGCTTGCGCAACGTCGGGCGAGTACGGTCTCGATCGACAGTCCCAGCGATTCGGGCGCGGCGTGGGCGGATCATCTGGCCGCCGATACTGACGACTACGCCGCGGCCGAGGCCCGGCTGGGTGCTGCGTCCGGTTCTCCGGGGTCTGACCAGGCGGGAACGGCGCATCGTCCACCTGCGGTTCGTGAGCGGGTGCACGCAGCACGAGCTCGGCGCAGCACTGGGCGTCAGCCAGATGCAGGTCTCACGTCTGCTGGATCGCATCCTGACCAAGCTCAGAGACCAGATCGCACCTGTGGAGCGGGCGAGCTGACGGTCATCGCTCACCGTGGTCTCGGTGGGGCTTGGCGCTGGAGGAACACCTCAGCACCGTCGCACTTGTGGGTTGTGCTGATCTGCGTCACGTGCCTGCCGGGCGGAGGCGACGTCGTCCACGATCACGGCGATGTGGCGAAGGCTGGTGATCAGCGAGCCATACGTCGGCCACTGGTCACCCGGAGGAAGTCCGTCGCGCCGGGACATGCGGGTGGCGAGGCCGGTCAGTCGATCCTGGATCGGGTCGACCTCGGCGTCCGGATCATGGATGGAGCGTCCGGCGTCGCGAAGGATGGCCACCCACTGGGCGCGGAAGTGGGCGTCCCACTCGCTGGTGGCATAGGTGGACTCACCGATGGTGCGCACCAGGTTGCGGAGGTGCGAGATGCCTTCGCCGACGCGCGACAGGATCTGTTCGTAGCTGACCTCTTCGCGGCGAAACTCTTGCCGGGCTGGATGTGCCCGCCGTGGGGTGAGAGGTCGGCGCCCGGCGCGTCGAAAGTTGAGGTGCGCGCTCTCTCGGGCGAACTGGATGGTTCGCCCGACTGTTTCGAGGCGCTGGTCCAACGCCACGGTCGCGCGAATCCAGGTGTCGGCGCGGTCGGTGTCCCAGGAGTTTTCCAGTTCATCGGCCATCTCGGTGAGGATGTCGCCCATTCGGCGATTGACGTTGTCCACCTGCCAGGCAGCCTGGCGATCGCGCAGCGGCGGGATGAGGAGGAGGTTGACGGCAAGCCCGATGCCGACGCCCAGGGCGACCTCGAGCAACCGGTCCAGGAGCAGCGGCGCCTGGGCACCGAAGCCGCTGCCGAGAACGAAGATCGTGGTGGTGGCAATGGCCAGCCCCTCGGTGCGCAGCCAGGGAAGGCGTGCGCCGAGCACACCCACGAAGACGGCAAGGGCGAAGGTCCAGACGTGTACGCCGAGCAGGCTGCCGATGAGGAAGGAGACCCCGACCCCGAGGGCGCTGGCTACCCAGGCCTGGACCCCGTTTCGCACCGACCGGTAGACGGTGGCCTGCACGGCTAGCAACGCTGTCCACGGCGCGAGGAACGGTAGTTGTGACTCCATCACGACCGCCGAGATCCACCACGCCATCGTGGCAGCGAGGACGCTCTTGAGGATCTGGATCAGATCGGTCGCCACATCGGGTGTGCGCGCCAACCCCAACAGGCGTTGCCAGAGGAGATGAACTCGGCCCGCGCGCGCAGAATCGGAACGCGCGGGCTGTGAAGCACCCATGGGGAGACGGTACGTGCCACTGTGCAGGCTCGCCCGACGAGCGCTCTTCCTCGGCTTCAGGTGGTCGCGGGCTCGCCTGCGCGCCTGCGCAGGGCCGCGGCCACCGGGCCGTCCGGACCACGGTCGTTCTCGGCGTCCTGGGGTTCGAACATGTTCGATCCCCAGGTGGGCAGATCAGCCGTGGTCTGTTGGGCGTCCACGCCGGTCCGGCCCAGAGAGAGGTCCGCCAGTTTCGGCACCAGCCGATCGCCAAGGATCGTATACGCCGTGGACAGGCCCACCCACATGTTCCGGCGCGGATGTTCGGCGATATGCACGATGCCACGGGCGGGGACTCCGGCGGCAAAGATCGGTGGCGCCGGCATCGGATGCTCCGGCATCTTGTTCAGGTTCCAGTTGAACTGTGGCGTGTTCTCGGAGGCGAGCACCACGGGTCCTGCGTCCACGCATCCGCAGACCTCACTGTCGGTGCACGGCCCCGAGATGCATCCCGATACCAGAGGGCGCACGCTGGAGCCCTGGAACACTCGCCTTCGCTGAGGAGCCACGATGCCCGCGGATCAGCTCACCTTCACCAACCCAGTCGACCGGTTTGCCTCGATCAGCCCGCCGGAGCAGCAGCAGCCCGAACCGGGGATCGAGGCCGAGATGGAACCGCTGCCCGACGTTGGCGAGCACAGTTACCGCGGCACTGGCCGGCTCGAGGGCCGCAAAGCGCTAGTCACCGGCGGCGACTCGGGAATCGGGGCGGCCACCGCCATCGCCTTCGCCCGAGAGGGGGCGGACGTGGCGCTCAACTACCTGCCCGCGGAGGAGCGGGACGCACAGAACGTCGCCCGGATCATCACCGAGAGCGGACAGCGCGCGGTCACCCTCCCAGGTGACCTCACCGACGCCACATTCTGCGCCGACCTGGCCGACCGTGCTACCGACGAACTCGGCGGACTCGACATCCTCGTGAACAACGCTGGCCGGCAGATCGCCCACGAGGGACTGACCAGCATCACAGACGAACAGCTCGAGGACACGTTCGAGGCGAACGTCCTCTCCTTCTTCCGGCTCACCCGAGCCGCGCTGCGGCACCTGAAGCCGGGCTCCTCGATCATCAACACCACCTCGATCCAGGCCTACCAGCCATCCCCGAAACTGATGGACTACGCCTCCACCAAGGCGGCGATCAACAACTTCGCCAAAGGGCTCGCCGAGGAACTCGCCCCGCAAGGGATTCGGGTGAACGCCGTCGCACCCGGCCCGATCTGGACCGTGCTGCAACCTGCCGAGGGCCAGCCGCCCGAGGCGCTGCCCGAGTTCGGCAAGCAGACACCGCTGGGGCGCGCTGGCCAGCCCACTGAGCTCGCCCCCGCCTATGTGTTCCTTGCCTCGCCAGAGTCCAGCTACGTGGTCGGCGCCACGCTGCACGTCAACGGCGGCCAACCTACCCCGTGACCGCGGGGAATCAACGAGAGGACCAGACCATGCCGAGCAACCGCCAGCCCGGTGCGGGCGTCAAGGACGACGAGCTGTACGAGAAGCTCCGCGACGAGGGCAACTCCAAGCAGAAAGCCGCACGGATCGCCAACCAGGCGGCTCGGACCTCCCGGTCACAGGTGGGCAAGAAGGGCGGCCGGTCCGAGGCGTACGAGGAGTGGACCGTCGAAGATCTACGCAAGCGGGCAGCCGAGATCGGTGTGCAGGGACGGTCGACGATGAAGAAGGCACAGCTCGTCAGGGCGCTGCGCAACTCTTGAGCTCTGGCCGGCTAGCCTCGAGACGACGCCCGGGCCGAGGATGCCTGCACGCCCGGTCCGGCAGGCACACTCTGATCAACGTGGAGGAGGACGGTGGCGGACCAGGACGCCGACAGTCGGGACGATCCTCCGGCTACCCCGCGAATGACCACATACGCCCGTGGCGTGCGGACGGCGCTGCGCCAGAACGCCTCGGCGTACGGTTTCTCGATCTCGATCACCGTGTCCTACGGGTTGGTGAGCGGGCCGCGGAGCAGCATCACAGCAGGGCAGACGATCGCTTTCGGAGCCGGCGCAGCGCTGGCGTTCGTGGTGGTCGGGGCAGTGTTCGTGGCCGTCACCTCCCGGGGCAGCCTGCTGGAGAGTCGTCAGGCGCTGACGTTCAGCGGGGGAGTCGACCTGCTCTCCGTGGCCGCGGCGATCGCGGCTGGTTACGGACTCTCGCAGATCACCGGCCCTTGGGCCTGGCCGCTGACGGGCGCCGGCACCGTCACCTGCTACCTGCTGGTCGG
>DXBY01000012.1 GCA_019116305.1 Candidatus Ruania gallistercoris | reverse complement strand
ACACCTTCGGGCAGGTCCACCTCGTCGAGTGCGGTCTGCAGATCGGCGGTCACCGCCCCCAGGTCCGCCGCGGTCGCAGTGGCGCTCACTGTCACGCTGCGTAGCCCGTCGGCGCGGGTGATCTCCACCGGTTGGTCCACGATGGTGACCTCCGCCACCTCCGCCAGCGGCACGCTTCCGGCTGGGCCGGGCAGTTCCAGCGCCTCGATCTCCGACCGGTCGGCAGGCACCTCACCCACATGCATCACGATGTCCTCGCGGCCGGTGTCGGTGTTCAACGAACCGACAGTGGTGCCCTGCAGGGCACCGGAGACCGTCTGGCCGATCTGGGCTTCGGTGAGTCCGAGTGTGGCCGCTGCCTCCCGGTCCACGTCCACAGTGACCGTCGGCAGCTCGGCGGCCAGGTTGGAGGTCACGTCCGTAGCGCCGTCGACGCTCTGCACTGCCTCCAGGACCTGCGCCGAGGCCTCGTCGACAGCGTCACCGTCCGCTCCGGAGACGATCACCTCCAGCCCGCTCATGAAGCCCGCGGACATCCCGGTTGCCACGGTCAGGGTGCCGGCACCCTCCAGCTGGTCCAGCTCGGCGCGCAACTGTTCCTCGACGGCCGCAGCATCGGCGTCGAGCTCCAACGTGATC
The DNA here is from genome assembly GCA_019116305.1 of Candidatus Ruania gallistercoris. Taxonomy (GTDB): domain Bacteria; phylum Actinomycetota; class Actinomycetes; order Actinomycetales; family Beutenbergiaceae; genus Ruania; species Ruania gallistercoris. The sequence goes on along the minus strand of DXBY01000012.1, from coordinate 24,453 downwards.
GAGAACGTGGTGGCACCACTGCTGCCGAAGAACGCCATCGCACTGTCCCCGGACCCACCGGTGACCTGGTAGGTCTCCACCCCGGGAAGATCGGCGAGCACCTCCTCCACCTCGGTGGCCGCCTCGTCCGCGGCGGCGAGCGAGGTGCCGGCCGGCAACTCCTGGCTCACGCTCAACGTGTTCTCACCAGTCTCACCGATGAAGTCGGTCTTGAGTTGGGTGGCCATCCCGGCGGTGCCGGCCATCACCACCACGGCCGCCACGATCGCTACCCAGGGGCGGGCCAGCGCACCGCGCAGCATCCGCAGGTAGGACCGCTGCAATAGCGTGCGACGCTCCTTCTCCTCCGCGGCCGCACGGGCCTCGTCGGTCAGCGCGCCACCGGCCGGCGGCCGCACGAACCAGTACGCCAACGTCGGCACGATCGTCAGCGCCACGAGCAGCGAGGCGAGCAGGGCGAGCGCGATGGTGAACGCGAACGGCCGGAACAGCTCACCGACCATGCCGCCCACCAGGCCCATCGGCACGAACACCGCAGCGGTAGCGATCGTCGAGGCGGTGATCGCCCCGGCCACCTCCCGCACTGCATCGATGATCGCCCGCGCCCGGGACTTGCCATAGCTCAGATGTCGGCTGATGTTCTCGATCACCACGATCGAGTCATCCACTACGCGCCCGATCGAGACGGTCAGTGCCGCCAGGGTGAACAGGTTCAGGGAGAAGCCCACCACCTGCAGCCCGATGAGCGCCACCAGCAGGGACAACGGGATGGACAGCGCCGTGACCGTCGTCTCCCGGATCTTCCGCAGGAACAGCAGGATGATGATCACCGCGAAGACCAGACCGAGCAGGCCCTCCACAGTGAGGTCCTCCACCGACTGCTCGATGAACGGTGCCTGGTCGAAGATCACGGTGACCGTACCGCCGTCGCCCAGAGAAGCCTCGAACTCGCTCAGCCGGTCCTGCACCGCTTCGGAGATCTCCACCGTGTTGCCGTCCGGAGTCTTGGTGACCGCGATCCCGAACGCCTGCTCGCCGTCGGTCCGGGTGAAGGAGGTCGGTTCGACCCGCTCGGCACTGACCTCGGCGATCTCGGACAACGGCACCGGCCCGGTCTCGGTGGGGATCGGCACGGCAGCGACATCGTCAGCGGAACCGAGCTCGGCACCGGTCTGCACGGACATGGTCCGCTGGTCCTCGGTGATCTCCCCGCCCGGGACCACTGCGCCGTTCGCCTGCAGCGCCCCCTGGACCGCATCGGGGCTGATTCCGGCGGAGGCCATCGCGGCGGGGTCCACGTCGATGGTGACCTGCCGGTCCCGCACCCCGGTGAGCTGAACGTCCCGGACACCGTCGATCCGCTCGATCTCCGGGATGATCGCCGTGCGCAGCACCTCCACGGCGGCATCCGGGTCGTCGGTGGCGCCCACCGACAGCTGGATCACCGGCAGGTCGTCCACGCCGCCGCTGATCACCTGCGTGTCCGCATCCTCCGGCAGTGCGTTCGACATCCGGCTGACCGCCGCCTGCAGCTCCTGCTGCGCGTTGGTGACATCGGTGCCGTACTCCAGCTCGAGCATCACCACGGACATGTTCGCGCTCGAGGTCGAGCTGGTCTGCTCCAGTCCGGTGACGGCGCCCGCCGCCTGTTCCACCGTGTCCGTCACCTGCTGCTCGACAACCTCCGGCGACGCACCCGGGTAGGTGGTGATCGCCGCGACGATCGGCAGGTTCAGCGACGGCATCAGCTCTTGCTTCAGCGCGGTGGTGGACCACAGTCCGGCGAGCACCGCCATGATCGTGGCAAGGGCCACCAGGGCGCGGTTGGCCAGGCTGAAGCGAGCGAGTGCGGACATCAGGGCTCCGGATATGGGAGAGTGAGCGGCACAAGATAGATAGCCGAAGGCTAATGATTAGTGCTAGGCGAAGGTATCACGTGGACCAGCGGGACGAACTCATCGAGCGGGTGCTCACCGCGCACGAGCAGTCGGCTCGGGTGCTGCTGAGCGAGGACCTCTCGGACCTCTTCGATGCCACCCTGACGATGCAGCAGATCAAGCTGATGGTGGTGTTGCGCCGGGACGGGCCGACCAGTGGCCACGAGCTGGCCGATCGGCTGGCCGTCTCCACCCCGACCGTGTCCGGCATCGTGGACCGGCTGGCCGAGCGCGGGATGCTCGAGCGGCGCACCGATGACCGGGACCGGCGGGTGCGGCTGGTCGCCCTCACCACGACCGGGGAGCAGCTGGTGGCCAGCGTGCACGAGGCCGGCTGGCGGATCGGCCGTGAGGTGATGGACCGGATGGAGCTGGCCGACCTGCGAGCGCTCGCTCAGGGACTGGCCGCTCTCGCCCACGCGGCACAGTGCCGGGCGCAGGACTCGCCAGGTCGCTGATCCGGCTCAGAGCGTCCCGGTCAGTGCTTGCAGCCCCAGGCTGCTGCCCGCCACCACCGCCCAGAGAAGAGCGCCCAACAGCAACGGGCGAGCCCCCGCCCGGCGCAGCCCGGGAAGGTCGGTGGACAGACCGATGGCGACCAACGCCGTCGTGATCAAGAATGCCGAGACCGCGCCGAGGAAGCTCTGTGCGCCGCCGGGGATCCAACCGAAGGTGTTCACCGTGGTGACCAGCACGAATCCCACCAAGAACCATGGCACGAGGGTGTAGAGCGGGCGACGGCGACGCTCACCGGGACCGTCGACCTCACCCTGGCAGGTGCGTGCGTGTGCCTCCCGTCGGGCGACGAGGTAGGCGAGCCCGAGGGAGACCGGGATGATCGCCAGCGTGCGGGTGAGCTTCACCACGACGGCTGTGTGCGCGGCGCCGTCGCCGAACGCAGTGCCGGCGGCCACCACGGAGGAGGTGTCGTTGACGGCGGTGCCGGCAAAGATGCCGAACGCCTCCGGGCCCATCCCGAGCAGATGTCCGAGGGTGGGGAAGATCAGCACTGCCGCGACGTTGAAGGCGAAGATCGTGGACATAGCGTAGGCGACGGTGCCTGCCTTGGGTCGCAGGATCGGCGTGACGGCGGCGATCGCCGACGCACCGCAGATCGCGGTACCCACGCCGATGAGGGTGCGCAGATCGCGCTCGACGCGCAGGGCCCGGCCGAGCAGAGCCGCCCCGATCAGGCAGGCGACCAGAGTGCCGACCATCACCGGTAGCGCCTGAGTGCCGGCCGTGGCGACTTCCGCCAGACTGAGCTGCGCGCCGAGCAGGACCACGGCGACCTGGAGACCCCAGGTGCTGGCGAGGCGCAGACCGGGCGCCCAGGTGGTGTGTCGCTGCGAGCGGGTGGCGGCGGCCACCAGGACCCCAGCGAGCACGCCGATCACCGGGGCGCCGATCACCGGAGCCGCTGTGCCCAGTGCCGTGGCCACAGCGGCCAGTGCCACGCACAGCGCCAACGCGGCGAGGGTTCCGGGCCTGGTGCGGGTGGGGGATTCGGCAGTGTGCGCACGTTCGGGTCGGGACATGCCTTCGATGGTGGCAAGCGGCCCGCAGGTGCGGTACCTACCAGTTCTCGAGATGGATATAGGATTTTCCTATGTGCAGGGGCCAGGTCTGGAGGTGATGTCGCGATGACTGCCGACGTCACGCTGGACGGGTTGCGGCTCTTGGTGGCGGTGGCCGAACGCGGCAGCATCTCCGCTGCGGCGCGCGAGGCCGGAATCAGTCAGCCCTCGGCGAGTGCGCGGATGAAGGACTTGGAGCGCCGGCTCGGACTGGAGCTGGTGGACCGGCGTACCAGAGGCGCTGAGCTCACTACCGACGGCCGCGCGGTCACCGACTGGGCGCGCACCGTGGTGGATGCCGCAGACGTGCTGCTCACCGGAGCGCAGGCGCTGGCCACCCGGCGGGAGGCGCGGCTCAGCATCGCTGCCAGCCAGACCGTGGGGGAGTACCTGATGCCCGCCTGGCTCGCCGCGCATCGGCGGAGCCGGCCGGAGCATGCGGTGCGGCTGCAGGTGATGAACTCCCGGGACGTCATCGCGGCGCTGCGGGCGCGGGAGATCGACCTGGGCTTCATCGAGACCCCGACGGTGCCCAGCGATCTGGCTCGGCGCAAGGTGGGGGCGGATCGGCTCACCCTGGTGGTCGGCCCCAGCCATCCGCTTGCACGGCGACGGCGGAAGGTGAGTCGGGCGGAGCTGGCCGGGCTGGCCCTGGCTTCTCGGGAGGACGGGTCAGGTACCCGGGATGCGCTCAGCCGGGCGCTGGGCAGCCCGGTGCAGCCGGCGCTGGAGCTGGACTCGAACGCGGCGGTGAAGGTGGAGGTGGCCTCGGGCGGGTACCCGGCGGTGCTCAGCGAGCTGGCGGTGGCGGGGGAGCTGCGGGACCGCCGGTTGGTGGAGGTGGAACTGGTGGACGTGGACCTGCGCCGCACGCTGCACGCCATCTGGCGCCGGCCGGGCCGGCTGGCTCCTGCTGCCGCTGATTTCCTGGGCGAGGTCCTCGGGCGCTGAGACGCGGGCTCTGCAATCGCCACTCTGGTCCTGGTGTCCGCGCCCACCCTCCTGTGGTGTGGTTTCCGTCGGAATCGGCCGGATATTCGACGGAAACCACACCACAGGGGGTGTAGGTGGTGCAGGGGTGCAGGGGTGCGGGTGATGCAGGGGGTGTAGCTGGCGGGTGCGGGCACCCATCGAAGAGAGTATGAAAGAACTCTTGCGAAAGGGTTCTTTCATGTCTACGGTGAGTGTCTATGAGGCTCACCGACGCCCGCGCGATGCGCGCTATGGCACACCCGCTGCGGATCGAGCTCTTCGAGCGGCTCGCGATCCTGGGCACTGCTACGGCGAGTGACCTTGCCCCGCTGGTGGGGAGCACGCCGTCGAACTGTTCCTTCCACCTGCGCACCTTGGCCGAAGCCGGGTTCATCGAGCGAGTGCCCGGACACACCGGCCGGCAGCGGCCCTGGCAGGTGCTGGACATCCGGCAGAGCTGGGAGACCCCTACCGACGACGACTCCGACCTTGCCGGCGCGGCTACCGCACTGGAGAGCTCGTTCCGGGAGTGGGAGTTCGAACGAATCCGCCAGGCGGCAGCCCGCACGAATCCGCCGGACTGGCACGGCGCGCTGCACACCACCGGTGCCACGCTCTTCCTCACCCCAGCGGAGGCTCGCGACGTGGCGCAGAGGATTGCGGAGATCGTGGACGACTACACCCAGCGCTGGGACCACCCCGACCAGCGTCCGCCCGAGGGCCGGCCGGTGCGCCTGTACACCACCACCTATCTGGTGCAGGCCGCCGGGGAGGCGGACACAGACACCGACATGGACGTGGACACCAACGACGGCAGCACTGGTGCTGGCAAAGGAGCCCCGTCATGAGAGATCTCCTTCGGCGGGCCACCTTCCGCCGCCTGCTGGGCGGTTGGTCGATCGGTAACCTGGCCGACTCCGCCCTGTTCCTCACCCTCGCCGTCTGGGCGAAGGACCTCACCGGCAGCTCCGCCGCGGCCGGGATGGTGTTCTTCGCGCTCGGCGCACCCGCGCTCCTGGTGCCACTGCTCGGCCTGCTGGTGGATCGGGTGCGTCGCAAGTCGCTGATGGTGGTCGCCAACCTGGTGGCGGCGCTCGCTGCCGCCTCGCTGGTGTTCGTCACCGATGCCTCGATGCTCTGGCTGCTGTACGCGGTCACCGTGGTCTACGGCGCACTGGGGATCCTGAACGGGGCGGCGTTGTCCGGCCTGCTGCGGGACCTGCTGCCGGACGAGCAGCTCGACCAGGCGAACGCCGCTCTGTCCACTGTGGACCAGGGGTTGCGCATCTTCACACCGATGCTCGGTGCCGGGCTGTATGTGCTCTGGGGCGGCCGAGCGCTCGGCCTAGGGGTGGCCATCCTGCTGGTGGTCACTGCCATTGTGCTGACCAGCGTCCGGGCGACCGAGTCCAGACCGGAAGCGGAGGCGGAGGCGTTCTGGACACAGACGGTGGCCGGCTTCCGGCACCTGCGTTCGGTCCCGGTGTTGTGGCGGATCGTGACCGTGGTCGCGGTCGGTTTCGGCGTGGTGGGCCTGTTCGACACAGTGCTGTTCGAGGTCGTCGAACATGGACTGGGGATGCCACCGGCGTTCTTCGGCGTGCTGATGACCGTCCAGGGGGCCGGTGCCATCCTGGGCGGGCTGACGTCGGCCCGCATGCTACGGCGATGGGGTCCGCAACGCGCGGTCGGCCTGAGCCAGGCGACACTCGGCCTGGCTGCTCTCCTCTGCGCCGGCTCGGTACTCGGATCGGCGCTGCTCCCGGTGGTGCTCGCGGCACTGTTCGCCGGCGGCATGGTGATCCCGTGGATGGTGGTGGCGATGGTCACCACCCGGCAGCGGCTCACCCCGCCGCGATTGCAGGGGCGCACCGCCGCGGCTGCGAACCTGGCGACGACCGTGCCGCAGATCGCCTCGATCGCGGCCGGCGCCGGACTGGTGGCCCTGGTGGACTACCGGATCCTGTTGCTGGTCGCGTGCGCGGTGCTGGTCACCTGCGGGATCGTGCTGCTGCGGGCGGCCCGGCTTGCACCGGTGGAGCAGGCAGCGCCGATGGAGGAAGTCGCTGCCGCAGAAGTCTGATCCGCGGGTGGCCTCGATGTCGAAAATTCGCCGGATCTCGACATCGAGGCCACCCTCGCGATGCTGCTCCGCGTCTCGGGATCGATAGAATCGTTGCCGGTTCCCGAGTCGAGGAGTTCTGTCATGTGCCGTCGCGTCACCTGCCCCACCTGCCGCAAGCCCACCTGGGAAGGATGCGGCGAGCACATCGAGGAGGCGCTCGCCGGCGTCCCCGAAGCCGAGCGCTGCGCGGGACACTGAGACCGCTGCGCGGCGGCCGCCCTATTCCGGTGGTGCGGTAGCCACGGGCGCCGGATCCGGGATCTCGTCCGGACGGTAGCGCGGCAGCCGGCTCGCCGGCAGGATTGCCGTCGCGCTGACCCCGGCCAGCACGAGCAGCCCGCGTTTGAGGGCGGACAGCCGCGCCTCCTCATTCACCTGCACCGCGGCCTCGACCTGCGCCTCGTCGGCGCTCGTGGCCGCCAGCACCGTGCGTAGCTCGTCATTGGAGACGAAGTTCACCTCATCGAGGGGCACCTGCGCCACCAGCTCCTCCGGCAGTTCGACGTGCTCGGTGACCGCCCGGCCGATGTTCACGCTCAGGATCGTCACCAGCAGCGCCCCCACCACGGCGGTGCCCACGGCCGAGGCCAGGTTCTGGGTGGTGCCGCGGATCGAGCCGACATCGCCGGCGAGCTCCTTCGGTGCCTTCGTGACCAGCACGTTGAACACCAGCGTGACGAGGGCGCCCTGACCGATCCCGAACACGATCAGCCCGCCGATCGTGGCCAGCGTCTCCCAGTTATTCGTCACCACGAAGGACAGCCACACCAGCGCCGCAGTGGTCAGCGTGAACGAGAACACCCCGATCGTGCGTGGGCTGTACCGGGAGTAGAACCGCACGATCAACGTCGCCGTGATGAATACGGTGAGGTTGAACGGCATCATCGCCAGCGACGTGTCGAACGGGGTGCGGCCCTGCACGATCTGGATGTACAGCGGCACGGTGAAGTTCAGCGCGGCCTCCAGGGACACCACGATGAACATCGCATAGACCGCTGCCCGCTCACTCGGCTCTCCGAGCACGCTGAGGTCCACCAGTGGGGTCTTGCCGTGGGCCATCCGGCGCCGGGTCCACCAGAAGAACGTCTGGCCGAGCACGATGCCGAGCACGATGAACACCGGCGCGGGGGAGAGGCCGACCAGGTGGAACGGAGCACCGGGCGTGGCCGTGAACACCCCCCAGGCGTTCAGGTTGTTGAAGCCGAGGGTGAGCAGCACGATCGCACCGCCGATCAGCACCGACGCCACGAGGTCGATCCGGATCCCTGCATCGCCCCGGTCCCCGCGGAGCCGGAAGCTGAAGGCGAACACCAGCACCGCCAGACCGAGCACGATCGCGAACACCGGCCGCCAGCCCACCAGTGTGCCGAGCGCACCACCGATGAAGAACGCGCTCACCCCGGAGATCGCCCGCGCCGAACCGAGGGTGCCGATCGCCGTGGCCTGCTGCCTGCCGCGGTAGTTCTCCGCGATCAGCGCCACCAGGGCCGGCACGATGATCGCGGCGGCCGCTCCCGCCAGGGCCTGGCCGGCGATTGCCCAGCCGACGGTGGGGGAGACGATCATCAGCACCGACGAGCAGGCGAAGATCGCCACCACCACGCGGAACATCAGCACCCAGCCCACCCGCTGACCGAGCTTGGCACCGGTCATCACAAGTGCGGCCACCGCGAGCCCGTAGACCACGATCGTGGAGCTGACCACTGTGGGCGGTACCCCGAAGTCTTCGACCATCCCGCCCAGGGAGACCGGCAGCGCGGCCACGTTGAAGGACATCAGCACCTGGGCGAGGAACAGGCCCACCATCGGGATCCAGGAACGCTTCTCCTCCTCGAGTACGGCGCCCGGCGTTGTCGCGGTCATCTGTCCTGCTCCTGGCGTTCGGGGTCGCGAGCAGCGGAGGCAAACAGGTTGAGCCCGAGGCTGCGGGACAGGTGCGCGGCCGCTCGCTGCCCGCGCACACTGTTCCCCGCGGCATCCAGGCGTGGTGAGAACACCCCGAGCGCACCTTTGCCCGGTGCCACGGCCACGATCCCCCCGGACACCCCGGACTTGGCCGGGAGGCCGATCTCGAACAGCCACTCCCCGGAGTTCTCGTACATCCCGGTGGACGCAAGCACCGCCAGCGTGTCCGTGCACACCTGCGCCGAGACCACCCGCTCGCCGGTGACCGGGTTGACCCCGCCGTCGGCCAGCGTGGCACCCATCACGGCCAGGTCCCGAGCGGTCACCCGCAGCGAGCACTGCCGGGTGTAGATGTCCACCACCTCCAAGGGGTCGACGGCGATCCGTCCGTAGCTCTGCAGGAGTCGCCCGATCGCCCGGTTCCGCAGGTTGGTGGCCGCCTCGGAGCGGTAGACGTCCTCGTCCAGCTCCAGCGGGCGGCCGGCGAAGGCGGACAGCCCGGACTGGATCTGCTGCCACTGCTGCTCCGGCCCCTCGCCCGGCATCATCGCCGTGGTGGCGATCGCCCCGGCATTGACCATCGGGTTGCGCGGATGGCCGCCGTTCAGCTCCACCGCCATCACCGAGTTGAAGGCCAGGCCGGTGTTGTTCACGCCCACCCGGTCGAGCACCTCCTCGTGCCCGAAGGCCTCGCAGACCAGCGCGTACACGAACGCCTTGGAGATGGACTGGATGGAGAACGGCACTTGCGCATCACCGACTGGGTGCACACCGCCGTCGACCTTCGCCACGCACACCCCGAACAGGTCGGAATCGACCGCCGCGAGCACCGGGATGTAGTCCGCCACCTCGCCGCCGGTGTGCGGCGCATACCTCTGGTGCGCCTCGCGCACCAGATCCTCCACCCGGTCCCACCCCGGCAGGGTGCCGGTCGAGACCTGCTGTGGGACGCCGTCGACGTCGATATCCACCCTGGTGTCCTCTCGGTGCTACGAAACCGCGATGTTACGCCCCTGTGCACCGATCCTGGCAGAGTCGGCCGCTTGACCGCTAGGGGTGCTTCAGCCCAGCGGCGTCGCCTCCGCCGGCACCTGCTCACCCTCGCGCACCGGCCCGGGTGGGGTGCCGTCGCCGAACGGCCGACCGCCGAGCTGGTCCCGGAAGTGCGGCTCCAACCAGTTCGTCAGGTCCGGGCCCTGTGGCACGATCTGGCTCGGGTTCACGTCCTGGTGCACCACGTAGTAGTGCTCCTTGATCTGGGAAAAGTCCACCGTGTCCCCGAACCCGGGGGTGGTGAACAGGTCGCGGGCGTAGGCCCAGAGCACGTCCATCTCGCTCAGCTTGGACCGGTTGCACTTGAAGTGCCCGTGGTACACGGCATCGAACCGGGCGAGCGTGGTGAACAGTCGCACATCCGCCTCGGTGATCGTGTCCCCCACCAGGTAGCGCTGGGTGGAGAGCCGGTCGCTGAGCCAGTCCAGGCGGGCGAAGAGCCGGTCGTAGGCGCGGTCGTAGGAGCGCTGCGATCCGGCGAACCCGCACCGGTACACCCCGTTGTTCACATCCTGGTAGACCAGTTCGGCCACCTCGTCGATCTCCGCCCGCAGGTGCTCGGGGTACAGCTCGGGTGCCCCTTCGCGGTGGTAGGCGGTCCACTCGGCGGAAAGGTCCAGGGTCATCTGGGCGAAGTCATTGGTCACCACCGCGCCGCTGGACACGTCCACGATCGCCGGCACGGTGATTCCGCGGGGGTAGTCCGGCACTCGGCGGAAGTAGGCCTCCTGCAGCCGCTCTATCCCCAGCACCGGGTCCACCCCGCCCGGGTCCAGGTCGAAGGTCCAGGAGCGGGCGTCATGGGTCGGCCCGGTCAGCCCCATCGAGATCGCGTCCTCCAGGCCGAGCAGCCGGCGCACGATGATCGCCCGGTTCGCCCACGGGCACGCCCGGGCGGCCACCAGGCGGTAGCGTCCCGGTTCCACCGGATAACCGTCCCGCCCATCGGCGGTGATCCGCGTCTCGATATAGGTGGTGTCCCGGGTGTATTCCTGCCCGGGCTCGACGTAGGTACCGCTCTCAGCCATGTGGGTCAGCCTACGTCGGGGCTCGTCACACGGCACCAGCGAGGGACCCGGCAGCCGGTCCAGCACGTGGCAGCCGGTGCGGCACGTGGCAGCCGGTCCAGTACGGCTGGGATGCAGTATGGTAAGGCTCACCTAATTTTGAGAGGTGAGTGCGGAGCCATGAGCAACATCACCGTCACCCACGCTGCCTCCGGCCTGGTGCAGCTGGAGGTGCTGCGTACCGAGCGGATCACCCCGCACATGAACCGGGTGACCTTTGGCGGTGCGGATCTCGCCCGCTTCACCTACCGAGGCTTCGACCAGTGGTTCCGGCTCGCGATCGGTGTGCACGAGGACGACCGGTTCGACAATCTGCCGCGCACCTTCGGCGTCGGCGGGTACCTGAAGTACCTCAGCCTGCCGAAGGGTACCCGGCCGGTGATCCGTAACTACACCGTGCGCCAGTTCCGCACCGACCCGCTGGAGCTGGACGTGGACTTCCTCGTGCACGGCAGCGACGGTATCGCCGGCCCGTGGGCGGCGGACGTCGAGCCCGGTACACAGGCGGCACTGATCGACCAGGGCTGCGGCTGGCAGCCGCTGCCGGTGGCGCAGACCGTGCTGGTTGCCGACGAGAGCGGGCTGCCCGCCGTCGCCGGGATCCTGCGCGATATGCCTCGCGACGCGGCCGGGCACGCACTGATTGAGCTGCAGGACGCAGCCGACCGGCAGCCACTCGATGCTCCGGAAGGAATGACGGTGCACTGGCTGGAGCGAGAACCCGCAGCCGCCCCGGGCTCCGTGGCGTTGCCCACCTTCGCCGCGCTCGACCTGGACGCCGAGGACCTGCAGGCATTCGCCGTCGGGGAGGCGCGAGTGGCCACCGGGTCGCGGCGGCACCTCGTCCGTGACCGCGGGGTGGCCAAGGAGCGGGTCACGTTCTCCGGCTACTGGCGCCAGGGTCGCGCTTCCGGCTGACCGGGACGGGGCACTGACGATAGCGTGAGGCCACCCTCACCCATCCGCCGAAGGAGACGCCCGCGTGAGTTTCCCGCTTGTGCCCCAACCCACCTCGATCACCGCCGCCGAGGGCGCCCCGGTGACCCTGGACTCCGTGACCCGCGTGGTGACCGATGCGGACCTGGCCCCCGTCGCCGCATCGCTCCTCGGTCTTCCAGAAGCCGGTGACGGCGCCCCCGCAGCGGACCAGAGCACCTCACCCTCCGTCGTCGTACTGGAGGAGCTGGACGAGATCGACGATGGTGTGGATCCCGACGACGAAGCGTACGTGCTGCGCGCCGGTGGCACTCGCGTAGAGCTCGCCGGGACCAGGGCGGGTCTGGTGCGCGGGCTGGCCACGCTCGCTCAGCTGCGCGATCTGGATCTGCCCGGAGCTCCGCCCGGTCAGGTGCCGGCGGTCCGGATCGAGGACCGGCCGCGATTCGAGCACCGCGGCCTGATGGTGGATCTGGCCCGGCACTTCTTCGGGCTGCCGACGCTGCGCAAGGTCATCGACCTGATGGCCGCTTACAAGCTGAACGTGCTGCATCTGCACCTGTCCGATGATCAGGGTTGGCGGATCGAGATCCCGGACCGGCCCGAGTTGGCCGAGGTCTCCGGTCGCACCCAGGTGGGCGAGGGTCCCGGCGGGTACCTCACTGTGGACGATTTCGCCGAGCTGGTGAACTACGCCGATGAACGCGGGATCGAGGTGGTGCCGGAGATCGACATGCCCGGACATGTGAACGCCGCCCAGCACGCCATCGGCGCACTCACCGAGACCGGCGAGCCGGCCGAGGCCTACGGCGGCACCGAGGTGGGATTCTCCAAGCTGTCCCTGGACAACCCGGCCACCGCTCCGTTCATCGAGGACGTGCTGGGAACATTGACGAAGCTGGTCAACGGCTCCTTCCTGCACGTGGGCGGGGACGAGGTGCACACGATGCCGCGCGAGGAGTACCTCGGCTTCATCGAGCACCTCGGGGACGCGGTGACCCGGGCCGGGAAGTTTCCGATGCTCTGGGGCGAGGCGGCCGGTGCGCGGCTGCCGTTCGTGGCGAAGCTGCAGCTGTGGGACACCAACGCCGACCCGGCGCCGATCGCGGGCGCTGCGAACGCGGGCGCCCAGGTGGTGCTCAGCCCGGGGAACCGGGTCTACCTGGACATGCAGTACCACGAGGGCTTCCCGCTCGGGCAGCACTGGGCGGGGTATGTGGAGGTACGGGACTCCTACGACTGGGACCCGGCCACCTATCTGGATGGCGTGCCGCCGGCCCGCATCGCCGGGGTGGAGGCCGCGGTCTGGACCGAGTGGATCGTCACCGAGGAGGACCTGTTCACCATGTTGCTGCCGCGGCTGGCTGCGGTCGCCGAGGTTGGCTGGTCCGCGCAAGATCAGCGCGACTGGGACGGGTTTGTGCCCCGGCTGCGCGCGCAGGCGCCGCTGTGGGACGCGAACGGCCTGGCCTACCACCCCAGCGAGCAGGTGTTCTGAGCCGGCGGCGGGGGATCGCTGGGCCGGCGGCGGCGAGCTGAGGCAGCGGCCGGACTCAGCTGAGCCAGCGGCGGGCCTCAGCCGCCGAGCTGGTCGAGCACCTTCGCCACCCGCCGGGCCTTCGTCTCGGCGGCCTTGGCCTCGGCCACGCTGCGCGCGGCCTCCTTGCGGCGGCTGTAGGACCACGCAGCGAACGCCTCGGTCAGTCCGGCGCCGGCCAGGGCCTCAGCCAGCTCGGCCGGCACGTCGACGGTGCGTTCGGCCTGGTCCGCTGCGATCGTGGCCTCCACCTGGTCGCCGGCCTGGACCTCGAGCTGGGCGCGGACGGCCTTGCTCATCCCGATCAGGTTCTCCCCGCCCATCCGGGCCAGTCGCAGCCGGGCGGTCCGACCGGCGATGGTCACGGTGACCGGGGCGGCCTTGGCGGTGCCGAGTTCGGCGACCTGGTCGTCGGTGAGCACGAGCGCGGCGGCGGGGCCGCGTGCGGCAAGGGTGGTCCGGACGGTGAGAGTCATGGTCGCTCCGCGGGCTGTGGTGCACCGACTCTAGCGCGCAGTGCACTCCGGTGGGCAGGTCTGCGCAGGTGGAACACGGCTGACTGGGCGGCGGGGACTCGGTAGGGTCGGTCAGGTGACTTCCTCCGCCATTCCTCAGGTCCCTCTGCACGACGGTAACGAGATCCCGCAGCTCGGCTATGGCGTCTGGCGTGTGCCCGACGACGAGGCGGAGACCGCCACCGCCGAGGCCCTGCGGGTGGGCTACCGACTGATCGACACCGCTGCCGACTACGGCAACGAGGCGGGCGTCGGTCGTGCGGTCGCCGCGTCCGGGCTCACCCGGGACGAGCTGTTCATCACCACCAAGCTGAACAACCCGGACCAGGGATATGACAGCACCCTGCGCGCCTTCGACGTCTCGATGGACAAGCTCGGCCTGGAGACCCTGGACCTGTATCTGATCCACTGGCCGTGCCCGCGCGCGGAGCTCTACGCCGAGACCTGGAAGGCATTCGTCGCGCTCGCCGAATCCGGCCGGGTGCGCTCGATCGGCGCCTCGAACTTCCATCGCTCCCACCTGGACCGGATCATCGGGGAGACCGGCGTGACCCCGGTGCTGAACCAGATCGAGGTGCACCCGTACTTCCAGCAAAACGAGATGCGTGCGGTCAACGCCGAGCACAGCATCGCCACTGAAGCATGGTCCCCGCTGGGCTCCGGGCACGGCCTGCTGCAGGACCCGGTGCTCGCCCAGATCGCCCAGCGGCACGAGGCGACAGTGGCGCAGGTGGTGCTCGCCTGGCACCTGCAGATCGGCAACGTGGTGATCCCCAAGTCCGTGACGCCGTCGCGGATCGCGGAGAACTTCCAGGCGACGGCCCTGCAGCTCACCGCCGAGGACCTGGCGCAGATCGAGACCCTGGACTCCGGCACCCGGTACGGCGGTAACCCCGACACTGCCCACTTCGGCATGCCGGAGTTCGCCGACGGCTGAGCCAGGTTCGACAGGTGAGCCACGTTCGGCGGGTGAGCCACGTTCGGCGGGCGAGCCCCGCGGAGCAGGTCAGACCCAGCTGGGCAGGTCAGACCCAGCTGGGCAGCAGCATGTGCAGTCGCCAGAACCAGTACGGCACCCACTGGTTGGACCAGATCGGCCAGTAGAACGCGCACACCAGCACAGCGAGCACCACGATCCCGGCGGCGGTCCAGATCCCGGGTCTGCGTTCTCGCAACGGCCAGCTCGGTCGGCCGAGCAAGATGCCTAGAGCGAAGGTCAGCGCCAGGGCCACGAACGGTGCCAGCGCCACGGTGTAGAAGGTGAAGATGGTCCGCTCGGTGTAGGCGAACCAGGGCAGGTAGGTCGCGCCGTACCCGGCCAGCACCGCCCAGGCGCGCCAGTCCCGGTGCCGCACCGCGAACCAGAGCACCAGTAGCAGGCCGAGCGCTCCGCCCCACCACAGCACCGGGTTGCCGACCGAGGAGATCGCCCCGACGCACCGGCTCGCGCCGCACAGGTCCATCGACGTGCCGTCCTCCACGTCCCGCCAGGCGAACGAGGTGGGCCGCCACTGCACCAACCAGCCCAGCGGGTGGGACATGTAGGTGTGCTCGGAGTTGAGGTTGTTGTGGAAGTCCCACATCTTCAGGTGGTACTCCCACCAGGAGTTCAGCCAGTCCGGCATCCAGGTGCGCTGGGGCTCCTCGGCGACGGCGTTCACCTCACCGGCCCACTGCCGGTTGTAGGAGTTCGGGTTCAGCCACCACGGCAGCCAGGTGAGCACGTACACCGCTGCAGCGGTGGGGACGAGCACGAAGAACGCCCGGGCGCCGTCTCGGACCAGACCGGCGCCGGCCCACATCCGCACCGACAGCTCCCGCCGCGCGGTCACCGACCACGCCACGGCGACCAGCCCGAACACCGCCAGAGCATAGACGCCGGACCACTTCACCCCGCAGGCCAGACCGAGGCACACTCCGGCCACCAGCAGCCAGCCGCGCAGGCCGGCCTTCGGTCCCCACGGGTCGGCGTAGGTGCCGCGGCGGGCCAGCTGGTCGGCAGCGCGGCGGGCGAGCTGCCTTCGGTGCGACTCCCGGTCCAGCAGCAGCGCCGCGAAGCCGGCGAGCACCCAGAACTGCAGGAAGATGTCCAGGATCGAGACCCGGGAGAGGGCGATATGGGCGCCGTCCACTGCCAGCAGGAGACCGGCGGTGGCCCCCAGGAGGTTCGAGGAGAACAACCGGCGCGCGATCCGGGCCAGGAGCAGCACGGACAGGGTGCCGATCACAGCGGCGCTGATCCGCCAGCCCCACGGGTTCTCCGGTCCGAGCAGGCGCATCCCGATCGCGATCATCCACTTGCCCACGCTGGGGTGGACCACGTAGTCGGCGGTGCGGTTCAGGTCGGAGAAGTCGCCGGCGGCGAAGTTCTCGTCCGGCTCCTCGTTCCAGTCCCCCTCGTAGCCCAGGGTGAGCAGGGAGTAGGCCTGCTTGACGTAGTAGGTCTCGTCGAAGACCAGCCGGGCCGGTCGCTCCAGGTGCACCAACCGGAGCACACCGGCCACCGCCGTCACCAGCAGGGCCCCGACCCAGCCCCACAGCCGGGAGCCGGGTGCGGCCGAGAGCAGCCGCTCCTGCAGGACGCTGCGGATCTGCTCGGCCGAGCTGTGTGTCTCCGGAAGGTCGGGCCGGCGGGCGAGCGCGCGCAGGCGGTGCCACCCACCCGGGTACCGCGCCGCGTGCCGGGCGCCGGCCGGAGAGTCCGGCCGGGTGCTGTCAGCGGGGGAGGGGGTCGACGGCGCAGCGTCCGGTGTGCGCGCAGGCTCCCCCTGCCTACCCTCTGCTCTCACGCCCGCCAGTGTATGGGTGGGTACTGCCGTCCCGAGGCTCTGCGGGTCGGCGCCCGTGCGCCGCAGGTCGCTCCACTCCCGCCGCGGGTCGACCCCTTCGACGCCGATAGGCTGTGCCTCGCCACCGGGGCGGCGGCGGACGGAGGAGAGCGTGGCCAAGCTGCACTTCAAGTACGGCGCGATGAACAGCGGCAAGTCCGACACGCTCATCAAGACGGCCTACAACTACCAGGAGCGGGGTCTGCCGATCCTGGTGATCAAGCCGGCAACGGACACCAAGTCCGGTGATGCTGTCATCGCCCGTGGCGGTGCCTCCCGGGCAGTGGACATCCTCGCCCACACCGGCGACGACTTGCGGGCGCTGATCCTGCAGGCGCAGGAGGGGTCCGGGCCGTTCACCGGGCTCTGGAGCCCGCGGGGCAGCGAGGTTGCGCCGATCGCGTGTGTGCTGGTGGACGAGGCGCAGTTCCTCACCGAGGAGCAGGTCGACCAGCTGTTCGAGGTGGCCAAGGATGACGGCATCAGCGTGATCTGCTACGGCCTGCGCACCGATTTCCTCACCCGGGTCTTCCCGGGTTCTCGGCGGCTGTTCGAGCTCGCCGACAACTTCGAGAAGCTGCCGACGATGTGCCGCTGCGGGTCGCAGGCGGAGTTCAACTGCCGCCGGGTGGGTGGGGTCTTCGTGTTCGAGGGGGAGGCCGTGGCGATCGACGGCGAGGACGTGGTCAGCTACGAGTCGCTGTGCGGCACGTGCTACCGGCGAGAGCGGGAGAGGGCGGGGCGATGAGCGAACCGCCCACACCAGGCACCGACGGTGTGATCGTGCTGGCCGCCACTCCGATCGGGGACGTCGAGGACGCCTCACCGCGGCTGGTGCGGCTGCTCGGCGAGGCGGGCCTGATCGCGGCAGAGGACACCCGCCGGCTGCGAGCCCTGGCCGGGAGGCTCGGCGTCCAGGTGACCGCCCGGGTGCTCAGCTATCACGAGCACAACGAACAGGCTCGGGCCGAGGCGGTGCTGCAGATCGCGGCTGACGGGGGCACCGTGCTGGTGGTCACCGATGCCGGGATGCCGGCGGTCTCGGACCCCGGGTACCGACTGGTGCGTGCGGCCGCCGACGCCGGTGTGCGGGTGACCGCGGCTCCCGGGCCCAGTGCCGCGATCACCGCGCTGGCGCTCTCCGGGCTGCCCAGCGACCGGTTCTGCTTCGAGGGGTTCCTGCCGCGGAAGAGCGGTGAGCGGGGGCGGCTGCTGGCCGAGCTCGCCGAGGAACGGCGCACGATGATCTTCTTCGAGTCCCCGCACCGGATCGACTCCGCCCTGGACGACATGGTGGCGGCCTTCGGCGCCGACCGGGAGGCGGCGGTGTGCCGGGAGCTAACCAAGACCTATGAAGAGGTCCGCCGTGGGCCGCTGGCCGAGCTGGCCGCCTGGGCCACCGGCGAGGTGCGTGGCGAACTGAGCATCGTGGTGGCCGGCGCCGACCCCGCCCCACCGCAGGTGGAGGACCTGGTGGCCGAGGTGCAGCGCCGCACTGCCGAGGGGCAGCGGCTGAAGGAGGCCACCGCTGATGTGGCCACCCGTGCCGGGGTCAGCCGCCGGGAGCTGTATGACGCCGCACTGCGCGCCCGGTGACCGCACGGCCGAGTGTGTGCCGCTGGCAGCTGGCTCAGCCGGCCAGCGACATCGGCAGCGTCGCCAGCGAGATCACCACGAAGAGTGCGCAGATCGCCAGGCAGACCAGCGTCGGTACCCGCCGCCGGTGCAGCACGGTCCGGGCGATCCACTGGCCGACCGGCAGGGTGACCATCCCGGCGAAGACCGCCACGATGGTGAGCAGCCACGGGTCGATACCCAGCACCAGGCAGGAGAGGTAGGCGAGCCCGGCGAACAGGACGGTGCCCACCAGCCAGACGAGCTTGCCCATGCCTTCGAAGTCGATGCGGCGGACCAGGTACAGCAGACCCACCAGGATCTCGGCGTAGAGCGCCACACCGAGCACGATGAACCCGGCGCCGGCAAGGACGACCTGCAGCACGTCTGCGGTCGGGCTGAGGAACGGCAGCACGGCAGAGAGCAGCAACCCCACCAGGCCGAACCCCGCCGGATAGGTCACCCAGTACGAGGTCAGCCCGTGCCACGGGCTCGCCTCAGGGCGCGGATCGGCAGTAGCGGGCGGGCCGTACTGAGCAGGCGGCATTCCGTAGCTGGTGGCCGGGGCCGGGCTGGCGGGCTGGGCCAGAGGCGCGTCTGCCGGTGGGAACGGCGCTGCCGGTGGTGGGGTCTGGTCGGGCGCCGGGTTCGGTGTCGTCACAAGCGGTCAGCCTAGAGAACGGCACGGCCCGGGCGCGATGGGCAGAAGGACCCGTCCTAACCGTCGGCAGAACCCGTGATCTGGATCCCGGCGGCGGCCATCAGCTCGCGCGCCGTGGCACCCTGCTCGGCGGTGACCGGCACGGTCAGGTCGCTCAGTACCCGGGTGTCGAGCCCCTCCCGCACGGCATCCAGGGCGGTCTCCTTCACGCAGTGCGACTCGGCGATACCCACCACGTCCACCTCGGTGACCCCCGCGGAGGTGAGGATCTGCGCCAGGGAGGCTCCGCCGTCGTCCACACCCTCGAAACCGGAGTACGCCGCGGCGTACGCGCCCTTCTTCACCGAGGCATCCGGTGCAAGGCCGGTCAGGGCCGGGTGCAGCTCCGCCTCCGGGGTACCGGCCACCCCGTGTGGCGGCCAGGTGTCGATGAAGTCCGGGCTGTCGGAGAAGTGTTCACCGGGGTCGATGTGCCAGTCCTGGGTGGTCACCACCAGGTCGTACCTGTCCCGGTGGGCGGCCGCGTACGTGGCGATCCGTTCGGCGACGGCGTTGCCTCCGGGCACACCGAGCGCGCCACCTTCGCAGAACGTCGGCTGGACATCGACCACCAGCAGGGCGCGCGTAGCCATACGGTCACTGTGCCACGCGAACTACGCTGAGGCCATGCCGACCGCCCTCGTCACCGGTGCCTCCTCCGGGATCGGACTGACCTTCGCCCGCCACCTCGCCCAGAAGGGTCTGGGCCTCGTGCTGGTGGCCCGCCGCGCCGACCGGCTCGAACAGGTGGCCGCCGAGTGCCACGCGATGGGCGCACCGCAGGTACAGGTGCTGCCCGCAGACCTGGCCACCGAGGCCGGGATCGAGACTGTGGCCGAGCGGCTGCGCACCGGGGACGTGCACACCCTGGTGAACAACGCTGGCCTGTCCGTGGGCAAGGAGTTCGGCGTGGCCGGGATCGACGAGCTGGCCGGCCAGCTGCGGGTGAACGTCGAGGCCGTGCTCCGGCTCAGCCACGCCGTGCTTCCGGAACTGCGGGCCCGCCGCTCCGGCGCGATCATCAACGTCGCCTCGATCGCCGGCCTGCTGCCGGGGAGGGGCAGCACCTACTCCGCCAGCAAGGCATGGGTGATCAGCTTCACCGAAGGGTTGGCTGCCGATCTGGGCGGCAGCGGGGTGCGGGTGCAGGCGCTGTGCCCAGGATTTGTGCGCACCGAGTTCCATGACTCGGCCGGGATCGACATGCGCCGGACCCCGGAGTGGATGTACGTCGATGCCGACCACCTGGTGGCTACCTCGCTGCGAGACCTGGCCCGCGGCACGGTGCTCAGCGTGCCCGGCGCGCAGTATCGCACGATCGCGACCGTGTCCCGACTGATCCCCCGCGGGCTGGTGCGCCGGCTCGCGGCCCGGGTGAAGTCGAAGGGGCGGGACTGATGACGGCTCCCGAGGTCGCCGGCCGGCCCACACCGGAGGCGGTCGCCCGCCTGTCGCCCCGGCGGATCGGCGCGCGGGAGTTCGACTTCGCCCACCGGGTGGCGGTGATGGCGATCGTGAACCGTACTCCGGACTCGTTCTACGACAATGGCCGCACCTACGCCCTGGACGCCGCTGTAGCCACGGCGATGCGCGCCGTCGAGGAGGGGGCCGACTGGGTGGACATCGGCGGGATGGCGTTCTCCCCGGACACTGCCGAGATCAGTCCCGAAGCGGAGCTCGACCGGGTGCTCGGGGTGATCGAGGCGGTCCGCGCGGCCAGCGACGTGGTGATCTCGGTGGACACCCAGCGCCCCGAAGTAGCCCGCGCGTGCGTGGCCGCCGGCGCGGACGTGGTCAACGACACCACCGGTCTGCGGGTGGCCGGGATGGCCGAGGTGGTCGCCGAGACCGGCGCCGCCGTGGTGATCGCGCACTCAGTGGCAGAACCGCACCGGCACTACCACCGGCCGCAGTACACCGACGTGGTGGCCGAGGTGGCCGAGTTCCTCACCCGGCAGCTGCAGCTGGCACTGGACGCCGGGGTGCCCGAGGAGGCGATCATCATCGACCCCGGGCACGACCTGAACAAGAACACCCGGCACTCCCTGGAGCTGGTGCGCCGACTGGAGGAGATCACCCGGATCGGGCCGCCGACGCTGGTGGCGCTCTCGAACAAGGACTTCGTCGGCGAGACTCTGGACCGGGAGCGCGGCGAGCGCCTGTCCGGCACGCTCGCCGCCACGGCGCTGTGCGTGGAGCGCGGAGCACGGATCGTGCGCGCACACGAGGTAGCGGCCACTGTGGACGCTGTCCGGATGACCGAAGCGGTCCTCGGGCTGCGGGAACCGGCCTGGCTCCGGCACAACGTATGAATGCCGAGTGTGCAGCGCAGCCCGCCTTCGACGAGGCCGAGCTGCTTGCCACCTACCAGGTGGTCGACCGCAGCCGGGCCCACCTGCGCGCGAACATGATCGCCAGCATCGACGGCGCCGCCACTCACCAGGGTCTCTCGGGCGGGCTGAACGGACCTGCGGACAAGCAGGTGTTCGACCTGCTGCGCCGGCTCGCCGACGTGATCATCGTCGGCGCCGGGACCGTGCGCGCCGAAGGCTACGGCGGGATGCGGCTCGCCGAGCAGGACGTCGCTTGGCGCCGCGAGCACGGGCTGAGCGATCACCCGGTGTTCGCGATCGTCTCCGGCCGGCTTGACCTCGATCCGGCCTCGCCGGTGTTCACCGAGGCGCCGGTGCGTCCGCTCGTGCTCACCCACTCCGGATCGCCGACGGCGCAGCGCACCGGGCTCTCCTGGGTCGCCGAGGTGCTGGTGTGCGGGGAGCAGGAGGTGGATCCGGTGGCGCTGCGGTTGGCCCTGGAGAGCCGCGGGCTGCCGCAGATGCTCACCGAGGGTGGCCCGCACCTGCTCGGCACGCTCGCCGGTGCGCAGGTGCTGGACGAGATCTGCCTGACGCTCAGTCCGGTGATCGAAGGCGGTGACGCGATGCGGATCACCCGGGACGGGCCACCGGTGCACACCGGAATGCGGCTGACCGGGCTGCTCACCGCCGAGGACATGGTGATGCTGCGCTACCAGCGCTGAGGGCGGCACTGCTCAGAAGCCGGCACTGCTCAGCGGGCGGATCGCTCAGGCGAGCGGCAGCCCCGCGTCCGTGCGAGTCCGCTGGTCGTGGAGATCGAGGACCTGCCGGGCGACCGCGTCCGGGGCGGGCCCGGTGCTGGAGACGAGTGCGCAGGTGGCGTAGCCCTCGCTGGCGGCGGTGTACTTCTGCAGCCACCGGTTCGCGGCCTGCGTGAGCTGCTCGTACGGGTAGGTCACGGTCAGTGCCCGGCGGCCCACGCGCCAGGGCTTCGGGGTGAGCCGTGCCCGGTAGGTCTCGTGAGTGCCGCAGAGCCTCACGTACAGCGGATCCGAGTCCAGCTCGCGGAGCAGCTGCTCGGCCTCCGAGCTACCAGGCAGCAGCTGGGACCCGGTGATGATCACGCGCAGACCGGCAGCGGTCCGGTAGGTCCGAAAGCCCCACGGCGGGTGCTGTGCAGCGACCGTCTCGATCGTCGCGAGCGCTGCCGTCTCCGCTCCGGTGGGTTCCTCGGGTCCCGCCGGCGATGTCGCACCCTGCTGCTGCGGTGGGGTGGTCTCGATCAGCTCTGCTGTGGATGCCCGCCGGAACAGGCGAGAGAACAACCCGCGCTTCGGCTCTGTGGGTGGCCCGGCCTGCCGAGTCCTGCGGTGTTGCCGCGCCTCGCGGACGGAGGGATGCGGGAGATCGACATCCGCGATCAGCACCGCATCGGTGTTCAGCACCTCGGCCCCGTACCGGTTCCGGGTGATCGCGGCGATCAGTTCATCGTCGTCTCCGGTGACCTCAGTCAGGATCTCCTCGCGCAACGGCGTTCGTGGGTAGTACCCGCCTCGGGTCAGCTCGCGCCCGGAACGCACGGCCGCAGTCGCTTCTGCCAGACGCTGCCGCGCCACCTGTGCCGCCTCGGCGATCGAGGAGGTGGACCACCCGTAGAGCCTGAGGAAGAGCTCCTTCCCGTCCGGCGAGCGCGCCTGGCCGGTGGCATCGGTCCAGAACCGCGGGAGGGGTTTCACGGCTTTCACCCTAGGTACGGATCCAGGGTCGTGATCCGAGGAACGCCGACGAACCCTAGGATTGGCCCATGACCCACATCCTCTCCGCCGTGGCTTGGCCCTACGCCAACGGCCCACGGCACATCGGCCACGTCGCCGGCTTCGGCGTCCCCTCCGACGTGTTCAGCCGGCACATGCGGATGGCGGGCCACGAGGTGCTGATGGTCTCCGGCACCGACGAGCACGGCACACCCATCCTGGTGCAGGCCGAACAGGAGGGCGTCCCGCCGCAGCAGCTCGCCGACCGGTACAACCGGGTGATCGTGGAGGACCTCACCTCGCTGGGGCTGTCCTACGACCTGTTCACCCGCACGACCACGCGCAACCACTACGCCGTGGTGCAGGAGATGTTCCGTACCGTGCACCAGAACGGCTACATGGTGGAGCAGACCACGATGGGCGCGATCTCGCCGTCCACCGGGCGCACCCTGCCGGACCGGTTCATCGAGGGCACCTGCCCGATCTGCGGCTATGACGGTGCCCGCGGGGACCAGTGCGACAACTGCGGTAACCAGCTCGATCCGATCGACCTGAAGAATCCACGCAGCCGGATCAACGGCGAGGCACCGAAGTTCGTCGAGTCCAACCACTTCTTCCTCGACCTGCCCGCCCTGGTGGACACCCTCGCCACCTGGCTGGAGACCCGCAGCGGCTGGCGCCCGAACGTGCTGAACTTCAGCCGGAACCTGCTCGAGGAGGTCCGCCCGCGGGCGATGACCCGGGACATCGACTGGGGTATCCCGATCCCGCTGCCCGGCTGGCAGGAGAACAGCAACAAGCGGCTGTACGTGTGGTTCGACGCGGTGATCGGCTACCTGTCCGCGAGCATCGAGTGGGCCCGCCGCAGCGGCGACCCGGAAGCGTGGCGCGCCTGGTGGACCAGCCCGGAGGCACAGTCCTACTACTTCATGGGCAAAGACAACATCACGTTCCACTCCCAGATCTGGCCTGCGGAGCTGCTCGCCTACGACGGCCGGGGCGCCAAGGGGGGCACGCCGGGACCGTACGGCGAGCTGCAGCTGCCCACCGAGGTGGTCTCCAGCGAGTTCCTGAACGTGGAGGGGAAGAAGTTCTCCTCCTCCCGCGGTCTGGTGATCTACGTGCGGGACATGCTCGCTCGCTACCAGCCGGACGCGTTCCGCTACTACGTGGCCGCCGCCGGGCCGGAGAACCAGGACGTGGACTTCACCTGGGAGTCCTTCGTGCGCCGTACCAACGACGAGCTGGTAGCCGGCTGGGGCAACCTGGTCAACCGGACCGCCACCATGGTGCACAAGAACTTCGGCCAGATCCCCAGTCCCGACGAGCTCACCGAGACCGACCGCCAGGTGCTGGCCACCACCTCCGGTGCGTTCGCCGAGATCGGCGCCCAGATCCAGACCAACCGGCAGCGCAGCGCCATCGCCGCCGCGATGCACGTGGTGGCCGAGGTGAACCGGTACGTCTCCGAGACCCAGCCGTGGAAGCTCAAGTCTGATCCGGGCCGGCTCGCCACAGTGCTGCACACCACCGCCCAGGCGGTCAGCGACTGCAACACGCTGCTCTCCCCGTTCCTGCCGCACTCCGCCCAGCAGGTGCACGAGGTGCTCGGCGGCAC
>DXBY01000085.1 GCA_019116305.1 Candidatus Ruania gallistercoris | reverse complement strand
GTCCTGCAGCCATTCGCCCTCGACATCGCAGTCGTTGTTGACGTCCTCGTGGTAGAAGCCGATCGCGTCCACCCGCTGTCCGGAGGCGTCCTCGAGGATGGCGCCGTAGTTGTAGCCGGCCAGGTTGGTCGAGTGGATATTGTCCACGTCGTAGCCGGAGCCCTCACCGGCGGTCGTGTACTGCTCGCCGGGCTGGAGGACCGTGCCCTCGGCCGCGATCGCCTGCGGCCCGTAGGAGGCGCCGGTCCCACCACAGCGGTAGATCCGGTACCCGGTGATGTCCACCGGAGCATCGCCGTAATTGGTGATCTCGATGAAATTTCGTGCGGACAGCCGGCTGGCCTGGGTGTCGCCGTCCCGCTGACCGCCGTTGGCGATCTCACTGATCAGGACCGGCGATCCGGGTTCGATGTCGTAGCGCAGCGGGGCAGGAGCTGCCGCCGCCGGCGCCGCTGCGGCCAGCACCAGGGCGGCGGCGACGCCGGCAGCTGCGAATACAGCCCCCGAGCGCCGGATGGAGGGGTTGAGCATGACGTCCTCTCGTCCGCCTTCGACGACGGTCGCCGAAGGCCGACGACATGCTCTCGGCTGCAGCGAAACAGTCGGTGTCCACCGGTTGGCCAGACGATGGCCGAACGGAGTCAGTCCCTAGAGACCGAGGAGGGCCCGCGCGATGGTGAAGTAGATGATCAGCCCGGTGGCATCGCAGAACGTGGAGATGAACGGGGTGGAGAACACGGCCGGGTCCACCCGACACGCCTTGGAGATGATCGGCATCAGCCCGCCGACCGTGGCCGACATGGTGCACACTGCCAGCAGGGTCAGCCCGATCACCGCGCCGATCGGCACCTCATAGGCCAGGCTCGCCACCGCAAAGCCCAGCGAGCCGAGGGTGAGTCCGAGCGCGAAACCGGTGCGCAGCTCTTTCAGTGCCACGCGGCCGGCGTCCCGGGTGCCGAGCTCGTTCATCGCCAGCGCCCGGGTGACTGTGGTGGCGGCCTGCGCACCGGTGTTGCCGCCGGTACCGGTGAGCAGTGGGATGAACAGGGCGAGCGCCACCTTCTGCGCCAGAGTGGCTTCGAACAGCTCCAGCACCTGCACGGTGAGGATCGCGGAGACCGCCAGGATCAGCAGCCAGGCGATCCGGGCCTTGGTGATGGACCGCACCGGGGTGAGCAGGTATGTGCGCCGCAGCGGCTCGCTGCCACCGGCACGGGCCTGGTCCTCGTCCTCGGCGGCGCGGATGATGCGGATCGCATCGTCGATGGTGAGCAGCCCGACCAGCCGGTCCTCGCGATCGACCACCGGCAGTGCCAGCAGACCGCCGTCCAGGCAGCGGCGTGCGGCAACCTCATCCCGGTCATAGGCCGGAACGGAGACCGGGGTGTTCATCACCGCGGAGACCAGATCGCTGTCCTCGGCGCGCATCAGCTCACGCAGACTCATGATGCCGACCAGCGTGCGTGAGGAGTCGACCACCGGCACCGTGTAGATCGTCTCGTAGGCTGCCTCGTCACGCCGGGCCCGGGCGAGCACCGCTTGCACGGTCTCGTCCGGCCGGGCGATGAGGTACTCCGGGCTCATCTTCCGCCCGATCGATCCTTGTGGGTACCCCAGGATCGGGGCAGTGGCCGTTCGCTGGCGCTCGCTCAAGGTCTGCAGCAGCCGCTTGGTGACCTTCGCCGGCAGCTCGTCCAACAGGCCGACGACATCGTCCGGGTCGAGGGCTTCGAATACTCCGACCACCTCGGCCTCGGCGAGCTCGGTCACCAGGTCCGCCTGGGCAGCAGGTTCGAGACGTTCGAACACGTCGATCGCGGTGTCCTTGTCCAGCAGCCGGAACACCACAGCCGCGTCCACCGCGGAGAGCCGGTCGAGGAGCTCGGAGATCTCCGGGCGGGGGGTCTGCGCTGTCAACGCGGCCAGGGTGACCAGGTCGGTCTGTTCGACCAGGTCGTGGATGGTGGCAAGGGTCTCGGTCTGGGTCATGGCAGCACCTCCGCACTGATCGCGGCCCGAGGCAGCCCGCAGTGCGGCCAGGGGCGATGAGGACCGTGGTGATGGAGCACCGACGGTGAGGATGCGCCTGGGTTCGCCTCGGTCAGGAGTGCTCGGCGCGGCACGCAGTCCTGATGGCGTGGTGATGTCGGCTACTACTGCCGGTGTCCATGGCCATCTCCCTCCGCGTGCGTGCCGGTGCAGTCAGCGGACAGCGTACCCGGTGCGCTGGTGAAGGCAGGTACTGCTGCTCGATAGGGTGGGTCACCCTGTGACCGGCTCCGCTCTCCTTCTGGTGCTCTGCGCCGCGTTGTTCCACGCGCTCTGGAACAGCGCCGCGAAGGGCGCCGCCGGTGATAGCTACGTGTTCGTCTGGCTGAACTCGGTGGGATCGGCCGTCCTCTGCCTTCCGCCGGCGCTGGTGCTGCTCGGTCAGGCGGGCTGGCCATGGAGCTGGCCGCTGCTGGTAGGTCCGGTGGTCTCGGCGCTGCTGCACATCGTCTACAGCCTGGTGCTGCAGACCGGCTACCGGCGAGCGGAGCTCGGCGTGGTCTATCCGGTGGCCCGAGGCGTGGGACCGCTGCTGATCATGCTGGTGGCGCTGGTGGTGCTCGGTGAACGCCCGGGGGCAGCGGCAGTGGTCGGTGGGGTGGTGGTGCTGGCCGGCATCCTGGTGGTGGCCACCGGGCAGCGGTCGAGGAGCTCGGAGCGGTTGGTCCGCGGACTGACCTACGGCACTGCGACCGGGGTGGCGATCGCCGGCTACACGCTCTGGGACAACCACTCAGTGGTGACCTGGCAGCTGGACCCCCTGGTCTACTTCGCGCTCACCATCAGTACCCAGACCCTGCTGCTCACCCCGGGAGCCGTGCTCCGGCGACGACACTGGTCGGTGACGCTGCGGACCAACTGGCGCCGCTCCGCCGTCGTGGCCGTGCTCTCCCCACTGGCATACGTGCTGGTCCTGATCGCGATGCAGACCACCCCGGTCTCGCTGGTGGCCCCGGTGCGGGAGTCCTCGATCGTGATCGGCTCGCTGCTGGCCTGGTGGCTGTACCGGGAACCGAACCCGGTGCGCCGGCTGGTCGGGGCCGTGGTGGTGCTCGCCGGTATCGCGCTGATCGCGACGGGCTGACCCCGGCAGGGCCGGCCCATGCGGACTCAGATCTCGGCGTAGGCCGCGGCGAACTCCGGGGACGGTTCGATCGGCTGGATCACGTCCAGCAGCACTCCGTCCGGCCCCGCCACGATGAAGTGCCGCTGCCCGAAGTCCTCGTCCCGCAGGCTCAGCACCGGCTCCAGGCCAGCGGTCCTCCGCACCTGGCGGTGTACCTGGTCGACATCGTCCACCTCGATGTTCACCAGGACGCCTTGGGGCAGCGCCCGGTAGTCCGGCGGCACGGTGGCATGCTCGTGGTCGAGCAGGGCCAGCTCGAAGTCTCCGAGCCGGAGGCTGACGTACCAGTCCATCGCGAACGTGGTCTCGAACCCCAGGGCCTCGCGATAGAAGTCAGCCGCGGCGGGGACGTCGCGACTCATCAGCACGGGGTACAAGCCGGTCACGGTCATCAGCCTCTCCTTTACGTACACTGTGAATGTAAAGTCAGGATACATACAGTGAGTACGTAAAGGAAGTGCCGATGCCTCGTACCTCGGCGGCTGTGGCCGCACAGACCGCTCGTGACATCCTCGACTCCGCCACGACACTGCTGGCAGCGCGCGGCATCGCCGAGCTCTCCCTGGACGATGTCGCCACCGCGGCCGGAGTGACCCGCGGGGCGGTGTACCACCACTACCGGAACAAGGCCGGACTGTTCCGGGCGGTTGCGGCCCGGCTACAGGCAGACGTCGCGACGGGCGTGGTCGCTGCCGCCGAGCGTGCATCCGGTGGCCCCGCCGACCAGCTGCGGGCCGGGTGTCACGCGTTCGTCGATGCCATCACCGCCGGCCCCGCAGCGCAGGTGCTGCTGATCGATGCACCGGCCGCGATCGGCTGGCAGGAGTGGCGCCGCCTGGACGCGGCGAACTCGGGCCGGCACCTGCGCGAGGCGCTCGGCGATGCCGGCGTGCCGCCCCGGCTGGTCGAGGCGACCGCCGTGCAGCTCTCCGGTGCGATGAACGAGGCGGCGTTGTGGATCGTGCAGGACGGTGCCGGTCGGCGGGCCTCCGCCGACGCCCACGCGGTCCTGGATCAGCTCCTGGACGCGGTACTGCCCCTGTCCGCGGGACCGACGCCGTCGATGTAGCCGTCCGGCCGGATCAGGACATATCCGGTGCGGCGCCGATACGCCGCGCGAACGGTGCCGTCGGGATCGGTGCGTTCGTCCACCGGGAGGGTGCGCAGGTGTGCCCTGCTGACCTTGCCGCCGCTTGCGTCCTCGAAGAGCAACATCGTGGCGTGGTCGACGCCGAACTGTTCGTGCAGCCTGCCGCCGGCGTAGCGGGCATCGGGTGCGCGGTCGCCGACCTGTGGTCCGCGTGCCAGCGGGCGGCGCCGGGTGCGGTAGCTGGTGGCCAGCTGGGAGTTGGCCAGGCTGCCCCGGGCGGCTGCGGCGCGGCTCCGGCCGCCGAGCCGGAGCGCGAGGTCTCGTAGGCGGCGCGCGAGTGGGTGACGCAGGGCATAGGTGCGCCGCCGGGCGTCCACATCGGCGATGGTGGCGGTGGCGACCGGGCGCCGTTCGGCCTCGTAGCCTTCGAGCAGCTCATCGTCGGCGCCGCGGATGACGGCGGCGAGCCGCCAGCCGAGGTTGACCGCGTCCTGGATGCCGAGGTTCATCCCCTGGCCGCCGAAGGGTGGGAAGACGTGCGCAGCGTCACCGGCCAGGAAAGCGCGGCCGCGGCGGTAGGCCTCGGCCAGTCGGAGCCGGCTGTGGAACGTCGAGGTCCAGTCGATCCGGCTGATCCGGACGTCGCTGGGTCCGCGCTCGCGGAGCAGGTTGGTGAGCACCTCGCCGGTGAGCTCGGGCAGCGTGCCCGTGCGCGCTGTGTCGGTGACGTCGGCGAATATCCGCCACAGGCCCTCCTCACCGGGCAGGCGCATCAGCATCACCGGGCCCTCGGGTCCCAGCCACATGGCGCTGTCGCCGATCGGGATGGTCAGGTCGAGCACGGCGTCGGCGAGGTAGTAGGTCTCCCCGGTGTCGTCCCCGGGAAAGTCGATGCCGAGCTCGTCTCGTACCCGGCTGCGGGCTCCGTCCGCCCCGATCAGCCACGATGTGCTCACGGTCCTGCCATCGGTGAGCCGGGCCTGCACCCCGGCGCTGTCCTGGGTGAGTGAGGACAGCTCGGCTCCGGTCTCCACTGCGATGCCCAGCTCGGCCAGGCGACGCCGGAGGAGGTCCTCCAGCCCGGCCTGGGGGAGTACGTAGGTGTACGGAAAGCGGCTCGCCGGCGGGATCCAGGGCAGGCGAACCAGTTCGCGGTCGCCGCGCATCATCGACGCTCCGGAGAGCCGATAGGCCACCTGTTCGACCTGCGCGGCGATGCCGAACTGTTCGAGCAGCTCCATCGACCGCGCCTGCAGTCCCAGGGCCCGGGAGGTACGGCTCGGGCCGGTGCGGCGCTCGAGGATCCGGCACGGTACCCCGTTCGTGGCGAGCACCAGTGCGGCGACCATGCCGGTCGGCCCGCCTCCGACCACGAGGGCCGTGGTGTCCGGCTGCGTGTTTGACATGTACCAGATGGTACACATCGGGTGATGGTCTGTCACCGCCTGGAGGTGCGCACCGGCGCAGTGGCCCCGTCAAGCTCCGACCGATTCTCAGGATGCGAGATTCCGCGCCCGCTTCACCGGCAGGGGTGCGGCGGTCCGTAGCGTCGCCACCTGCACCGCAACGAGCGCGGTCAGCAACCGGACGAAAGGAACGCCCATGGTTCTCACTGGCCTCCTGCTGGGAGCAGCTCTCGGTTTCGTGATGCAGCGTGGCCGGTTCTGTGTCACCGGAGCGTTCCGGGAAGTCTGGGTCTCGCGCCGCACGCGCTGGTTGACGGCGTTCTTCCTGGTGATCGCCATCCAGAGTGCGGGCGTGTTCGCCCTGCAGTCCGCAGGGGTGCTCACCGTGCCGACCTCGGACCTGGCCCTGCCGGCGGTGCTGGTGGGCTCGCTGCTGTTCGGTGTGGGGATCGTGCTCGCCGGGGGCTGCGCCACAGGCACCTACTACCGCTCCGGAGAAGGGCTGGTGGGATCCTGGATCGCCCTGGGCCTGTACGCGCTGCTGGCCTCGACGATGAAGGACGGCGCACTCGCCGGTGTGAACGAGGGATTTCGAGGTCAACGGGCTCCGGTGACCACTCTGCACGACTCGCTCGGCGTGAGCCCCTGGGTGCTGGTGGTGCTCGCACTGGCGGGATCAGGGGCTGCGGCCTGGTGGCACCTGGCCCGACGCAAGAAGGTGGCCACGCTGCCGGCGCGGCACACGGGGCTGCGGCATCTGCTCTTCGAGAAGCCGTGGCACCCGTTCGTGACTGCCGTTCTGGTGGCGGTGCTGGCGATCGCCGCCTACCCGCTCAGCTTCGCGACCGGGCGCGAGTCCGGGCTGGGGATCACCACGCCGAGCGCGGACATCGTCTCGTTCCTGGTGACCGGGGACGGGTCCACGTTCTGGAACTGGGGCGTGATGCTCGTCCTCGGGATTCTCGTGGGCTCCTACGTGGCAGCCAAGGGGGCGGGGGAGTTCAAGATCCGGGTCCCCGATGCGCGCACCACGGTCCGCGCCATCGCCGGTGGCTCCCTGATGGGCATCGGGGCGGCCTGGGCCGGCGGGTGCACCATCGGGAACTCCATGGTGCAGACGGCGCAGTTCAGCTATCAGGGATGGCTCGCCCTGCTCTTCACCTTCCTCGGCGTGGGACTGGGCGTGCGGTTCTTCATCACCGGTCACCGTCGCGCCGGTGCGCTCTCGGCAGCCCCGGACGGCTCGGTGGCCTCGACTGCGCAACCACAGCCGGCCAACGTCTGATCCTGCACGTCCACCTGCCGCGCCACCAACCGACAAGGAGCACTCATGGCACGTCACATCCTCCAGACCGAAGGACAGGTCTGCCCGTTCCCGCTGGTGGAGGCCAAGCAGGCCATCGCCGAGCTGGAGCTGGGCGATGAGCTGGTGATCGACTTCGACTGCACCCAGGCCACAGAGGCGATCCCGCAGTGGGCCGCCGAGAACGACTACCCGGTGACCCACTTCGACCGCACCGGGGACGCCTCCTGGACGATCACCGTGCAGAAGGCCTGACCTCGCGGCACCCCGGCCGCGAGCGGTGTCCGCCGATCGCATGCGCAGCGGGTGCAGGTAGATTCTGTGGGATGAGGGATGCCGCTGCGGGGCAGGGATGACCACCCGGGTGCTGTTCGCCCCGGAAACGTTCAATCTCGGCGAGACCTCCCGGGGCGTGGAGGTGGCGCGAGCGCTGCGCGACCACGGCCACCAGGTGCACTTCATGGGGTACTCGCGGCGGTTCGCCGAGTATGTGCGCGAGGCCGGCTTCACCCTCGATCTGCTGGAGCCCGAACTCGGTGAGAGAGATGCGGACCGGCTGATCGCCGTCGATCAGGGGCGGAGCCTGCGCAACCCACTGAACACCACTGTGCTCCGGATGCGGGTGGCCAGCGAGCTGGACCTGATCGAGCGGTGGCGACCCGACGTGATCGTGATCGGGTCGACGATGAGCATGTTCATCTCGGCTCGCGCCGCCGCCGTCCCGCTGGTCTACGTCAAGCCCTATGCGATGAGCCGCAGTCACCTGGCGGCGATGACCGAGTTCCCGGTGGCCGCCGGTCCCGGCGCGCTCTCCGGGTGGATCAATCGCGCGGCCGGGGCTGTGCTGCGGCGCGCGGTGCCCGCGCTGCGATGGAAGCCTGCCGCGTTCCGCCGTGTCGCCGCGGAGCACCAGGTGTTGCTCCCGGCGCGCACGGTGGAGGCGATCGATGCGGATCTGAATCTCATCGCCTCGCTGTTCCCCGCTCTCCAGGATCGTGCGATGGCCAACGCAGAGATCGCCGTCGGGCCCATCTACGCCACAGCGGAGGGTGAGTTGCCGGAGCAGGTGCGCCAGTTGGCCACCCGGCAGCGACCGGCCGTGTACGTGGGCATGGGGTCCAGCTCACATCGGCGCCTGGTGCTCTCGGTGCTGGCGCAGGCGGCCGGCACCGGTGTCGAGGTGGTGACTGGCGCTGGCAGGTATCTGACTGCTGAGGACCGTGCCGGTCTGCCGGGCAACGTGCAGATCTACGACTTCCTCCCGGCGCACCGACTCACCGGCCTTGTCGATGCGGCGGTGATCCATGGCGGAGAGGGGAGCGTGCAGACGGCGTGTGCCACCGGGGTGCCGTTCGCCGGGATCGGGCTGCAGGCCGAGCAGCGGATCAACATCACCGACTGCGTGCGCTACGGCAACGCCGTCCAGTTCACGGCCGCCGATCTGCGCCGGGGCAGGCTCGCAGCCATCGTACGGCGGCTGCTGGCCGACCCGGCGATGCTGCAGGCAGCTGGCCGACTCCGGGAGGAGATGCTGGCGTTGGACGGTCCCGGCAGAAGTGCTCGCCTGATCGCCGAGTGTCACCGCTGACCGTGCCGCCTCGCCAAGCCCGGCGCAGGTCCGTGTCAGGGCTCGCAGCACCGAGTGCGGCATTTGGTCACAGTGTCCTCGCGGCGCGATGGTGTTGCCGGCGGTAGCGTCCCGGTGCCAGGTGGTGGGCGCGCCGGAAAGCCGTGGCGAAGGCGAACTCCGAGGTGTAGCCGACCTGGTCGGCGACCTCTCGTAGCGGTGCGTCGGTGTCGCTGAGCAAATGTGCTGCCAGCGTCATCCGCCACCAGGTCAGGTAAGCCATCGGTGGGCGACCGGTCAGTGCCGAGAACCGGCGGGAGAAGGCGGCGCGGGAGAGGCGGGCGCTGGCTGCGAGCTCGGGCACGGTCCAGTGCTGAGCGGGGGTGCGGTGCATCGCATCGAGTGCGCTGCGGATCGCCGGATCGGTCAACGCCGCTGCCCAGTCGGTAGCGCCTTGGCGGTCGGGCGCCTGGTCGAACCAGGCGCGCAGCAGATACAGCAGAAGGGTGTCCAGCAGAGCCGGCACGAGCGCATCGGTCCCGATACTGGGAGTCTCGATCTCGGCGGCGAGTGCTGCGAGGGCACCCTGCAGCTGAGGGTGCCTGCCGGGCTGCGGGCGCAGGTGCAGGGTCGACGGCAGCTCGCTCAGCATCGGGTGCGCTCGCGCGGGGTCGATCCGGTACCCACCGCACAGCGTCACCGTCGTCCGCCCGCCCGGCGTTCCGGCGGTGACCGATTCGTACATCACCGCAGGGTCGAGTGCGGGTACCGCGGTGGTCAGCGAAGTGGTCGGCTGGCTGGAGATGGCGTACGCATCACCGCGCGGTGAGAACACCACATCGCCTGCTGCCAGCTCCGCCGGAGGCTGACCCTCGGCGCGCAGCCACCCCGACCCTCGTACGACGATCAGGAACCCGGCCGTGTAGGGATCCGCGGGGAAGTGGTAGCCCCACGGCTCGTGCCACTCGACCCGTCCTGCTCCCGGCCGCCCGGTCCGCATGCTGACGATCACGTCGCTGAGCAGGTCCATCACTGCACGCTACACCAATTATCTCGTGTTTGAGACGAACGGATATAAAAGCGAGCAATTGACGTATTGGTTATGTCTTCTAGCCTGTCTAGCGTCATCAGCATGACTACTACGACCGAACCAGACAGCACCGCGCGGGCCGGGGCCAGGCAGTGGGCGGGGCTTGCGGTGCTCGCCCTGCCGACCATCCTGCTCGGCCTCGACAACAACGTGCTCTTCCTCGCGCTCCCACACCTGAGTGCGGAGCTTGCTCCCAGCGGCACGCAGCTGCTGTGGATCACCGACATCTATGGCTTCATGATCGCCGGGCTGCTGATCACGATGGGTAGCCTCGGTGACCGCATCGGCCGGCGCCGTCTGCTCCTGGCTGGTGCAGCGGCGTTCGGGCTCGCCTCGATCCTCACGGCCTACGCCAGCAGTCCGGAGATGCTGATCGGATCGCGGGCGCTCCTGGGGATCGCCGGTGCGACGCTGATGCCGTCCACGCTGGCGTTGATCAGTTCGATGTTCGTCAACGGCAAGCAGCGTGCGACTGCCATCGCCGTGTGGATGAGCGCGTTCCTCATCGGTGGGTCTGCTGGGCCGATCGTCGGCGGGATCATGCTCGACCATTTCTGGTGGGGCTCGGTGTTCCTGCTCGGGGTCCCCGTGATGGTGCTGTTGCTGGCCGTCGGGCCGATCCTGCTGCCGGAGGCACGTTCGGGGCAGTCCGGTCCGCTGGACCTGGTCAGCGTGGGGCTGTCGATCGCCGCGATCCTCCCGGCGGTGCACGGGATCAAGGAGCTGGCCAGCGGTGGCGTCGGCGTGGTCGCGATCCTCACGCTGGTCGCCGGCGCCGCCGCGGCACTGCTCTTCGTGCGGCGGCAACGGGTGCTGATCGCACGGAACCGGCCTCCGCTGGTGGATCTGCGCCTGTTCGGCAACCGGGCTTTCGCCACCGCTCTGGCGCTCCTGCTGCTGGTCATGATGATCATGGGCGGCGCCCTGCTCTTCGTGACGCAGTACCTCCAGCTCGTCCAGGAGCTCAGTGCCCTGCACGCCGCGCTCTGGCTGCTGCCCTCCGTGGCTGCCCTGAGCGTCGGGAACATGCTGGCGCCGACTCTCGGCCAACGAATCCGACCCGGCAGGCTGATTGCCGGATCGTTGCTCATCGTCACGGTCGGACTGGTCATCCTGACCCAGGTTCCGGCAGAGAGCGGGTTGGCCTGGCTGATTGCCGGCTACGGGGTGACGAGCCTGGGGATGGGGCCACTCGCCACCCTCGGCACCGACCTCGTCGTCGGGTCCGCACCACTGGAACAGGCCGGTTCGGCATCCTCACTGTCCGAGACCAGCAGTGAGCTCGGGATAGCCCTTGGCGTCGCCGTGTTCGGCAGCGTCGGCGCTGCCGTGTACCACTCCCGCGCTGTGGGTGAAGGTGCTGGTGACCTGCCCGGAGCCGTCCGGGAGCGGGTTCAGGACACCCTCGCGGGCGCCGTCGCCGAGGCCGACCGCATGGCTGCAGGCCCGGCCGCCGAACTGCTGACGGCGGCGCGGGCGGCGTTCACCGACGGGTTGCACGTGGTCGCCGGAGTTGGCGCGTTGGCAGCGCTGTCCTTCGCCCTCGTTGCACTGGTGGTCCTGCGACACGTCCCGGCCTCGGGTGAGGCGCCGAGTGAACCGCAGCAGGGAGGAGATGACCATGCCTGACTACGGACATGACGTGATCTTCGGTGCCGGACTGGACTCGTTCACCCACTCCGCAGCCACCGCTGTGGGGTTGGCCGAGATCGCCGACCGGGTGGGGGTGGATCTGGTCGCGTTTGCCGACCACCCGTATCACCCCGGACTGCTCGATACCTGGACACTGCTGAGCTATCTGGCCGCCCGCACCATCAGGATCCGGTTGGCAGCCAGCGTGCATCCGGTGCCACTGCGTGCCCCGGCCGTCCTGGCCCGAGCGGCTGCCAGCCTGGACGTCCTCAGCGGCGGCCGGGTCGAGCTTGGGCTGGGCACCGGCCACTTCCAGGACGCGATCGCGGCGATGGGTGGCCCACGCCGCTCACCCGGGGCTGCCGTGACCGCTCTGGACGAGGCGATCCAGGTCATTCGTGCCCTCTGGGCGGAGCGACCCGACCGCGCGCACGTCGATGGTGAGCACTACCGCCTGGCAGGTGCCCACCGCGGTCCGCGACCGGTGCATGACGCTGGAATCTGGGTGGGTGCCTACAAGCCGAGGATGCTGCGGCTGACCGGGCGGCTCGCCGATGGCTGGTGGCCGTCGTTGCCCGCGCTGGCCGAGCACGGGTCGATCACCGTGACCGAAGGGAACGCCATCGTCGACCGGGCCGCGGTCGATGCCGGTCGGTCGCCGGGATCGGTCCGGCGTCTGCTCAACCTCGGCGGTCTCCTGCCGGTGGAGCAGATGGTGGCCTTCGCTGTGGAGGACGGCGTCAGCGTCTTCACAGTGGACGTGAGCGACCGGTACTCGATCGAGCGGCTCGCCGGGGAGGTCGCGCCCGCGGTCCGGGAGGGAGTGGCGAAAGAACGGCGTGGCGCCACCGCCCGTCAGGGCGACGGCCGGAGCGGGTCGGCGGCGCCGCCGAGGTAGCGCAGCAACTCATCGTTGAAGGTGGACGAGTTGTCCTGATTCGCGTTGTGGCCTGCGTCCGGAATCACCACGTAGTCGATGCGCTCGTCGCTGGCCGCCCAGCCCGGGGCGTCCTTGCGGATGTTGCCGGTGCCATCGTGCTCACCGTGGGTGAGCAGGAACGGCACATCGATGCGCAGGGGGAATCCTTCCCGGCGGACGGCGGTGGCGACCGCGGTGAAGATCCGGGCCAGATCGCGGTGCGATATCATGGATACGGCATCGACGGCGTAGGCCTGCACGTCCGCCCGTACGGCAGTGGTCTTGGCAATCGTGCGGCGCAGGTGAGCGAGCGGCCAGATGCGGAAGGTGGGGGCGACAAGCCGCACTGCTAAGTGATCGGCCCAGCTCAGCGGGAGCGCAATGGGGGTGGAACCGATCACGACGAGCCCAGCGACACGCTCGGGATGGCGAAGGATGGTGTGCTGGGCAATGTATGCCCCCATCGACTGGCCGACGAGCAGGACCTGGTCGATCCCGGCGTCGTCAAGGACGGCGACAAGATCGTCGACGTAGTCCTCGATCGTCAGATCGTCGGTCCCGATGGGGCGTGAGCGCCCGTGGCCCCGCGCGTCCCAGGCGAGCACTCGGTGATCGCCGAGCACCGCCGGTATCTGGGCATTGAACATCCGGTGGTCCATGGTGGCGCCGTGCAGGAAGGCGATCGCCGATCCGCCCTGGGGGCCACCCACCCAGTAGTGCAGCGGGCTGCCTCGGCGGTTCAGGACGTTGGGCTCGAGTCCAGGGGCGGTGCTGGTCCAGTCTGTGGTCACAGTCCGCCCCCAGGCGTGTCATGTGGATCGGTCTGGCTGTTGCTGAAAGCGAGGTCCAGGCCGTCTTCGCCCTGATCGTCCAGGGCTGGGTCGCGGTGGAGGCCCGCTTTGAGTGCGACCTTACCGGAGGGGGCGTTGTCGGGCCGGACCCTTGCCAGGATGGTCGCTCCAGGCTGGTGCGTGTCGGCCCAGGTGATCGCGGCGCGCGCCGCCTCGGTGGCGTAGCCGCGGCCCCAAACTTCCGGGCGGAACCGGTAGATCAGGTTCAGCACCGGCCGGTCACCGACGTGCATCTTCTTCACCCCGCAGTAGCCCACCAGCCGGGGCCGATCGGCCTCCCGCACACACCAGTAGCCGAAGCCGTGACGCTGCCAGTGGGTGATCCAGCGACCGACCAGCTCCTCGGCCTCGGCCTGGCCACGGATCAGGTCTGAAGGGTTGTGTGCCACGGCGCGCGGGTCGCCGGCGATCTCCAGGACTGCGGCCGAGTCACCCGGCTCGGGCGGATCCATCCTCAGGCGATCTGTGTGCAGCGTGGCAATGCTTGCTTCGGAGGACATCGGTTCATTGTGGCGGAGGGCAGCGTGGCGTCTGCAAGAGCGCGGGAGGGGAGGGTCAGCCAGGTAGGTCCGCGACCGGCGGGTCGATCACCCGCGCGAGGTATCGGTCGAGGAGTTCCGGACCCACCCGCTCCGCCTCGTGCGGCTCCAAGTCGGCGAGATGCAGCGAGAGGCCGTCCAGCAGGGACTGCAGGAGTACTGCGTCCGCCTCCACGTCCGGGTCGACTGTCGGAGCGATCGGTTCGTCGGTGGGAACGGGAAGGCCGCGTCGGGCGCGAATGATCCGCGAGTAGAGCCCGTGCAGCTTCGCGTTCGTCTCTCGCTTGAGAGTTGCGAGTGCCGAGTCGGTCTCGGCATGGGCGACGAACGCCAGCCAGACGGCGTGTTCGCGATGCCGCTCGGCGTCCAGCGGCAGCAGACCCAGCAGGACGGCCCGCGTCCACTCGTGCACGTCTCCCCAGCGCGGCACGCGGGCGAGGCGCTGCTCCACCTGTGTGGACGTCCATGCCATCGCGTAGCGGATCATCTCCGCCCGGGTCGGGAAGTGATACTGCACGGCCCCGCCGCTGACACCGGCCTCGGCGGCGACCGACCGCACACTGATCCCCGCGATGCCCTCACGTGCGACCACTCGGGTGAGCGCGTGGGCCAGCCGCTGCTTGCCGCCCCTTGCCTCATCCATCAATCCACCCTACAGTCGTATTCTCCAACATTACAACCGTAAGGTAGCGACGATGGATCGTGCACGTGCCGAGGCCCCCAGGGCGACCGTGCCTCGAGAGGTCAGTGAGCGTGGCCTGGCGCTGCTGTGGGTCGGGGTAGCCGCCGCCGTGGCGCTGCACAACGCCGAGGAGTGGCTCCTGGGCATGACGGGGTGGATTGCCGAGCATCCCTGGCTTCCGGGAGCCTCCTTGCACGGGGACCAGGACCAGTTCGCTCTCGTGCTCGCCCTCGTCACCGCTGCTGTCCTCGCGCTCACCGTCACCGCTCTCACGCGCCGGCCGCGGTGGAGCGCCGAGGTCCTGGCCTGCGCCGCGTATGTGCTGATGGCCAACGGCATCAGCCATCTCGTGCTGAGCCTGTTGTCGTGGAGCCCGATGCCCGGCGTGCTCAGCGGGACCGCTGTGCTGCTGCCACTGGGAGCCCTGCTGGTACGTGCCCTGCCACCGGTTCGGTGGACAGCCTCGAACGTGGCGATGACGGCGGGCGCCGCCGTCGGGATCACGGCCGGAGCATTCGCCGTTGCAACGCTGCTCAGCAGCTGGACCGGATGAGCGGTCAGCAGGGCCGGCACTGACATTCCGTACCGGGAGGAAGCAGGAGGATCACCATGCCCATCGTTGCGCTGGAACCGCCCCGGGACTTTGAATCGCCGCTGCACAGCCAGGGCATCGTGGTACCGAGTCCGGGCAGACTGGCCTTCGTCTCCGGACAGGTCGGAGTCCGTGCCGACGCGACGATGGGCAGCGATCTGTCGCAGCAGACCCGCATCGCCTTCGAGAACATCGCCCGCGTGCTGGCCGAGGCGGACCTCGGCCTCAGCGATGTCGCGTCGCTGCGGATCTATCTGACCTCCTGCGACGACATCGAGACCTTCACCCGGGTGGCGCACCGTTGCCTGCATGGCCATCGGCCTGCCGCCACCCTCCTGCTGGTGGAGGAGCTGGCGAATCCGGCCCTACTCGTCCAGATCGAGGCGGTAGCCGTCGGTGGCTGACTGCGGCGGGCAAGGCGTTGACGAGTCCATTTGGCCGCCTGTCGTGTACACCTCGGTGATCGGGCGTCGGTAAGCCTCGCCCAAGTCCCGTCCTGATCTGATCCCGGTGGCAGCTCGGCCGGATCCCCCGGGTTGATCAGGCCAGCCGGTGAGCCGCCGCTGCGGAAGCCCTCGATGAGTTCTCCGAGCCCGGCCATAGCCTGACCCACCAACGCGCTGAAGAGCTCATCCTTGGAGGCGTCGTGCCGGTAGATCGACCCGGCGCTGAGCCCGGCTGCGGAGGCGACGTCACGCATGCCGGTGGCCGCGAATCCATGGCGTGCAAACAGTGTGACCGCGGCGGCGCGCCGCCTCCGCAACTAGCGACCTCCGGGCACCCTTGAGACCGGCGTGGTCACGAGCGGATGCGGCGCAATCCGATCACCTGCGCGGCGGCGAAGCCGAGGACGACGAGCGCCTGGAGCACGCCCCACACCCGGCCCGCCGGGGTCAACCAGTCGGCCGCGATCACATAGATCACGGATGCGACGGGCCACGCGATGTTCAGGACGATCGCAAACATCACCCCGGCCGGCGGGATCGATCGCGCCCGACCGACCACAAGGATCACGATCGCGTAGCAGACCAAGAACGTGCCGATGCCGATCAGGATGGGCACCGGTGGTCCGAGCAAAGTGGTCAGCAGCGTTGCCGCGGCAACGTAGGCGAGGCCGTTGGCTCCGGTCACCGCGGCATCGATCAGCAGGACCGCACGTAGCCGCCGCTCCTGGAGCGCGAGCAGGGGAGAGGGTGAGGTAGAGGTGTTCATGCCGTCAGTCTCCCGCCGTGAGGTAGTGCCGTCGATTACCTCCGAGGTAGTGGAAACGGGACCGGTGGTCGGTGACAATGACGCTGTGAGTACTTCTGCGCTGAGCGATGTGCGACCGACTTCCGGGGTGCCTGCCGGACAGCGGATCCGGCAGTGGCGAGTGGCTCGGCGCCGGAGCCAGATGGACCTCGCGCAGGAGGCCGGGATCTCGCCCCGACACCTCAGTTTCGTGGAGACCGGCCGCTCCAACGCCAGCCGGACCACACTGTCCAGTCTCGCAGTTGCTCTCGACCTCAGCCTGCGCGACCACAACACCCTCATGCTGGCCGCCGGTTACGCGCCGCCACACCCGAGCAACCCCTGGACCGCGCCCGGGTGGGAGAGCGTCCACCGGTCCCTCGCCGAGATGGTGCAGGCGCATGCGCCCTTCCCGGCGATGGTGGTCGATTTCAAGGGTGACATTCTCCTGGCGAACAGTGTGCTGCTGGCGCTCCTCGGCGACGTTGCCGACGACCAGAAGCCGTTGAACAGCTATCGCCTGGTCCTGGAGCCGGACGGGATCGGGGATCGGATCGTCAACCGCGACGTATGGCAGTCCCTCCTGGCCGGGCGGATCCTGGACCGTGCTGCCGAGACTGGCGATCCCACTCTGTCGGCACTGGCCGAGGCGGTCACGGTGCCGCCGCGCACCGCCGTCAACGACGAGAGGTCCGCGTCCGCGCCCGTGGTGCCGTTGCTGCTCAGGTATGGCGAGGACGTGCTCACGCTGGCCGGCATCCGCGCCTACCTGACTGAGCCACGCGACGTCACCGCAGCCGAACTCTGCCTGGAGTCCTTCATCCCGCTGGACGCCGGGACGCGAACGATACTCGCGCAGCTCGCCGACATGGGTGCGCAGGATTCCGCGGGCGTGCGCGATCAACGCCCGCACCCGACAGGCCAGGCCGCAGAGGCCCTCTGACCAGGGCAGTCGTGACAAGTAAGTCGGCCCCAGCACCGAGATGCTGGGGCCGGACCCTGGGGTGCCTAAGTAGCACGTTTGGCAACTTTGTCCCCAAGACAAAAACCCTGGTCAACCGCCTGTTGCGAGGCGTCTATCAGGTGTCCAGACGGCCCCAGAGTGGCGCTCCGAGGGATGATCGGGGGCCTGTCGTGAGGACTATCGAGACGGCTCAAACTTTTCTCACCGCCTCCGAGGTGGACCGGCTCGTCGGTGACTACCTGGCCGGGATGAGTGTGAAGTCCCTAGCCGAACGGTATGGCATCCACCGCTCCACCGTGTTCTCCCACCTCCGCCGTCGCAACGTGCCGAGCCGCCGCCCAGGGCTCTGCCCCGACGAGAGAGCCGAGGCTGTGCGCCTCGCCCGAGCGGGAGTCTCGATGAGGGCGATCGCTCGTCGGATGGGTGTAGACCGCAAGGCCGTACGCGCAGCGTTGGTCGAGGCTGGTGTCATTATGGACGGCGGGCCGAGCGCATCTCATCGGTGACACACAAGCCATGGAGACCTAGGGATCAGGACAGCTCGGGGAACGCTTCGTATTTGTGTCGCCGATTGTCGAACGCTGGCTTGGTTCCTTCGAGGATGTTGAGCGCGAACTTCGCCACGTCGAGTTCGGCGATGCTTCCACTGCTTACCGTGAAGCGTCGATCGTTCATTTGGCAGTGCACGATCTGGTCGGCATCACCGACGACGGCGAGGTTGGCGTTGTGAGTAACGACGATCGTCTGTCGGCGTCCTGCGGCTTCATGAATTGCTGGTACGAGCTTGGACGCGATGGTCTCGTTGTCGAGGTTCTCCTCAGGTTGATCCAGCAACAACGGAGTAGTTCTCCGGTCCACGACAAGGTAGAACAGCGCGAGCACGAGACCACGCTGTCCGGGTGACAGCTGGGAGAGCGGTAGCCCGTCACCAGTGAGGCCGAAGCGGACCTCCAGCCAGGACAAGTCGAACATGCTCAGTAGGAAATCGTCGATCGTCGTGTTGCTGCGGAGTGCGGTTGCTGGGTTCCGGTACTCGCCCCCTGCTTCTCCGCGTTCGTGCTCTAAACGCTCGAATGCCTCATGGAGTTGGGCCGCGAGCTGGTCCCAGCTCGTGTCCTCAACGCGCTGTGGAAGGTCGATAAGCCAGTCGGAGAACTCGCCGTTCTTGCGCCCGTCCAAGCCGGCTGCGACACTCCTCCATCCGGGGAGAATACGTAGTTCGGCGTTGAACTCAAGTCCTGCGTTCTTGACCACATCGGACTGTGCGATGAACGTGGACGCCGGAGTGTACAGACTCTCAACCGCGCGCAACTGCGCTTCCAGTGCTTCGTGGACGCGGCGTGAACACAGCATGATCTCGTCACGCAGTTCAGACATCTTCGTCGGCGCTTCGCCGATACGGCGTAGCAAGGATGAGAGTCCAGCATGAGACTCCTCGTCATCCTCGTCGCCTATAAGCGCCGCAACCCGTTCCTCTGACTGGAGGACTCGTTGTCGGGCGCGTTCACGTGCACTGTCGGCCGCGGCGAGCGCATCTGCGTTCTCGCGCCTCGCCTGTTCCTGCACTTCGAGGTCCTGATCGATCTGATCGCGCTCTCGCTTCAGGGCGGCGAGAGACTCTTCCTCGGTCGCGCGCCAAGTCTGGTATCTCCCAGCGTCGACAGTCAGCTGGAGATAGGGGCTCTCGGCTCTTCCACCGCCAAGAAGGGCCTCCGCCTCGCTGTTCAGCGAGGCAACGTCGGCTTGAATCGCTTCTGTCCGGTGAGCGATCGCTTCCATTCCGCTGAGCCGCTGGCGTGACTTGGCCTGTTGCTGTTCGTTGGCACTTCGGCGGGTCGCCAGTTCAGACCGCGAAGCCTCAATCTGCTCCGAGCGCTGCATCAGCCCAGCGAGGTGCCCGTCATCCTTGCTTGCAGTGTCCATCTCAGCGAGCGCGGCCTTGGCAGTTTCGAGGTCCTTCCTCGCCGCGTCAATATCAGCCTGCTTGAGGTCCAGACGACTCTGGACTTCGGGTGCTTGATTGCTTGCCCGGAAGGCGGCGATCCCGACATAACCACGTACCGCAGTCCGCAGCTCTGCTCGGAGCCTCGTCAGGTCGTCTTGGGAGGTTCGAGTCTTCTGGGTCAAGAGGGCGTCGAAGGTCTTCTCGCCAGCGCGTTCCTCCTCCGGGATGTGAGTGAAGAGGACTGTACGAAGCTCGCGTTCGAACTCGTCTGCGTCGTCTGCCGCTTGGTCAAGGTTGCACACTCGCTCGACGAACATCTGGGGCAGGTACTCGACCAGCACCGGGGTCGCGTTGTCGTGTGGTTGATTCAGTTTGGCCTGCCGTGCCGTGCCCGTGGCCCAGACGAGTTCCGCGTGATACTCCCTCGCGACCTTCTGGTTCTGAGGACTGAGGAACCGAGTGGGGCTCAGGAAGGCGAACTCGCTACTACGTGACGAGTTCCCGCCGAGTGCGATGCAGTCGAGGAGCGCGGACTTGCCTTGACCCTTGTTCCCGACGACGGCAACGAATCCGGGATTGAGTGGGAGGTCGTGGCTGAAGAGATCGCGATCCTCCTGTTCGGAACCGACCCGGATTCTCTCTATGAACCGCTCCGGGTTCTTCCGCATTCTTGCGAGCGCGGGTGGTTCGAGTCCGACAAAGACGCGGTGCTCGAACTCTTCAATCGCGTACGCAAGGCCAGCAAGGGTTGGAGTCGTGTTGAGCCAGGTCTGGCACGCTCCGAGACGCATGTGCTGATCTGAGCCCGAGAAGTGATGCGCGTCGCTACAGTCCAAGATTCGATGTGTAACGTTGCTGTTGCGGAGTTCGGCTCTGTTGCAAAAATCGTGAAGCTTGAGCATGCTTGGCGGAGATTGGACGGACGGAACGATGACGGATTTCAAGTGGCGCCATTTCCAGGGTGATGTGATCCTGTGGGCGGTGCGCTGGTATTGTCGC
>DXBY01000084.1 GCA_019116305.1 Candidatus Ruania gallistercoris | reverse complement strand
GGAGTACCGCAGGGCTCGCCGGGTGGAGTGGGGCCAGACCTGGTGACCGGCGTCAATGCGCGGACATCGCCAGCTGTTCGCGCACCTGCCGTGCCTGGCAGGCGCCGACCGACTCGAACTGGCTGAGCGCGCTGCGCAGCCACCATGGCGGTCCCGTGGCTGGCGGCCGCCAGCCACGAGCTGCTCCTCTGGCGCCGGGAGGGGAACCGGCGGATACTGGAGATGATCCCTGCGGAGGAGTCGAGACGATGACTGCCACAGCACCGATGATGATGCCGATGCTCGCCCGCGGACGGCACCGCAGTCCCCGGCGCGGA
The DNA here is from genome assembly GCA_019116305.1 of Candidatus Ruania gallistercoris. Classification (GTDB taxonomy): domain Bacteria; phylum Actinomycetota; class Actinomycetes; order Actinomycetales; family Beutenbergiaceae; genus Ruania; species Ruania gallistercoris. Next base: position 8,202 of record DXBY01000084.1, on the reverse strand, counting down.
GCCTGCTTCATGGAGCTGGCCTCGTATCTGGCCGGCGAGCCCTGGACCGATAGCCCCGCGTGCACGGACGAGTCGCTGGCCCACCTGGCTCGCCTGGTGAACGACCTGAGCACCGACGCAGCTCGCCCGGAACTGTCCGCGATGATCCCCTCGGTGATCGGTCTGCGTGGACTGGGCCGTGGTTTCGCCGACGAGATCGCCCTGATCGCCTCGGTGCACGCGCTCCCGGTCGCCGCACAGGAGCGGCAGCGGGGGATCGCCGTGGGCATGCTCCGCATCCTCGGCGAGGTCGGGGACTACACCAGCCACGCCGACGAGCTGTGGAAGGCTTCCGCTCGGTCGATGCTGACCCAGTACTACGGCATCGAGCGCTGGGCACGGGAGTTCGCCGACCGGATGGGCCTGGTGGGTGGGGATCGTTCCGCCACCGGTGCCATGACCGAGATCGCTGCCCGGGGCATCGCCGAAGCCTGTGTGTCCGACCCGGACGTGCGGCTGCGCGAGCTGCTCCGCGCCGGGATCACGTGGGCGCACGAGTGCGCCGGGGTGAACCCCGCCGTCGTGCCCGAGCTGGCTCCGCAGCACTGGGCAGGTGTGGTCCGGCCCGCCCGAACCTGAGTCACGGGCCACAGAGGCCGCACGGACCACGGGACACAGCGACCACGGGACACAGGGCCACGGGTCATACGGGCTACAAGCCGCGGGCCCACACCGGCACGGCCAGGGACCCCGCGGGCCCTGGGATCCGGTCCGACTCAGGGCAGCTGGTGGATCGCCAGCGGGAGAACCTCACTCGCACCGGCGATGCCCAGCAGCTGCGCCGCCACGGTGATCGTCCAGCGGGTGCGGATCGTGTCGTCCACCAGGAGCACCGGTCCGAACAGCTCGACCTCCGGCTTCGCCCGCATCCCGGCGAGCAGATCGCTCACCCGGGTGGCCGACGTGGTCTCGTCCCGTGGTGGCGGCCCGCTCACCTCGAGTACCTCCACCAGCGGCAGCTTGCCCACCTGCGCCAGATGGTCGGCCACCGAGCGGATCAGCTGCGGGTGGCGGCGGGACGGCATCGGCACCACTGCCGTGGGGCGCTGCCACTCCCGCGCCCAGCGGGAGAGCACTGCCACGCTCGCGGTGAGGATCTCCTCCGGTGCCGGCTGGTCGCGTCGCCACAGATCGGCCAGGCTCTCCGCCCAAGCGGGATCGTCGGCGAAGGCGATCGCCCGCCCTTCGGCGATCCCGCGGATCTTGCCCTTGACCTGCGGGGTGCGCGGCGGCCAGAGCTTCCGTGGCTCCACGCGCACGTCCAGGCCGCGGAAGAAGGTGCGCGCCGCGGTGATCGTGTCCTGGCTCGGCCGGGCACCCGGTTCGGGCAGCCGGCCATCACACACTGTGCAGCGTCCGCACGGCTGCGGGTCCGGATCGTCCAGGGCCTGCTGCAGGAACTGCATCAGGCAGCCCTCGCCGTGGGCATACCGGCGCATCAGGTCGGCTTCGGCGGCGCGCACGGCGCGGAGCTCATCCCACTTCGGTGCGTCGAAGTGCCACGGTTGCCCGGTGCCGACCCAGCCGCCCTCGACCCGGCGCACCGCACCGTCGACCGCGAGGATCTTCACCAAGGTGGCCAGCCGGCCCGGCCGGATCCCGGTGGCTGAGGAGAGCGCCGACTCCGACATCGGCTCCATGCCTGCCGGCGGCCCGACTTCGCCCTGCTCCGCTTCCGGAGCATCCGCGCCAGCCCCCGTACCTGCGCTGGCTTCCTCGCCCGCCGCCGCACCAGCGCCGGCTCCCGTGCCCAGCTCGGCGAGCACCTTCTCCGCCTGCTCCGGGTCCGGGATCCCGGCGGTGGCGAAGTACTCCCAGATCCGTTCGTCCCCCGCCGAGGGCACCAGCACGGCCGTGGCATCCGGCAGCGCACGCCCGGCCCGGCCGACCTGCTGGTAGTACGCCACCGGGGACGCCGGGGAACCCAGGTGCACGCAGAACGCCAGGTCGGGCTTGTCGTAGCCCATCCCTAGTGCGGAGGTCGCAACCAGCGCTTTCACCCGGTTGTCCCGGAGCTGGTCCTCCAGCTCTTCCCGGTTCTCGGTCCTGCCGGTGTAGGCGGCCACGTCCAGACCCTGGTCCTGCAAGAACGCGGTCACCCGGTCCGCCTCGGCCACGGTGAGCACGTAGACGATCCCGGACCCCTGCAGCGTGCGCAGCGCCTCGGCCACCCAGGCGTACCGCTCCAGCGGAGACAGTCCCGGCACCACGGCCAGGCGCAGCGACGCCCGCGCCAGCGACCCGCGCAGCGTCACTGTGTCCTCGCCGAGCTGGGCGGCGACGTCCGTGGTCACCCGTTGGTTCGCCGTCGCGGTGGTAGCCAGGACCGGGGTGCCGGGGGCGAGCTCGAGCAGGGTGCGGGTGAGGCGCTGGTAGTCCGGACGGAAGTCGAAGCCCCAGTCGGAGACGCAGTGCGCCTCGTCGATCACCAGCATGCCCACCTGGCCGAGCAGCTCGGGCAGCCGTGCGGCGAACCGCGGGTTGGCGAGCCGTTCTGGCGAGATCAGCAGCACGTCCAGCTCGCCCGCCGCCAGCTGGGCGAGCACCTGGTCCCACTCCTCGAAGTTCGTGGAGTTGATCGTCGCCGCGCGTAGCCCGGCACGTTCGGCAGCGGCGATCTGGTCGCGCATCAGCGCCAGCAGCGGCGAGACCACCAGCGTGGGACCTCCTCCGGCCGCCCGCAGTGCCGCGGTGGCCCCCCAGTACACGGCGGACTTGCCCCAGCCGGTCGCCTGCACCACCAGCACCCGCCGACGGCGGTCCACCAGCTCGGTCACGGCCCGCACCTGGTCCGGGCGTGGGGTGGCCTCCTCTCCGGCGGCGGAGCGGATCGTGGTGGCGAGGATCTCGGCGGTGCTGCTCATCGCCTCCTATCCTGCCCTCCGGCGGGGACAGCCCACCCTCCGGCTGTGGACAACCACACCACAGCCGAGCACGGCGGTGATCGCGCCGGTCAGCGAATCCGGCGGAGCCGCACGGCGAGGGTTAGCAGCAGGCCGCCGAGACCGATCGCCAGCACCGCACCGGTCACCAGCCAGAGACCGGACCCGGCACCGGTGACGGCCAGCGCACCGCCGTCGCCGCCCGGCGCCTGGTCGTCGGTGGCCGCGGGCACGAGCTCTATCGGCGCCCAGCCGAGCAGCGACCCGTCGGCGGCCTGGACCACCAGCTGGTGCTCGCCCAGTTCGGCGTCAGCGGGGATGGTCACCGCGATCGTGCCCTCGGCGCTCAACGTCCCGCTGATCAGCAGCGCCGGGTCGGAGTGCAGCCAGACGTGCACCTCGTCACCGGCGGCGGAGGGGATCGTCACTGCGATGGTCTCCCCCGGGACGGCCTCGGCCGGTGCCTGCACGTCCCCACGGGTGTCCTCGGTGAGCTCGTCGTCGGAGGTGGGCACCGGAGAGTCGCCCTCGTCGCCGCGGTCGCCACCGTCGCCGGGGCCCTCACCGCCGCCCGGGCCGTCACCGCCGCCGGAGTCCTCACCGCCGCCGTTGTCCTCATCGTCTCCGGGTACGCAGTCGTCACCCGGCGCGATCCGCAGCGAGACTCCGTCGTGGGCGGTGTCGGAGATCCACAGCACATCCGGGGTCACGACCGGGTTCACCTCGCACCAGCCGATCGCCAGGCCCTCGTTGGTGAAGCTGGTGTTCATCCCGGTCGGGGCGTGGTGGTCGCTCTGCCAGGTGAGCTCGCCGTCGACGAAGGAGAACAGCGAGTGCCGGTTCTCACACGCCTCGTCGCACAGCGCCCACAGCTCGTTGCCACCGGCGCGCCAGTCCATCCCCATGATCACCGGAACCGACTCGCTAGCTTGCGCGGACTGCAACAGGTGAGCTCCGCCGTCGGCCTCGAGCACCACCAGGTGCAGTGCGCCGGTCTGCTCCACGGCGACCAGGAACACCCCACCGAAGTGCTCACCGTAGGCAGCCGGGTCGTAGGGCTGACCGTCGGCGCCGCGCACGCCGAGCTCCGTGGCTTCGGCGTCGGAGATCCACTCGATCCCCTCCAGGCCTGCGTTCGCGCCGAGCTCGCCGGTGATCTCGGTGAGGTTCCACTCGTGCGTGGTGCTCACGCCGTCGTCGCCGAGCTCGACCCGGAGCACGGAGGGCCGGCTGACGTTGCTCGCCTCGTTGTTGCGTTCGGTGGACAGGAAGATCGTGCCGTCACCGGCCACGGTCAGCCCCTCGGCGTCCGGGGTGCCGGTGCCGTCGGGGTAGCGGGGCAGCCAGGAGCCGGCGATGGCGAATTCCTCGCCGTCGCGGGCCAGCTCGAAGATCTCCGCGTTGTCGTTGTTCACGGCGTAGACGGTGCCGTCGGCGGCGATGTCCAGACCGGACATGTCCTCACCCCAGGTGTCGGGGGCAACCGCCTCGTGCACGTCGTTCCCGAACGGCCACGGCTCGGCGCTGATCTCCGGCTGCTCGATCTCCTCGCACGCGTTCACCAGCTCGAAGGTGCCCTCGGAGGCGTCGCGGAAGTCACCGGTCATGTCCGGGCACCGGGCGAGAGTGGTCGGCGAGTGCGTCTCCCAGGCGAGGCTGTCCACCACCGCGCCGCCTGAGTCCCGCACGGTGATCGAGTCCGGGTCGCCGAGACCGAAGGCCGGTTCGGTGAGCACGGCGAGGTAGCCGCCGGACTCGATCGTGGTGCCCTCTTCGAGCACGATCGGCTCGTGCGTGGGGTCTCCGTCGATCAGGGTCCAGCCGGACACGTCCGCGGTCTGGGCGGTGTCGGTGTTCGCGAGTTCCACCCAGTCTCCGCGCACGTCACCGTTGGTCTCCACCTCGTTGATCACGACGGCGGAGCCTCCTTCCCGCGCGACGTTGGCCGAACCTGGGGTCGCCCGGGTGTCGACGAACTCGCCGGTGCCGTCCGGGATGCGGCCTTCGGTGAAGGCGTGCTCGGTCCAGGAGTAGGAGTCCACCAGGCCGAGCCCGTCGGCCAGGTAGAGCCGGATCTCGTCGTTCTTGCCGAGCCCGAACCCGGCATCGGTGACATCGGTCTCGACCACCAGGAAGGCGCCGGGCTCGAGGGTGGTGCCGTCGGCGATCGCCAGGTTGCGCAGGTCGTCGTCATCCCGCAGGATCCAGCCGGACAGGTCCACCTCCTCGGTACCGGTGTTGAGCAGCTCGACCCAGTCCTCGCCGTCGTTCGGGTCGTCGGACATCACCTCGTTGACGGCGATGGTCTCCTCGGCGTCGTAGTACTCCGGCGCCTCCCGCTCGACGTTCGCGGCGCCGGGGGTGGGCTCGGTGTCGACGAACTCGCCCGTGCCGTCCGGGATGCGGCCTTCGGTGAACGCGTGCTCGGTCCAGGCATAGGAGTCCACCAGGTTGGTGCCGTCTGCGGTGAACAGCCGGGCGGAGTCGTCCGAGCCGAGGCCGAAGCCGTCGGGGCCGGTGTCGGTCTCGATGACGGTGAAGGCACCGGGCGGGATCACCGTACTGTCCGGCAGCGCGACGCCGTGGTCGTTGTCATCGTCGCGAACGATCCAGCCGGAGACGTCCACCGCCTCGGCACCGATGTTGGTGAGCTCGACGAAATCGGGGGCATCGTCGGCGCTGTTGGACTGCACCTCGTTGATCCGGATGGCGTCCGTGGCCGCCGCGTGGGTGGGGACGGTCAGCAGCAGACCACCGGTGGCGGTCACCAGGGTGGTGAGCGCGGCAAGGCGGAGCGGACGGCGCACAGGGACTCCTCGAGGACGGCGCGGGGACGTCCCGATCCTTCTCCGAGCAGCGGAACGGTAGATGAACCCCCGACGAACCACTGACGAACCTCCGGGACTGCCCGGCGTGGCGCCGGTCGCCGGTCGAAGAGGTTGGGCGGGCGTCCCCGGCAGGAGGTTCGCCTACGCTCGAGAGGTGGAGATCTGGTCCGAGGTGGCGGCGCGGGTGCAGCCCACCGATGCGCTCAGCCTGGACCGGATCACGCTGCTGGTGGTGTTCGGGGTGAGCGTGGCGATCATCGTGATCGCGCCGGTGTGGCGAGTAGCCCGGCTCGGGGTGACGTTCGTGCACGAGCTGGGCCACGCCGCCGTCGGCATCCTGTGCGGGCGCCAGTTCACCGGGTTCGTGCTCCGCCAGGACGCCTCCGGACATGCCGTGACCCGCGGGCGGACCCGGGGGTTGGGCCGGGTGCTGACCACGTGGGGTGGGTATCCGGCCCCAGCGGTGGTCGGTGCTGGGCTGGTCGTGGCGGCGCTGCGGGGGTGGGCGGCTCCGGTGCTCACCGTCGCACTGCTGGTCACGGTGTTGGCCCTGGTGCGGGTGCGGTCCGTGCTGACCGCTGTGGTGACCGTGGGGGTGCTCGCCGGGTTGGGCGCGCTCTGGTGGTTGCGCGCGGACGACTGGCAGGGGTGGGTGCTGCTGGTGGTCGGCGCGACGCTGGTGGTGGGCGCCTGGAGGCACCTGGGCGCGGTGCTGGCGGACCGCTCCAGCACGTCCGACCCGGCCGTGCTGGCCGCGCTCACCCGCGTGCCGGCGCTGCTCTGGAACCTGAGCTTCGCACTGGTCTGCGGCCTGGCGAGCTGGCTCGTGGTGGTGCAGGTGCTCGCGGTGTGGCCCAGATGATCGGGCCGCGGCGAGGCTGATCAGGCCGCGGCCAGAGTGGTCAGCTGCTGCGGGTCAGTCATCCCCACCGTGGGCGCGCAGTACCCGCGCGACATCGGGTCGGTGGTATCCGGGCCCTTTGAGCACCTTGCCGTCCTCGCGCAGGATGGGCTTTCCGTCCGCGCCGAGCTTGGACAGGTTCGAGGACTGGATCTCTGCGAGCACCTCGGCCAGTGGGATCCCGCACTCCAGGGCCATCCCGTAGAGCACGTACACCAGGTCGCCGATCGCGTCGGCGGTCTCCACCACGTCCCGGGTGCCATCGTCCAGGTCCGCGGCCCGGCTGTAGGCGCGCTCCATCACCTTCTGGGCAGGGGCGCCGTACACCGCACCGACCAGCTCGGCGAGCTCCTCCGCGATCAGTGCCATCCGCATCGGGATCCGAGCGCCGTCGGCACTCGGGGCACCGGTGTGCACCGGCACCGAGTAGACCTCGTGGAAGATGCGCACCAGCCCTTCTGGATCGGAACCTCCGGCGGCGGTGAGGTCTGCACCCGGGGGCGCTGCGCCGTCGGGCAGGGGAAGATGACCGACCCGGCAGTGCCAGTGACCGCCGGAACGCAGCCTCGTCAGCACCGCCCGCTGCAGCGAGGTGTCCTGCGGCAGGGAGTCCAGGTCGATATCCGTCCCGTCCCGGCGGCTGCCGCGGCGGGAGAAGACGAAGAACAGCACGTCCGCGTCACCAGGGCGGAGCTCGTCGGTGAGCTGCCAGCGGCGACCGAAGGCCGCGATCGTGGAGGTCCCCGGAAGCACCTCGGCCAACTGGGGGTCGAGGAGCCAGCTCGCGCAGTGCAGGCCGAGCAGTCGAAGTTCCGGGAAGTGCCGGGCGAAGAAACCCGGCACGCGAGCGAGGGAGGCATCGACCAGCTCGGGTGCGAACGAACCCGCCCGGGGGATGTGCACGGAGGCGAGGATGCCATCGTCGGCCTTCTCGATCGTGAACTGCAACCTGCCCAGCCAGTACAGGCCTCCACTCCAGGCGGCCAGCAGCCAGTCGTGGGTGTGCACGCCGAACTCCGCGAAGGTGAGCCGGTGCACTGCGATCTGCTGGCCCAGGTCGGATAGGGAGCGCCAGGAGATCGCATCGGAGATGCCGCGGCCGCGGTGGTAGGCCCGGATCTCGGGGACGGTGACCAGGAGGGTGCAGATCGCAAGCTCCCGTTCCCCGGCCCATTCGCCGTCCCGCGCCCAGACCGGTCCGGGCAGGTCGCCGAGGAGGTCGCCGATCCGGGCGATGACTGCGCCGGTGAGCTCGGCGATCCTGGTCAGGGCCGCGTCGTCGGTGCGGGTGCGGGCGACGAGCGCGAGGGTGTCGTGAGCGTCCTGTTCGGCGAAGCCGAGGAGCACCAGGGTCTCGGGCAGATCGGCGGCGCCGAGGCGCTCGCGGACCTGGTCGGTGGTCAGGGCGCGGGTCATGGGTGCTCCGTAAGGTGGTAGGTGGCCCGGGAGGGCTGGATGTGGCTGATGGTTGCTTGCTGTTTGTGGCTTCTGAGGAGTGGCCGTCCGGTTCTCCGGGGCGCCCTGGCCGCTGATTGAGATGCGCGTTCTGGTC
>DXBY01000083.1 GCA_019116305.1 Candidatus Ruania gallistercoris | reverse complement strand
GCCGATGCCAACCCGCTGTGGATGGTGGTGGCGTTCGGGCTCGGCCTGCTCACCTACCTCGGTGGCGCGATGGGACTCGCTGGACTCTCTCCCGACCGGCTGGGTCTCTGGCGCACCACTCTGGTGCAGGTCGCAGCCTCGGTGATCACCCTGGTGGCGCCGGCGGGAGTCGGTCCGGCCGCACTGAACCTGCGGTTCATGCAGAAGCGCGGAGTGGCCACTCCGATGGCACTGGCTACTGTGGCGCTGCTGCAGGTGTCCCAGTTCGTCACCACCGTGCTGCTGCTGATCGCGATCGCCCTGCTCACCGGCTCCTCCGGCGCACTGCAGCAGCTGCCCTCCGGAGCGGTGCTGATCGGCATCGGCGTGGTGCTGGTGCTGGTGGGTGCGGTGCTCGCGATCGGGTCGCTGCGCCGCTGGGTGATCGCCAAGGTCCGCCCGACCCTGCAGCAGGTGTGGCCACGGTTGGTCTGGGTGATCGGTCAGCCGCACCGGCTGGCGATGGCCCTCGGCGGCAACCTGCTGATGACCGCCGGGTACCTGGGCGCATTCGCCGCCGCACTGGCGGCCTTCGGGCAGTCCCTGGCGCCCACATCCCTGGCGATCGTGTACCTCACCGGGAACGCCGTCGGCTCGGCGATCCCCACACCGGGTGGGATCGGCACTGTGGAGCTGGCGCTGTCCACCGGTCTGACCACCGCGGGCATCGCAGCGGCTGCGGCAGCCTCCACCGCGGTGCTGTTCCGGGTCCTGACGTTCTGGATCCGGGTGCCGCTGGGCTGGTGGGCACTCCGGCACCTGCAGCGCCGCAACATGCTCTGAGGCACGGCACCCCGGCACGCTCCGGACGTGGCCAGATGGTGCGCGAGCGGCGGCCTGCGGGGTTGTAAGGTGAGGGGCGCAAGGGGCGGGCAACGGCGGACGAGACAGTTGAGGCGGTGCACGATGGCGGTCAGCTTCCGCTATGCCGTGCACACCGACCTCGGCACTGTGCGGACCAACAACGAAGACTCCGCATTCGCCAGCCCACACCTGCTGGTGCTTGCCGACGGGATGGGCGGACACGCCGCCGGTGAAGTGGCCTCCGCAGTGGCGCTGCGAGTGTTCGCCGAGGTGGACCAGAGCGGGGAGCACGCCCTGGCCGAGGAGTTCCTGCGCGCCGGCCGGCTCGCCCGCCGAGCGCTGTTCGCGATGTCCGATGCCGACCCGGTGCTGGAGTCCATGGGCACTACGTTGCTGGTGGTCGGCACCGACGGCGACCGGGTCAGCGTGGGGCACATCGGTGACTCCCGGGTGTACGCGCTCCGGGACGGCTCGCTCTACCAGCTCACCACCGACCACACCCACGTCCAGCGCCTGATCGACAACGGCGAGCTGACCGTGGAACGGGCCCGCACCCACCCCTACCGGTCGATGCTGCTGAAGTCGCTGGATGACCAGCCGGCAGGTCCGGACCTGGACATCATCGATGCCGAGGTGCAGCCCGGCGACCGGGTGCTGCTCTGCTCGGACGGGCTCTCGGACTACCTCGACGCCGAGGCGATCGGCACTGCACTGATGGCGCCCGAGCGAGAGCAGGCGGCGGCAGGCCTGATCGAGGCGGCGCTGTTGGTGGGCACCCGGGACAACGTGACAGTGGTGGTGGCGGACATCCTCGACGACGGGGCCGGCGCCGAGGCGGATGCCAGTGGCAGCGTCAGCCCCGGTGGGTCGGGGACCAGGTCCGTGGCACCGACGCCCTCAGCAGCAGGGCCGGTCGTGGTGGGCGCCGCCGCCGACGGCGTGACCCTCTCCGCTGAGGCCGCGGCCGCGCTGCATGCCAGCCTCCCGGAGGTCCCGTTCGACTCGGCTGCGCCGATGGCCGGTGTGGGCACGCCCGCCGAGGAGGACCCGGCCGAGCACGAGCCACCAGCAGCCGGGACGGAGGAGCCAGTCGCCGGCGACACGACCGCCGACGGCGAGGACGTGACCTCCGGAGACGGCGAGGACGGCACGGGCCCCGGGGAAGGCCACCCTGCCCCGGTCAACCAGGAACCGACGGCCGCAAGCACCACAGCGGGCACCGACGACGGGCTGGGCCCGGTCGACCCCGATACCGTCCCAGTGCCGGCCACCTCGGGCAGCAGCCTGCCCGGGGTGCTGGCCGCGGCGGGGGTGGCGGTGCTGGTGGTGCTGCTGTACCTGGTGCTGGGCTGACCGACCGGGCGCCTCATCGGGGACACTGTGAGCGCGTTCGCCCCCCGCTCTCGCCGTGCTCCCGTGCCCGCGCCACTCCCCGTGCTCCCGTGCGCGCACCCCGATGTGGTGCCGACTCAGCCCGCGATGGTGCGGTCCCGGCCCACCAGCGGTCCCAGCGTGGCCGTGACCAGTCCGACGGTGACAATCAGCAGCGGCACCGCCGACGGCCCGAGCGGATGCAGCGCCCCGGCCACGAGCAGGCCGGTGGCAGCGATCGCGTACCCCACCGACTGTGCCATCGCGCTCAGCCGTGGGGCGGTGTGCAGATCACCGGCGCGGACCGCGATCAGGGTCAGGGCCACCACGAAGGACAGTCCGGTGCCCAACCCGATCACACACATCCACAGCA
>DXBY01000082.1 GCA_019116305.1 Candidatus Ruania gallistercoris | reverse complement strand
GTATCCACCCCGTACGTCACGGGCCTGAAGAACGGATCCTGCCGCCATGGAGAGCGTGCTCCTTCGATCGTGGGAGGTGTCCTGCGTATGCTAACCCGCCGGCCCGGTCACTCAGGCAGCGGGCCGAGCAGGGCGTTCGCCCACGCGCTGTGCGCGGACTCGTCGTCGCTGGGGTGGAACAGGCCGGCGAGCACGTCCCGGTACAGCCGGGAGAGCTCACTGCGGTTGAAGTAGGCCCCGCCGCCGCTGACCCGCATCGCCGCATCCACCACGTCCTTGGCGGTCTCGGTGGCCCGCACCTTCACGGCCGACAGCCGCGGGAACCACATCGCGCCATGGTCGGCGAAGGTGTCCACGTCTCGGGCGAGCGCGCTGATCTGCGGCACGATCCCGTCCAGGGCGATCCCCGCGTGCGCGACCCGCCACCGGATGTCCGGGTCGTGCGCGTACGGGGCGCCGTCGTTCTTCAACGAGGTGCGCTTGGCCACGGTGGCCACCGCGACATCGAGCGCTCGCTGCCCGATCCCGGTGTACACCGCGGCCAGCAGCAGCTCGAAGCAGGCGAAGATGCCGAAGATCAACGGATCCGGGTTCGGCCCCGGGTCCAGCCGGCGCACCACCCGGTCGGCCGGAGCATGGGCACCGTCCAGCACGGTGGTGCAGGACTGCGAGGCGCGCTGGCCGAGGGCGTCCCAGTCGTCCTTGATCTCGAACCCGCCGCCGTCCCGGGCGATGAAGGCGTACACCGACTTCGGTCCGTCCGGGGAGGTGCTGTCCGTGCCGAACGTGCCCAGCCGGGTCCAGGCGGGGGAGAGGGACGTGAAGATCTTCGTGCCGTAGAAGGAATAGCCACCCTCGCCGTCCGGCCGGGCCTCGGTGGTGGAGCCGAACAGCACCAGGTCGTTGCCCCGCTCGGAGATGCCGAAGCCGAACACCTCCCCGGCCGCCGCCTCGCGCAGCACCTGGTCCATGAACGACTCGCCCCGCTCGTGCACCACCTTCGCCACCCCGACCCAGACGTGGTGCATGTTCACTGCCAGGGCGGTGGCCGGGGCCGCCCCAGCGAGCGCCATCTGCTCCCGGGTGACCTCTTCCACGCTCATCCCGAGGCCGCCGAAGGACTCCGGGACCAGCGCCTTCAGGTAGCCGGCCTCCTTCAACTCGGCGAAGTCCTCGGTGGAGAACGAGTTCTCCCGGTCATAGCCCGCCGCGCGCTCGCGGATCCGGGTGAGCAGGTCAGGTGACAACAGCACGATGATCTCCCTCTCTCTCCGACGCCTCCATCTCACCACGTCCTGGCGCCCCGGCGAGCGCCCGGCGACGGCGGCTGCCGCTGGATTGTGACGATTGCGTCGGATGGGACCAAACTGACAGAAGTGTGCCCCGTGTGCCTCGGAAACCCTTGAAATTCGCGGAAACACGCCGAGAATCGGCGTGGATTTGCGCCACAGGAGGCTCCGCCGTCGTAGTGTGACCACGGCGCTCCCCGCTCGGGGGGCGATTTACGAACCGATGAGAGGGAACCTACGTGTCCGTCAACCGCACTGATCTCGTTGCCGCGATTGCCGAGAAGGCGTCGCTGACCAAGACCGACGCCGACGCCGCGCTGGGTGCGCTGCAGGAGGTTCTGGTCGAGTCCCTCGGTAAGGGGGAGGCCGTCAAGGTCACCGGCCTGCTGAGCGTCGAGCGGGTGGAGCGCGCTGCGCGCACCGGCCGCAACCCCCGTACCGGTGAGGAGATCCAGATCCCGGCCGGCTACGGCGTCAAGGTGTCCGCCGGCTCCGCACTGAAGAAGGCTGTCGCCAAGTGACTCCGGGCGGCTGCTGAGCCGCCGCTGACAACGGGGCGTGGGAGAGGACTCCCGCGCCCCGTCGTCGTGTCTGGCCGTCGCCGTCGGTGGGTTCGGGGCCGGCGGGTTCGGGGGCAGGTGTCGTCGTGCCCGAGCGGCCGGCCGGTGAGCTGGTCCGGCTGCGCTGTGGTGCTCGGCCGGTCTGGAGCGGCAGGCCCTGCGAACGGTGGCGATCGCAGCGCGGGGGTTGACGAGCCGGGCCGGGCGAGGCACCATGATCGGCACGAGTGGGAGCGCTACCACCATGAGGGTGGGAGCGCTCCCACCTGGAGAATCCACTGCTTCAGACAAGGACGTCATCATGCCTAGTACGCAGCACAGACTGCCCCGGCTGGCCGTGGCCGCGACCGGAGTCGCCGCCCTGACCCTCACCGCCTGCGGCGGCACCGGGGAGGGCACCGGATCGGACGGGTCCGGCGAGTCCGGAGAGATCACCCTGACCGTGGCCACCTTCAACCAGTTCGGCTACACCGACGAGATGCTGGACCGGTTCGAGGAGGAGCATCCGGGCACCACGGTGGAGCTGATCACCGCGGACACCTCCGAGGCGGCTCGCGCCAACCTGACCACCAAGATCGCCGCCGGCGGTGAAGGGCTGGCCGACATCGAGGCGATCGAGGTGGACTGGCTGCCCGAGCTGATGCAGTACCCGGACCTGTTCGTGGACCTGAGCGATGCCGAGCTCGACGGCCGCTGGCTGGACTGGAAGGTCGCCCAGGCCACCACCCCGGACGGGCAGCTGCTCGGTTACGGCACCGATATCGGACCGGAGGCCATCTGCTACCGGCAGGACCTGTTCGCCGATGCCGGTCTGCCCAGCGACCCGGAGGAGGTCGCCGAGCTGTTCGGCGGGGCCGATGCCACCTGGGAGAGCTACTTCGAGGTCGGCCGTCAGTTCGTGGCTGAGTCCGAGGCCGCGTGGTTCGACGGTGCGCAGCCCATCTATCAAGGCATGGTGAACCAGCTCGACACCCCCTACGAGGACGCCGATTCCGGTGAGCCACTGGACCTGGCCGCGAATACCGCGGTCCAGGACATCTACACCCAGGTGCTGGAGGCGGCGGTGGATGATGAGCTCTCCGCCGGCCTGGAGCAGTGGACGGCCGACTGGGACTCCGCGTTCCAGAACGACGGCTTCGCCACCATGCTCTGCCCCGCGTGGATGACCGGCCCGATCGAGGAGCGCGCCGGCGGTGTGCAGGGATGGAACGTCGCCGATGTGTTCCCCGGCGGAGGCGGCAACTGGGGCGGGTCCTTCCTCACTGTGCCCGCCTCCGGTGCCCACCCGGAGGCAGCGGCCGAGCTCGCCGCCTGGCTGACCGCCCCGGAGCAGCAGACCGAAGCCTTCGGCAATGCCGGTACCTTCCCCTCCCAGGTGGAGGCGCAGGCCTCAGACGCCGTGCAGTCGGCGAGCAACCCGTTCTTCAACGAGGCACCGGTCGGGCAGATCTTCACCGCGCGGGCGGAGGCGATCGACGGGGTCCCGTACAAGGGTCCGAACTACTTCGCGATCCACCAAGCCGTGCAGGACGCGGTGTTGCGGGTGGACGTGACCGGAGAGCAGGATGCCGATGCCAGCTGGTCCAGCGCCGTCGATGCCTTCAATGCTCTGGGGCTGATGTAGCCGAGCGCGAACGCTCCTGACCCCCGTGGGGCCGGCCACCCGGCCGGCCCCACGCCGTCCGCCCGGAAACGAGAGCAGTCCATGGCCGTCCTGACCTCCAGTCGCCCCGGCAAAGTGCCGCGACCACCCGAGCAGCACCCACGGCGGGTGGGATACTCCCAACGCCTCGGGCGCTGGGACGTCAAGCTCTCGCCCTACCTCTACATCTCGCCCTTCTTCGTGTTCTTCGCACTCGTCGGGGCCTTCCCGCTGGTGTATACCGCGTATGTCGCCGTGCACGAGTGGAACCTGCTCGGCGGCCAGGGGGAGTTCGTCGGCCTGCAGAACTTCGCTGACGTGCTTGCTCAGCCGGTGTTCTGGAAGTCGGTGGGAAACACCTTCTCCATCTTCGCGCTCTCCGCGATCCCGCAGCTGGCGCTGGCGGTGACGATCGCAGCCCTGCTGGACCAGAACCTGCGTGCTGCGACGTTCTGGCGGATGGGGGTGCTGGTGCCGTACGTGGTAGCACCGGTGGCGGTCTCGATGATCTTCGGCAGGATGTTCGCCGACCAGTACGGGCTGATCAACGCACTGCTCGGTGTAGTGGGCCTGGACCCGGTGGGCTGGCACAGCGATCGGTTCGCCAGCCATCTGGCGATCGCCACGATGGTGAACTTCCGCTGGACCGGGTACAACGCCCTGATCCTGCTCGCCGCGATGCAGGCCGTGCCCCGCGAGCTGTACGAGGCCGCGGTGATCGACGGTGCGGGCCGGTTGCGCCAGTTCTTCTCCGTGACCATCCCGCAGATCCGCGCCACCATGGTGTTCGTGGTGATCACCGCCACCATCGGGGGGATGCAGATCTTCGACGAGGTCCGCATGTTCGACGCCATGGGCCTGGGCGGGCCCAGCAAGAACTGGATGACCACGGTGCTCTACCTGTACGACGTGGCGTGGGGGAACCAGAAGAACTTCGGCAGGGCTGCGGCGGTCGCCTGGCTGCTGTTCCTGCTGATCGTGCTGATCGGGTTGATCAACTTCTTCCTCACCACGCGAATCTCCACCGCCGGCGATGACCGTCCGGCGGTGAGTCGCCGCCGGACCAACGCGGTCATCGCCCGGGCCCGGGCCCGAGCGGCCGGCCAGGGCGGTGCCCTCCGCCGCGCCGCACCGGACCGTGGCTCCGGGACGAGCTCAGCACCGAACCCGCCAGCCGAGCCGAGCGAGAGAAGGGAGCACCGATGACCTCGCTTCCGGTGACCGCCCAGACCGCCGGGAAGAGCGCCGCACGCGCCGCCGCCCGCCGCCGCGGCTCTCGCGCGGCACGCGCCGCCACCCGGCGCCCCGGCTGGGTCACCTACCTGCTGCTGGCGGTGATCCTGGCGATCTCCGCCTTCCCGCTGTACTACACCCTGCTGCTCGGCTCCTCCAGCCAGGAGGAGATCTCCCAGCAAGCGGTCCCGCAGTGGCTCCCCGACCTGAGTGTGCTGGACCGGTTCGTGGAGGTGATCAGCTCCAGCCAGATCAACTTCGTCAAGGCGCTGATGAACTCGGTGATCGTCTCGGTCACCGCCTCGCTCGCCGTGGTGCTGTTCTCCACTCTGGCGGGGTTCGCCTTCGCCAAGCTCCGGTTCGCCTGGCGCCGCGGTCTGCTGGTCTTCGTGATCGCCACGATGGCCGTGCCCACCCAGCTCGGTGTCATCCCGCTGTACATCCTGATGACCGACCTGGACTGGGTGGGCAAGCTGCAGGCGGTGATCGTGCCGGCGATGCTGTGCCCGTTCGGAGTGTTCTGGATGACCCAGTACCTGAGCTCCGCCCTACCGTTCGAGCTGATCGAGGCAGCCCGGGTGGACGGTGCCTCCATGTTCCGTACCTTCCGCTCGATCGCCCTGCCCGCGGCCGCCCCGGCCGCGGCGATGCTGTTCCTGTTCTGGTTCGTGATGCAGTGGACGATGTTCTTCTGGCCCTCGATCGTGCTCAGCTCGCAGAACCCCACCCTGCCGCTGGTGGTGCAGTCCCTACAGGGCCACTACTTCACCGACTACTCCCTCGTGATGGCCGGGATCTTCCTGGTCACGTTCCCGCTGCTGGTGATCTTCGCGATCGTCGGCAAGCAGCTCGTGGCCGGGATCATGACCGGTGCCGTCAAAGGCTGACCCAGGAGGCTCCACCCCGATGACCACGACCCGGCCCGCGCAGCTCCCTGTGCCGTTCACCCCCACCCGCCCGCTGTCGGAGCCGACCCGGGGGCCGGTCACTTTCGGCGAAGATTTCCTCTGGGGGGTGGCCACCGCGGCCTACCAGGTGGAGGGTGCTGCGAGAGAGGGCGGGCGCCGGGACTCCATCTGGGACACCTTCTGCCGGATCCCCGGTGCGGTGCATGGCGGTGAGGACGGTTCGGTGGCCTGCGACCAGTACCACCGGTACCGGGAGGATGTCGCACTGGTCCGGGAGCTGGGCGTGAGCGCCTACCGGTTCTCGGCCTCCTGGGCGCGGGTGGTCCCGGACGGGCGCACGGTGAATCAGGCGGGGCTGGACTACTACAAGCGCCTGGTGGACGAGCTGCTCGCGGCCGAGATCACCCCGTGGCTCACCCTCTACCACTGGGATCTACCGCAGGCCCTCGAGGACGCGGGCGGCTGGCCGGTCCGGCAGACCGCCTACCGGTTCGCCGAGTACGCCGCGGTGATGCACGAGGCGCTCGGCGACCGGGTCCGCACCTGGACGACGTTGAACGAACCGTGGTGCTCGGCTTTCCTCGGCTACACCGCCGGTACGCACGCACCCGGCCGGCAGTCCGGGGCGGACGGCCTGGCGGCGGCCCACCACCTGCTCCTCGGCCACGGCCTGGCCCTGGACGAGCTGCGCAGTCGGGATGCCGGCGCCCAGCTGGGCATCACGCTCAACTTCACCGTGGCCGATCCGGCCGATCCCGAGGATCCGGCCGATGTGGACGCCGCCCGGAGCGAGGACGCGTTCTTCAACCGGATCTTCCTCGATCCGATCTTCGCCGGCACCTACCCGCCGGACGTGCTGCTCGACGTGGCCCACCTGGGCCTGACCGACCACATCCGGGACGGCGACCTGGACCTGATCTCCGCACCGATCGACCTGCTCGGGGTGAACTACTACAACGGCGCCGCCGTCTCCGCTCGCCCGGCCACCGGGGCACGGGAGGGGCAGAACCGGCCCGACGGCGTCCGGGACCTGGACCAGGGACCGCACCGTGCGGTGAGCTCACCCCATCCGGTCGGTGGGGTGTACCACCGCTCACGGGGCTTGCCCACCACGGACATGGGCTGGGAGGTGCAGCCCGAAGGGCTGACCCGTCTGCTCACCCGGCTGCAGCAGGACTACGCGGGGCCCCGGGCCACGGCCCTGTACGTCACGGAGAACGGTGCGGCCTATCCGGACCAGGTGGCACCCGACGGGCAGGTGCACGATCCGGACCGGATCGCCTACATCGAGACCCATCTGCGCGCGGTGGCCGCCGCGATCACAGCGGGGGCCGATGTGCGCGGCTACTTCCTCTGGTCGCTGCTGGACAACTTCGAGTGGGCTCTCGGGTACAGCAAGAGGTTCGGGATCGTGCACGTGGACTACGGCACCCAGGAGCGGACGATCAAGTCCTCGGGCCGGTGGTACGCGCGCGCTGTGGCCGAACACGGGCTGCCGGCAGCGGAACCTGACCGATGAAGGCTGCCACCCCAGTACAGTCAGGGCGCATGGGCTCGGTCACGCTCGATGATGTCGCCGCCGCTGCCGGCGTGTCCCGGTCCACCGCCTCGCGGGCGATCAACGGCGGGACGAAGGTCTCACCGGCCGCCCAGGCCGCAGTGGACGATGCGGTCACGCGCCTGGGCTACGCGCCGAACCCGGCCGCACGCTCCCTGGTGACCCGGCGGACCGGGTCGATCGCCTTGGTCCTGCCCGAACCGGATGCGCGAATCCTGTCCGACCCGTTCCTGGCCGGCCTGCTGCGCGGGGTCAGCGACGGGTTGTCCGGCACCGACCTGCAGCTGGTGCTGCTGCTGGCCCGGCGCGGAGAGGCTCCCGGGCGCACCGCGCGGTACCTGCGCAACGGACATGTGGATGGGGCGATCGTGGCCTCGCACCACGCCGATGACCAGCTGGAGGACCAGCTCGCCGACGGGCGACTGCCGGCGGTGTTCATCGGCAGGCCGTTCACCGACTGCGGGCTGCACTACGTCGACACTGACAACGAAGCGGGCGGGGTGCTGGCCGCGCGACGGCTGCTCGATCGCGGGTGCCGCCGCCTGGGCACGATCACCGGCCCGATGGACATGCCCGCCTCCGTGGACCGGCTCGAGGGCTGGCGGAGGACGGTGACCGGCGCCGGCCTGCCGGCCGGGGCGATCGGTCACGGTGACTTCACCGTGGACGGCGGTGCCCGGGCCACTGCGGAACTCCTGGACCGCGAACCGGACCTGGACGGGTTGTTCGTGGCCTCGGACCTGATGGCGATCGGTGCGATGCAGGTGCTGGCCGCGCGGGGGCGACGGGTCCCGGAGGATGTCGCCGTGGTCGGCTACGACGCACTCGGGGCGGCCGGGCGGACTGCGCCGCGCCTGACCACCGTGTACAACCCGCTGGTGGAGATGGTCGCCGCAGCGACGCAGACGCTGTTGACGGTGCTGGCCGGGGAGCGCCCGCCCACCGAACCGCAGGTGCTCGCTCCGGAGCTGGTGGAAGGCGGTACGGCCTGAGTGCGGTGAGCGGTTACGGCTTCCGGGCCTTCTCCGCCTCGCGCTCCTGGCGCTCGCGGGCTCGCTGGACCGCTTCGCGCTCTCGTTTGACGGCCTCGCGCACCTTCTTCTGCGCCTCGTGCACTGCCTTCTCCGCCTCCCGGCGGGCGGCCCGCGCAGCACGGACCTTGGCGTCCTTCGGGAAGGCATCGGTGGCCGGGGGCTCAGCACGTTCTGGTGGTACCGCCGCGGGTGCTCCACCGGCGCGCGCCTCGACGTAGCTCGTGACACCGTCGAGCATGCGGTCCAGGCCGAACGTGAGCGGGTCGGCGTCGGCGGTGAAGACACCGGCCTCGATGGCTTCCCGCAGGTGCGGAAACTGCTCGGCGGTGACCAGGGCGTCGATCGTGTCTGCGATCTGGCGGTCCAGAGCGTCGGTGGTCATCGCGTTCTCTCGAGCCCGGTCGTCGTAGCTTCGCTCGACGATCGCCTGCCAGCGGGCATGCCCGATCACCAGCAGCAGGACGGCGATCTTCTCCAGATCCGCCAAGGGCGTCTCGGTGAGGGTGCTGAGCACGGCTTCCATCCAGGTGAGGTTCGCGGGCGTGCTCGGAATGCCCGTGATCGGCAGGTCCAACATCCACGGGTGTGCGGTGTAGACCGCCATCGTCTCGTCGTGCCACCGGATCAACCCCTCCCGCCAGGTGGGAGCGTCGGCGATGCTCAGCGGCGGCGTGCCCAGGGCCACTTCGCCCATCAGGAGCAGCAGATCGTCCTTGCTGGTCACGTACCGGTACAGGGACATCGTGGTGAAGCCGAGCTGTTTGGCCACGGCGGACATCGAGACCGCACCCAGTCCTTCGCCGTCGGCGATGTCGACGGCGGTCTCCACGATCCGCTCCAGGCTCAGCTCGCGCTTGGGTCCCCGTTGCTGCGGGTGTGCGGCTACGCCCCAGGCGAGGGCCAGGCCTCGCGGCAGCTCGACCTCGTCGGCGTCGGTGTTCATCCCCTCAGCCTAGTTCTGTTTATCGCATAGACAAATCATGTGTACGTCATATACAGTGTAGGACGTACACAGACGACAGGAGGGAAGTGTTCATGGACGCAGCAATCGAGGTGAGCGGACTACGGAAGTCGTTCGGCGCCGTCGAGGTGCTTACTGGGATCGACCTGCGGGTCGAGCGCGGCTCGGTGCACGCACTGCTCGGGCCGAACGGGGCTGGAAAGACCACCCTGGTGACCATCCTGGCCACACTGGTGCACCCGGACGCCGGGACGGTCACGATCGCCGGCACCGATCTGCTCGCCGACCCCGCTGGGGTCCGCCGGCGGATCGCGCTGACCGGTCAGGCGGCCGCTGTGGATGATGTGCTCACCGCGGAGGAGAACCTGAGGATGATGGCCGGTCTGCAGGGCCTTCGAGGACGGACGGCACGGCGCCGCACGCGGGAGCTGCTGGCGCGGTTCGACCTGACGGATGCCGCACGCCGGCGGGTGAAGACGTTCTCCGGAGGGATGCGCCGGCGCCTCGACCTGGCTCTCTCCCTGGTGGTGGCCGCCGACGTGGTCTTCCTCGATGAGCCGACCACTGGACTGGACCCGCGCAGCCGACGCGAGCTGTGGGAGGTGATCCGCAGCCTGCGCGCCGACGGGACCACTGTCCTGCTCACCACCCAGTACCTGGAGGAGGTGGACGAGCTCGCGGACCGGATCTCGATCGTCGGCGGCGGGCGGATCGTCGCCGAGGGCACCCCGGCCGAGCTGAAGAGCACCGTGGGGGAGGAGCGGGTCGAAGTTCGCGATGCCACCGGCGCTGTGCTGCACGCCGAGCCGACCGACGGTAGCTCCGCTGGTCTGCGCCGCGCGCTGGACGTCATCGACGCCCTCGGGCTGGACGGTGAGCTGGTGGTGCGTCGGCCCAGCCTGGACGACGTGTTCTTCGCGCTCACCGAGACCCCTGCCGCTACGGCACCCCAGCTCGTCACCACTGGAAGGAACTCCCGATGACCACTCTCACCGCACCAACGTCTGCACCACCGGCGGCCGCGCTGCGCCCGGGCGCCGAGGAAGCCGTGTTCATCGGCCGCAGCCTGCGGCACAGCGTGCGCAACGTGGACGCCATGCTGATGGCGATCCTGCTGCCGGTGATGCTGATGCTGCTGTTCGTCTACGTGTTCGGTGGCGCCTTCGATCCGGGCGGGGGCTACGTGAACTACGTGGTGCCGGGGATCATCCTGCTCTGTGCCGGGTTCGGGGCCTCGTCCACCGCGATCGATGTGGCCGGGGACAAGGCCTCGGGGATCATGGACCGGCTGCGCACGCTGCCGATCAGGAGCTGGGCGGCCGTGACCGGGCACGTGGTGGCGAGCCTGGCCCGGAACCTGGTCGCTACCGCAGTCGTCATCGGCGTCGCGTTCGCGATCGGCTTCCGACCCACAGCCGGGCCGGGGGAGTGGCTCCTCGCCATCGCCCTGGTTGCCCTGTACATCCTGGCGATCACCTACCTGTTCGCCGCCATCGGCCTTGCTACCGGCAGCCCGGAGGCGGCCAACGGGTACGGGTTCGTGCTGCTCTTCCTGCCGTATCTCTCGACGGCGTTCGTCGGTGCGGACACGTTGCCCACCTGGCTGAGGGGGTTCGCCGAGCACCAGCCGATCACGCCGGTGATCGAGACGGTGCGGAGCCTGCTGATGGGCACCCCGGCCGGATCGGCACCGGTGGTGGCGTTGGCCTGGTTGGCCGGGATCCTGGGCGTGGCGATCGTCTGGTCGGTGATCCTGTTCAAGCGGCAGGCGGGCCGGCGATGACCATCGAGATCGCCACCCGCACCGAGGCCGGGGAAGAGGTGTTCGTCCCCCGGTGGGCACCGCTGCGCCGAGTACACCCGCTGGCCGGCGCGCTTTGCCAAGCGAGCAGGATTCTCGGCCTATGTCTCGATGAAGCGCGAGATCCCGGTGAGCTGACCTGCCCAGGCGGCAGCACGCCGTCGGGCTTCGTACACTGGAGGTATGAGCGAGCCGATCCCTCCCACGCAGCCCCAGGAGACCGAGCGCCTGTCCTCCGGGGCGGGAACCGACGTCCTGGAGCGGGAAGAGGTGCGCGAGGAGGCCTCGCCCGGTGATGGTGACCGGTACGCGCACTACGTGAAGAAGGAGAAGATCACCGCCGCTGCCGTCTCCGGCGCCCCGGTGGTCGCGCTGTGCGGCAAGGTCTGGAGCCCGAACCGGGACCCCAGCAAGTTCCCGATCTGCCCCGCGTGCAAGGAGATCTACGAAGGGCTCACCGGCAGCGGCGGAGACGACTCCTCCTCCGGCAAGGGTCGCGGGTTCTTCGGCTTCGGCTCCAAGAAGTGATCGGGCCGGACTCTCCGGCCGCCACCTCTCACCCACCCACCGCCGCGTCACCCGCGGCGGGGTCGACGAGTGCGGCCTCCAACCTGCCGCCGGCCTATCCGGCGCGGGCTCCGTGGGGCACCGCCCCGGCGCTGCGGGCCTGGCAGGCGGCCGCCCTGGAGGCCTACCTGGAACGCGGGCCGCAGGACTTCCTCGCCGTGGCCACCCCCGGCGCCGGGAAGACCACCTTCGCGCTGCGGGTGGCCACTGAGCTGCTGCAGGCGCGGATCGTGCGGCGGATCACCGTGGTGGCACCGACCGAGCACCTGAAGACCCAGTGGGCGGACGCGGCCGCCCGGGTGGGGGTGCGGATCGATCCGAACTTCCGCAACGCCCAGGGTCGGCACGGGGCCGGTTATGACGGGGTCGCCCTGACCTACGCCCAGGTGGCCGCCAACCCGAATCTGCACCGGGCCCGTACCGAGGCCGCTCCCACGCTGGTGATCCTGGACGAGGTGCACCACGGCGGCGATGCGCTCTCCTGGGGAGATGCGGTCCGAGAGGCGTTCGACCCGGCCCGGCGGCGGCTGTCCCTGACCGGCACCCCGTTCCGGTCGGACACCTCGCCGATCCCGTTCATCACCTACGCCCCCGGCCCGGACGGGATCCGCCGCTCCCAGGCGGACTACACCTACGGCTACGGGGACGCGCTGCGCGACCACGTGGTGCGGCCGGTGATCTTCATGTCCTACTCCGGGCAGATGCGCTGGCGGACCAAGACCGGCGAGGAGGTCAGCGCGCGGCTCGGTGAGCCCCTCACCAAGGACATGGTGAACCAGGCCTGGCGCACCGCACTGGACCCGGAGGGGGAATGGATCCCCTCAGTGCTGGCCGCCGCGGACAAACGGCTCACCGAGGTGCGCCGGCACGTCCCGGACGCCGGCGGGCTGGTGATCGCCACCGACCAGAGCAAGGCGCGCGCCTACGCCGCGCACCTGCGCCGGGTCACCGGGCAGGCACCGGTGGTGGTGCTCTCCGACGACGACGGCGCCTCGAGCAGGATCGAGGAGTTCGCCACCGGGAACCAGCGCTGGATGATCGCGGTCCGGATGGTCTCCGAAGGGGTGGATGTGCCCCGGTTGGCGGTCGGGGTGTACGCCACCTCGGCCTCGACCCCGTTGTTCTTCGCCCAGGCGGTGGGCCGGTTCGTGCGTGCCCGCAAGCGCGGGGAGACCGCCTCGATCTTCCTGCCCTCGGTGCCGACGCTGCTCGGCCTCGCGGCCGAGCTGGAGACCGAACGGGACCATGCCCTGGACCGCGAGGGTCGCGCCGAGGCGGATGAGGGGATCTTCTCCGCCGAGGACGCCGAGCTCGCCCGGGCCAACCGCGAGGAGAAGGCCAGCGACGAGCTGATGCTGCCCGGCTTCGAGGCCCTGGAGGCGCAGGCCTCCTTCGACAAGGTGCTCTACGACGGCGGTGAGTTCGGGTTCGGCGGCGATGTCGGTTCGGACGAGGAACAGGAGTACCTCGGCCTGCCCGGGCTGCTGGACGCCGAGCAGGTCACCACGCTGCTGCGCTCCCGCCAGGCGGACCAGGTGGCGGCCCGCCGGCGCAGTGGCCAGACCGGTGCGGCGCCGGCGGTGGACCACCGGGCGGTGGCCGAGCTGCGCAAGGAGCTGAACTCGCTGGTGAAGGCCTGGGCGCGCCGTTCGGGGACTCCGCACGGGGTGGTGCACACCCGGCTGCGGGAACACTCCGGCGGCGGTGAGGTGGCGACCGCTTCGGCGGAGCACCTACGCGCCCGGATCACCCAGGTGCGGCGCTGGTTCGTCGGCCAGAAATAGCCCTCCGCCTCCGCCTCCGCCTCTGCCTCCGCTGCTGAATCCATTCACTCGTTACGTCGCGCGGTGCGTCGTGCCCCCGGGTGTCGAGCCGAGGGGCCGGGTAACGAACTGGGCCGGCAGGGTGGGCGGGCGAGCCGGGCCGGCAGGGCGGGCGGGTTTGGGCGCCGGTGGGTCACACCTCGGTGTGCGCCGTCGGGATCGCCGGGTCACCTGCGGACAGCCGGCGGGCGTAGGGGGACAGCTCGGCCCGGGAAGCGGCATGCCGTGCCGCTGCCCGCCGCACCCCCTCACCACCGGTGGTCCCCGGCTCCACCATCCCGTCGCGGACCAGTGGCACCAGCAGCGGGCGCAGCGCCTCACCCTCGGGCTGCCAGTCCGCCGGTGCCCCGGCCACCACGACTTCCTCGCTCGCCCGGCCGGACGGGTCCAGCCGCCGGGCGGCGCTCTTGCGCCCACCCACACTGGCTTTGGACGCCGATGCCTTCTGCACCGGTTCCATCGTGCCGTCAGCACCTTCCCGGAGCACCAGCTTGTAGACCATCCCGCAGGTGGGCGCCCCGGACCCGGTCACCACCGAAGTGCCGACCCCGTAGGAGTCCACCGGCGCCACGGCCAGAGAGGCGATGGCATGCTCGTCCAGGTCGGAGGAGACGACGATCTTCGTGCCCGCGGCGCCGAGGGAGTCCAGCTGTTCGCGAACCTCGCGCGCCACCTGGGCCAGATCGCCGGAGTCCAGCCGCACCGAGTCCAGACCAGTCCCGGCCGCGGCGATCGCTCGGCGCACCCCCTCGGCGATGTCGTAGGTGTCCACCAGCAGCGTAGTCTCCGCCCCGAGCGAGGCCACCTGGGACTCGAACGCGGACACCTCGTCGTCGTGCAGCAACGTGAAGGAGTGCGCCGCAGTGCCGATCGTCTCCAGCCCCCACCGCCGGCCGGCCTCCAGGTTGGAGGTCCCGGCGAAACCGGCCACCACGGCTGCCCGGGCCGCGGCCGCGGCCGCCTGCTCGTGCGCGCGCCGACCACCCATCTCCAGGCAGGGCCGCGACCCCGCAGCGCTGGTCATCCGAGACGCCGCCGAGGCCACCGCCGAGTCGTAGTTGAGGATGGACAGCACCAGGGTCTCCAGCAGCACCCCCTCGGCGAACGAGGCCTCCACCACCAGCAGGGGCGAGCCGGGGAGAAACACTTCACCTTCGGCGTAGCCGTAGATGTCGCCGGTGAACCGGTAGTCGGCGAGGAAGTCGAGGGTCTGCTCGTTCACCACCTGACCGGAGCGCAGGTACTCCAGCTCGGTATCGGTGAACCGGAAGTGCGGCAGCGCCTCGAGAATCCGCCCGGTGCCGGCCACCACTCCGTAGCGCCGGCCGGCGGGCAGCCGTCGGGTGAACACCTCGAACACACACTGCCGCGAGGCGGTGCCGTCGGCCAGCGCGGCCTGCACCATGGTCAGCTCGTAGCGGTCGGTCAGCAGTGCCGTGCTCGTGCTGCTCGCCGCGCCCGCAGTGCCCGGTACGCCTGCCGCCATCTGCTCAGCCATGCTCATACGGTACTGGCCGCTCAGCGGTCTGACGCCTTACCCGGGCGCGGCTTCGCCGTCGGGCACGCCTGCCGGCGTCGGCCTGGTTAGGGTGAGGGATATGCCCGCTGCCCCGGTCCCGGTCGGATCCCCGGACCTCGACACCCACACGTCGGTCGAGCCCGACCGAATGTGGCTGACGATCGTGTGGAACGACCCGGTCAACCTGATGAGCTACGTCTCGCACGTCTTCCGCAGCTACTTCGGCTACACCGAGGAGCGGGCGAACACGCTGATGCTGCAGGTGCACCACGAGGGTCGCAGCGTGGTCTCCTCCGGCAGCAGGGAGAAGATGGAGATCGACGTGCAGGCGATGCACTCCTATGGGCTGTGGGCCACGCTCGCCCAGGACGGGGACCCGCTGTGAGGGCCTTCCGGCCCCGTCGTGGGGTGTACGTAGCGGAGCTGGAGGGGGACGAGGCCACCATCCTGGCCCGGGTGGTGGCCGATACCTCCATGCTGCTCGGGGTTCCGCTGAGGCCCGGCGCAGACCCGGACGCGAGCACCGATCCGCTCGCCGAGCTGTCTTGGTCGACCGAGGGGCTGGACAGCCCTACCGACCCGGCACTGGCCCGCCTGCTGCCCGATGCCAGCCGCACAGACGATGAGCTCACCCACGAGTTCCGCAGGCTCACCGAGTCCGAGCTGCGCGCCGGCAAGGTCGCCCGGCTGCGGATGGTCTGGGACGCGTTGCGCGCCTCCGGCAGGGAGATCCGGGTCCCGGCCGAGCGGGCGCTCGATTTCGCCGCTGCCCTCACCGATGTGCGGTTGGTGATCGCCGAACGTCTGGGTATCCGCACCGAGGCGGACGCCGAGGAGATCACCGACCGGGTGGCCCGCGGCAACCGGGATGATGAGGACGAGGTGCAGCTGGCACTCGGGATGGTCTACTCCGCACTCAGCTGGCTGCAGGAGTCACTGCTGCAGGTGATGCTGCCCACATTGGAGGAGTAGGGGCTCCCACTGCGCGCCGCTCCGTCTACCCTCATCTGTGATGAATGATGCACCCATCGGCATCTTCGACTCCGGTGTCGGGGGTCTGACGGTAGCCCGGGCCGTCATCGACCAGTTGCCCAGCGAATCCGTGCTCTACATCGGCGACTCCGCGCACGGACCGTACGGTCCGTTGCCGATCGCGCAGGTGCGTGCCCATGCGCTCGCCGTGATGGACGACCTGGTCGCCTCCGGGGTGAAGATGCTGGTGATCGCGTGCAACTCCGCCTCCGCAGCAGTGCTGCGTGACGCTCGGGAACGCTACAGCCTCGCTCAGGGGGTACCCGTGGTCGAGGTGATCCAGCCGGCGGTGCGCCGGGCCGTGGCCACCACGCGGACCGGACGCATCGGGGTGATCGGCACCCGGGCCACGATCGACTCCCGTGCCTACGAGGACGCTTTCGCCGCCGCTCCGCACCTGCAGCTGACCACCACCGCAGCGCCGCAGTTCGTGGAGCTGGTGGAGCGTGGGGTGACCAGTGGCCCGCAGGTGCTGGAGCTGGCCCGCGAGTACCTCGCGCCGGTGCTGGCGGCCGATGTGGACACCCTGGTGCTCGGGTGTACGCACTACCCGCTGCTCACCGGGGCGATCCAGTACGTGGTCGGCGACGCCGTCACGCTCGTGTCCAGCGCGGAGGAGACCGCCAAGGATGTCTACGCCGCCTTGGTGGCGCACGGGCTGGAGCGCACCGGCCGGGCGGTGGCCGAGCACCGGTTCCTGTCCACCGGTGAGCCGGCCGCGTTCACCCGGCTCGCGCGCCGGTTCCTCGGGCCGGAGGTGGGGGCGGAGAGCGCTGCGGAGATCACTGGGGAGATCCCGGCGGTAGGGGAGGACGCACAGTGACCGTGGGGGAGGACGCACAGTGAAGTTGACCATCCTGGGCTGCTCAGGATCGATGTCCAGTCCGGAGTCGGCCTCGTCGAGCTACCTGGTGCAGGCCGACGGCGGCTCGCGCACCTATTCTGTGCTGCTCGACCTGGGCTCCGGTGCGATGGGGCAACTGTTGCGCCATCACGATCCGGTCGCGCTGGATGCGGTGCTGCTCTCCCATCTGCACGCCGACCACGTGGTCGACCTCGCCGCGCTGCACGTGTACCTGGAGTACGGCCCGGCCGGTCCGCAACCACCGATGCCGGTGCACGGCCCGGCCGGCACCACCGAACGAATCCGCCAGCTGTGCGGGGAGGGGAACTGCACCGAGCAGTTCGACGTGTCCACCTGGCAGGTGGGCCAGCCGCTGCAGGTGGGCCCGATGACCATCGAGCCGATTCAGGTGCGCCACCCGGTGACTGCCTATGCGCTGCGGATCACCGGTCCGAGTGAGGACGGCTCCCGGGAGGTGGTGCTCACCTACACCGGCGACACCGACTCCTGCGACGGGGTGATCGATGCCGCCCGCGACGCGGACCTGCTGCTCAGCGAGGCGGCGTTCAGCGAGGACGGTCCGCCCATCCGAGGTGTACACCTCACCGGCCGGCGTGCCGGAGAGGTGGCGACAGCAGCGGGTGCCCGGCATCTCGTGCTCACCCACCTGCAGCCGTGGACCCCCGCGGAGACCGTGCGTTCCGAGGCCCTGACCGCCTACTCCGGGCCGGTTGACCTCGCCGTGCCCGGCGCGGTGTGGGAGCTGTGACCTCACTCACCAAGATTCAGTCAAGAAGCAGGCATAGTTCCACTATGTGACTGCCGTCTTTCGTTCAGGCACTTGACGGCGGAACTCGCCCGTGATCGGCATCACATCGAGCGTAGGGGTCCGTCCGAGTCGCAGACGGCGTCGTCTCAGCGGAACAGTCGCTCGGTACCCTGAACCCTATGAGCGAAGTACGCGACGCCCCTGTGACCACACCGGCGAACGGGATTGCCACCGGATCCCGAAGCGGCGCGATCGACCAGATGCCCGACGTTCTGCGCCACGACGTGCGCCTGCTGGGCGAACTGCTCGGCGCCGTGCTGACGGAGAGCGGTGGCGCGGATCTGCTGGCCGATGTGGAGAAGCTGCGCGAGCTGACCATCGCCGCCTACGACGATGCCTCCACCGGCGCGTTCTCCCGGGCGGAGGAGTTGGTCGAGTCCTTCACCCTGGAGCGCGCCGAACAGGTTGCCCGCGCCTTTACCTGTTATTTCCACCTGGTCAACCTCGCCGAGGAGTACCACCGGGTGCGTGCGCTGCGGTCCCGGGACGCCGGCGGGGCAACCGACCGTGCCCCGGAGGACACCCTCGGCGGGGCATGGAACTTCCTGGTCGCCGAGCTCGGTGAGGACGAGGCCCGGGCGCGGATCGATGCCCTGGAGTTCCGCCCGGTGCTCACCGCCCACCCCACGGAGGCGCGCCGGCGGGCGGTGGCCGCCAGCATCCGGGAGATCAGCGAGCTGCTCGCCGAGCGGGACGACCCGCGCCTGGGCGAACGCGGCCTGGCCGCCAACCGCCGGGAGCTGAACACCGCCGTCGACCGACTCTGGCGCACCTCCCCGCTGCGGCTGACCAAGCCCACGCCGTTGGACGAGATCCGCACGGTCACCGGGATCTTCGACCAGACCCTGTTCGAGGCGCTGCCGCGGATGTACCGAGCCATCGATGCGCTGCTGCAGGACCCGGACGTCCCGGCACCGCCGCGTGCGCCGTCGTTCGTGCGGCTGGGATCGTGGATCGGCGCCGACCGGGACGGGAACCCGAACGTGACCGCGCCGATCACCCGCTCCGCGGCCGCGACCACCGCGGATCACGTGCTCGGTGCGCTGCTGGAGAAGGCGCAGACAGTGGGCGCCGCCCTCACCCTGGACGCCGTCACCACACCGCCGTCGCCGGAGCTGGAGTCGCTGTGGAACCGGCAGCACCAGCTCGCCGCTGAGCTGACCGCCGAGGTGGCGGTCCGGTCCCCGAACGAACCGCACCGCCGGGTGATGCTGGTGGTGGCCGAACGGATCGCCGCCACCCGTCGTCGGGATGCCGACCTCGCCTACGCCGGCCCGGAGGAGCTGCTCGCCGACCTGCGGGTGGTGCAGTCCTCGCTCGCCGCAGCGGGCGACGCCCGGCAGGCCTACGGCGACCTGCAGGACCTGATCTGGCAGGTGGAGACCTTCGGCTTCCACCTGGTGGAGTACGAGGTGCGCCAGCACTCCAAGGTGCACAACCAGGCCCTCGCCGAGCTGGACGCCGGTGGCGAGCTGAGCCCGATGAGCGAAGAGGTCCTGGAGACGATCCGCTCGATCGCTGCCATCCAGCACCGCTACGGGGAGGTGGCCGCGCACCGGTACGTGATCTCCTTCGCCACCTCCGCCGCCGATATCGCCGCCGTCTATCGGCTCGCCGAGGCGGCGATGGGCTCGGCAGAGGACATACCGGTGCTGGACGTGATCCCGTTGTTCGAGACGTTCGCGGACCTGCAGTCCTCGGTGGCCGCCCTGGACGACATGATCGAGCTGCCGCAGGTCAAGGAACGGATGGCCCAGACCGGCCGCCGGATCGAGATCATGCTCGGCTACTCCGACTCCTCCAAGGACGTCGGCCCGGTCGCGGCCACCCTGGCGCTGTACGACGCCCAGGAGCAGATCGCGCAGTGGGCCGAGCGCAACGACATCACGCTCACTCTGTTCCACGGCCGCGGCGGAGCGCTCGGCCGCGGCGGCGGGCCGGCGAACCGCGCGGTGCTCGCCCAGCCCCCGGGCAGCGTGGACGGCCGGTTCAAGCTCACCGAGCAGGGTGAGGTGATCGCCGCCCGGTACGGGAACCCGGTGATCGCGCACCGGCATGTGGAGCAGGTCGCCGCGGCCACGCTGGTGCAGGCCACGCCGGCGATCGAGGAGCGCAACTCCACTGCGGCCCAGGACTTCGCCGAGATCGCGGCCACGATGGACGCCGCCTCCCGGGAGCGGTTCTTCGAGCTGGTGCACGCGGAGGGCTTCGCCCCCTGGTTCGCGCAGGTGACCCCGCAGGAGGAGGTCGGCTGGCTGCCGCTGGGCTCGCGGCCGGCGCGCCGCGGGCTGAGCGTGGAGTCGTTGGAGGACCTGCGCGCGATCCCGTGGGTGTTCGCCTGGACCCAGGCCCGGATCAACCTCACCGGCTGGTTCGGTCTGGGCACCGCACTGGCGGCTGTTGGCGACCTGGATACCCTCCGGGACGCCTACCGCCGCTGGCCGCTGCTGGCCACGCTGATCGACAACGTGGAGATGTCCCTGGCCAAGACCGATGAGCGGATCGCCCGGCGGTACCTGGCGCTGGGGGACCGGGAGGACCTGGCCGAGCTGGTGCTGGAGGAGATGGCGCTGACCCGGCAGTGGGTGGTGGACATCACCGGACAGGAGCGGCTGCTCGCCGGGCACCGGGTGCTCGGCCGCGCGGTGCAGCTGCGCAGCCCGTACGTGGACGCCCTCTCCCTGCTGCAGCTGCGCGCACTGCGGGCACTGCGGTCCACCGATGGCTCGGACGAGACCCAGGATGAGGCGATCCGCCGGCTGATGTTGCTCTCGGTGAACGGGGTGGCCGCCGGCCTGCAGAACACCGGCTGAGGTGGCGCTCCGCGTGCTCTGAGGTGCCGACTGAGGTCACCTGTGCGGTCTGAGGCCGGCGCGGACTGAGGTCACCGCGGCGATCGGAGGCAAGCGCGAAGTACCTCCGATCGCCTCGGTGACCTCCGATGGGTGCTATCGGTCCACGTCGAGGGCCGACAGCGCCCGATCCGCGGCAGAGAGTGCCTCGCGGTCGTAGGTGGAGGTGCTCGCGAGCACCTCGGTCGCGCCGGTGCGCCGCACCAGAGCGGTGAGCTGGTCCCGGACCTGGCCTGCGGTTCCGGACACGGCCTGCTGGAGCTGGCGGTCGACGGCGGAGCGTTCCCGCGGGCTCAGGGCGTCCAGGTCCGCGGGGGTCACCGGGCGCAACGCGGCGAACACGCCGGACCGGCGGCTCTCCGCGAGGGCCACCGCCTCGGGCAGCAGCAGCTCCCGGGCATGGTCGGCGGTGTTGGCGACCATCACCTCCGGGCTGATCATCACCTGCGGCTGTGGCCACTGCTCGCTGGGCCGGTACTGGCTGCGGTAGTCCTCCAGGGCCGTCAGGTCCCCGTGCAGGGCCGGTCCGCCGACCACCACCGGAAGCCCGTGCCGGGCAGCGACCGCCAGGCCGGCACCGGTGGCGAGCAGGTGCACCGGCACGCGGGCAGCCAGTTCCGGTACGGCGGGTACCGGCCCGGTGCCCGCCAGATACCCGAGCAGCTCGGCCAGGTCCGTGTCGAACTGCTCCGGGCTATAGGTCTGCACCCGGAGGCTCTCCCGCACCGGCTTGGTGAAGCCGAGCGACCGGCCGATGCCGAGGTCGATCCGGCCGGGGAACAACGCGGCCAGCGTGCGGGCCTGCTCGGCGACCACCAGCGGTTGGTGGTTCGGAAGCATCACCCCGCCCGAGCCGACCCGGATCGTGGTGGTCGCGGCCGCGATGGCGGCCATCAGCACGGTCGGTGCGCCACTGGCGATCCCGGGCACACCGTGGTGCTCGGCCACCCAAAACCGCCGGTAGCCGAGCTGCTCAGCGGCCAGCGCCCGTGCCACGCTCGCGCGCACCGACTCCGCCGGCTGCTCGCCCACCCGGGTGCGGGTGCGGTCCAGCAACGAGATCGGCACAGCAGTCATCACCGGAGCAACCACCGCCACTCAAGCAACATTCCCCCGCCAACACCCGGCCCACCCATCACTGGCCCCATTCACCATCCGCCGAACGGCCAGTCCGGCAGGGTGTTCACCCCGGCGCTCCCACCATATCTGGCGGGTCGCGGTAGGAGGGCGGCGCAGGTCGCCCGGTGCGCGCTCCAATCCCGGAGTGACCTGACGACCCGGCCATCGGGTGGGCATAGGCTGGGTGCCCATGAGTGAGATCACCCGCGCCGACGGCCGCCGACCCGACCAGCTCCGCCCGGTCACCTTCCACCGCGGCTGGTCCGACCAGGCCGAGGGCAGCGTGCTGGTGGAGTTCGGCGGCACCCGGGTGCTGTGCACGGCATCCTTCACCGCAGGGGTGCCCCGCTGGCGGAAGGGCTCCGGCCTGGGCTGGGTCACCGCGGAGTACGCGATGCTGCCCCGGTCCACGAACTCCCGAGGTGACCGAGAGTCGGTCAAGGGCAAGATCGGTGGCCGCACGCACGAGATCTCGAGGCTGATCGGCCGCGCGCTGCGCGCGGTTATCGACCTCTCCGCACTGGGCGAGAACACCATCGTGCTGGACTGCGATGTGCTCCAGGCCGACGGCGGTACGCGCACTGCCGCTATTACCGGCGCCTACGTAGCCCTCGCCGATGCGGTCGAGTGGGGGCGGGCCCACGGGGCGGTCAAGGCCAAGGCGAGTGTCCTGAGCGACTCGATCTGCGCCGTCAGTGTGGGGATTATCGGCGGAACGCCGATGCTGGACCTGCCGTACGTGGAGGACGTGCGCGCCGAGACCGACATGAACGTGGTCGTCACCGGTAGCGGGGAGTTCGTGGAAATCCAGGGCACTGCCGAGGGCGCGCCGTTCAATCGGGCGGAGCTGGACCAGCTGCTCGACCTGGCCGTGGCCGGCTGCGCTGAGCTGACCGCCGCCCAGCACACCGCCCTGGCGCAGCCACTGGCCCGCCGCGAGGTGCCGGGCCCACTGGCGGGCAGCTGATGAGTAGCCCCCGCCTGGTGCTGGCCACGCACAACGCGCACAAGGTCGGTGAGCTGCGCGCGATCCTTGCCGATCTTCCCGGGCTTGGCGCTCAGGAGGTCGTCGGCGCTGCAGATTTCGCCGTTCCGGAACCGGTTGAGGACGGTGTCACCTTCGCCGAGAACGCCCTGATCAAGGCCCGCGCGCTGGTGGCACACACCGGGATCACAGCAGTGGCGGACGACTCCGGCCTGGCCGTGGACGTGCTGGGCGGTGCCCCCGGCATCTTCTCCGCCCGCTGGGCCGGCCGGCACGGCGACGACCAGGCGAACCTGGACCTGCTGCTGGCCCAGCTGTCCGACGTCCACGAGGAGCACCGCGGGGCCGCGTTCGTCTGCGCCGCGGCGCTGGTCACCCCGGGCGGGCACGAGCACGTGGAGATCGGCGAGCTGCGCGGCACTCTGCTCACCAGTCCGCGCGGCACCGGGGGGTTCGGCTATGACCCGATCCTCCAGCCGGACGGCGAGAGGCGCTCCTGCGCGGAGCTCACCGCTGCGGAGAAGAACGCCATCTCACACCGCGGGCAGGCGTTCCGGGCGCTCGCCCCGCACATCGGTGCAGTCCTCGCCGCCGGATGAGCGGTCGCTCTACGCTGTGCCGATGACCCACCCGACCGCCTCCCCACAGCGCTGATGCACTTCCTCTCCGATACCACCTGGACCGAGCTGTACCTGCTCGCCGTGGCGTTCGTGCTCTGCGCGGTGATCGGGATCGAGCGGCAGGTACGGCAGAAGGCGGCAGGCTTCCGCACCCACGTGCTCGTCGGCATGGGCTCGGCCGGCTTCACCTTGGTCTCCGCGTTCGGGTTCGCGAACGTTCTCGGCGACGAGGTGAACCTGGACCCGTCCCGGATCGCCGCACAGATCGTCTCCGGGATCGGCTTCCTCGGCGCCGGGGTGATCTTCACCCGCCGGGACGTGGTCCGTGGGCTGACCACTGCAGCGACCATCTGGGTTGCCGCGGCCGTCGGGATGGCTGCCGGCGCTGGGATGGTCTCGCTGGCGGTGTTCCTCACCGTGCTGCACGTGGTGGCGGTGGTCGGGGTCGGGCCGCTGGTGCGCAAGATCCCCACCCGGGACCACAACCGGGTGCTGCGGGTGCGGTACCTGGATGGTGCCGGGGTGCTCCGCGACCTCCTCGCCCTGGCCACCGACCTGGGGTTCAGCACGTTGATCCTGGGCAGTCGGCGCCTGGCCTATGAGGGTCAGGCGTTGGTGGAGATCGACATCCGGTTCAAGGGCCGGGTGCCGTTGCGTTCGGTGATCCCGAGCGTGAACGCGATCGAGGGGGTCCGGGCGGTCTGGGTCCGCAGCGACGATGAGCACGAGGACGACGAGGATGTCGCCTGAGGGCGCCTCCCACGGTCCGCTCATCTGATGTTGAGAGCTTCGCTCATCTGATACCGTCAGACGATCCGACTCAGGAGCCGTGATGACCTCGCTCACCGATGACGCACTGACCGGACTGGACCCACAGGTGGCCCGGCCCGAGTATGACCGCACCACCCTGTCCGTGGGGATCGTGCATATCGGCGTCGGCGGTTTCCACCGCGCGCACCAGGCGATGTACCTGGATGAGTTGATGCGCACCGGCCGTGCGCATGACTGGGCGATCTGCGGACTGGGTCTGATGCCCGGGGACGTCCGGATGCGGGATGCACTCAAGGCGCAGGACGGGCTCTACACGCTGGTGGTCAAGCATGCTGACGGTTCCACGCAGGCGCGGGTGATCGGCTCGATCCTGGACTACGTCTACGCCCCGGAGGACCCCGAGGTAGCGCTGGCCCGGATGACCGACCCGGCGGTGCGGATCGTCTCCCTGACCGTGACCGAAGGCGGCTACAACGTCAACCAGGTCACCGGCGAGTTCGATCTGACCAACCCGGCGGTCCGCGCGGACCTCGAGCCCGGGGCCGTGCCGCGGACCTCCTTCGGATACGTGATCGAGGCGCTGCGCCGCCGCCGGGAGGCCGGCACCCCACCCTTCACCGTGATGAGCTGTGACAACATCCAGGGCAACGGGCACAACGCCCAGCGGATGTTCGGCGCCTTCGCCCGCGCCAAGGACCCGGACCTCGCCGCCTGGATCGACGCGCACGTACCGTTCCCGAACTCGATGGTGGACCGGATCACCCCAGTCACCACCGATGCCGACCGCGCCCTGGTCGCCGAACGCTTCGGTCTCGAGGACGCTTGGCCAGTGGTCACCGAACCGTTCACCCAGTGGGCCCTGGAGGACCACTTCGCCGACGGCCGGCCGCCGTACGAGGAGGTGGGGGTGCAGGTGGTCGACGACGTCACCCCGTATGAGCTGATGAAGCTCCGGCTGCTGAACGTCAGCCACCAGGGCATCGCCTACCTCGGCTACCTGGCCGGGTACCGCCTGGTCCACGAGGTGGCCCAGGACCCGATGTTCGCCACCTTCCTGCGCGCCTACATGGACCACGAGGGCAGCCCGACCCTGCAGCCGGTCCCGGGGGTGGACCTGGAGGAGTACAAGGCCACCCTGATCGAACGGTTCTCGAACGCCGCAGTGCGCGACACGGTCGCCCGACTGTGCGCGGAGTCCTCCGACCGGATCCCCAACTGGCTGGTTCCGGTGATCCGCGAGAACGTCGCCGCCGGGGGAGAGGTGACCCGGTCCGCACTGATCGTGGCCAGCTGGGCCCGGTACGCCGAGGGCGTGGACGAGCAGGGCGAGCCGATCGAGATCGTGGACCGGATCGCCGACCGCGTCCACGCGGCCGCCCTTGCACAGGCCGAGGACGACCTCGCGTTCCTGCGGGACCGGGACCTGTTCGGCGACCTCGTCGAGGACGAGCGGTTCGTGGCCGCCTACCGCTGGGCGCTGTCCTCGTTGCACGAGCGCGGGTCCCGCGCCACGATCCAGGCCCTGCTCGACGGCGAAGCTCCCGGGGCGTAGCCGGCTCACCACCCGAGCGGGTGGGCCGGGGTCTATCCGGTCCCGGTCATCTCGATCAGGGCGCCCGCGCACTCCGCGTCGAGGACGAGGATGTCGGCGAACCCGCCGTGCACGGCGGCATGTACGGCTGCAGCGGTCTCCTTGCCGAAACCGGAGGCGATCACCGTCGGGGTGCGGCGCAGCTGCTCCAGCTGCACCGCCACCACGCGCTGCTCCAGGGGTGCGTGCAGCTCGAGTCCATCGGCGTCGAAGAGTCGCCCTGAGCACTCGCCGACCGGGCTGTGCTCCTTGATGGCGGCCAGATCGGCAGCAGAGAGTGTGGGGTAGACGGTGGAGGACTGGGGCGACCAGCCGCCGATCGCCACCACGGCGAGATCGAGCTCGTCGGCCTTGCGCAGTGCCCGGGCGATCTGCGGCTGTGCCCGCAGTCCGGCGGCGGTGGAGGCATCCCCGACGGTCAGTGGCGCCCAGATCGGCCAGGTGCGCACACCGGGGATCGCCTTGAAGTGCTGGATCAGCCCCATCGAGTCCCCGCTGCCCTCCACCGGCTGGGCACCGACCAGCTGGACCACCTCGCAGGGCGGCAGCTGATCGAGGTGCACGGCGGCGGTCTCCAGTGTGCGTGACCAGGAGAAGCCGACGGTCATTCCCTCCTGCACGTGGTCCCGGACCGTGCGGGCCAGCGTTCGGGCGAGCAGGTCGCGGCGCTGCCCCGGCTCGGAGTGCGAGGGAGCGATGGTCACCGGGACGCCGAGGCTACGGGCCAGCGGTTCGGACAGGTCCTCGGACTCCTCCGGCAGCTCGATCGAGATCCGCACGATCCCCAGCTCACGTGCGGTGTTCAGCAGCCGGGCCACCCGGAACCGGGACAGGTTCCGGGCGTCGGCGATCTCGACCTTCGACTTGCCGTGCACGTGGAAGTCGACGCTGACGTCGCGCATCAGGACGAGCTCGTCACGGTCCACCGGGAGTCCTCCTCGCAACAGATGTGCAGCGGTGCTTGCTCATCTGAGTGTAGGGCACTACAGTCAGGCTTCATCAAATGAGCGGTTTGCAAATTCTCAGATGAGCGTAGGCGGCGATCTGGACGTTCGACCGGCCGCGCACCCGACGTGAGGACGACGATGTTCCGACCAGAACGGACCCGGGCCGCCGGTGGCGGCCCCCGCCCGAGCACCTGGCGCGCAGCCCGGATCCTGCCGGGACGGCGGCGCGCCGGGCGGCTCCGGCCGGCGCGTACCCGGGCAGCGGCGCTCGCCGCCACCGCCGCCCTCGCCCTGGCCGGCTGCGCCGGTGCCGGGGCAGTCTCCAGCGACGGCGACACCGAACAGATCGTGGTGGCGATCGTGTCCAACCCGCAGATGCAGGACGCGATCTCGCTGCAGGAGCAGTTCCGCGCCGAGCACCCCGGGATCGACGTGCAGTTCGTCAGCCTGCCGGAGAACGAGGCGCGGGCGAAGATCACCGCCTCGGTCGCCACCGGTGGTGGCGAGTTCGACGTGGTGATGATCTCCAACTACGAGACGGGGATGTGGGCGGAGAACGGCTGGATCGAGAACCTGCAGCCCTACGCCGACGAGACCGAGGGGTACCAGCCGGACGACTTCGTGCCGAGCGTCCGGGAGGCGCTGTCCTACGAGGGAGACCTGTACTCGGTGCCGTTCTACGGTGAATCCTCCTTCCTCGCCTACCGGGAGGACGTGTTCGCCGAGCAGGGATTGGAGATGCCGGAGCAGCCCACCTGGACGGAGGTGGCCGACCTCGCTGCCCAGCTGCACGATCCGGACAGCGACTTCGCCGGGATCTGCCTCCGCGGTCTGGCCGGCTGGGGCGAGAACATGGCGCCGCTGTCCACAGTGATCAACACCTATGGCGGCCGCTGGTTCGACGAGGAGTGGAACGCCACCCTCGACTCACCCGAGGTGCACGCCGCGGTCAGCGACTACGTCAACCTGGTCCGCGACTACGGTGAGCCCGGTGCGGCCACCGCCGGGTTCGGCGAGTGCCTGACCATGTTCAGCCAGGGCCAGGCCGCGATGTGGTACGACGCAACCTCAATGGTCTCCTCGGTGGAGGATCCGAGCTCCTCCACCGTGGCCGGGGACGTCGCCTACGCACCAGCACCGGTGGTGGACACCGAGGCCTCCGGGTGGCTGTACTCCTGGGCACTGGCCATCCCGACCACCTCCGAGCACAAGGACGCCGCCTGGGAGTTCGTCTCCTGGATGACGCACCCGGACTACATGCACCTCGTCGGTGAGGAGATCGGCTGGGAGCGGGTGCCACCCGGAAGCCGGCTGAGCACCTACGACATCCCGGAGTACGCCGAGGTGGCGTCCGCCTACGAGGAGCAGATGCTGCAGGCGATGGAGAACGCCAACCAGGAGCTCACGATGACCCGGCCGGTGCCGTACCAGGGCATCCAGAACATCGAGATCCCGGAGTTCCAGGACCTCGGTACCCGGGTGGGTCAGCAGATGTCCGCGGCGATCGCCGGGCAGATCTCGGTGGACGAGGCGCTCGAGCAGTCCCAGCGCTACGCGGAGACCGTCGCCGCGTCCTACCAGTCCGAGCAGGAGGGCTCATCGTGACCACCGTCGTCGAGCGTCACCACCGCAAGGAGGCGGAGCGGCGCCGCAAGGCCGACTCGCCCCAGGCGCTGGATCGCGCGGAAGCCTGGCGTCGCCGGGCGCCGCTGCTGCCGGCCCTGATCTTCACCATCATCGTCACCCAGGTGCCGTTCCTGGTGACCATCTGGTATTCGCTGCGATCGGAGAACCTGCTCCGCCCGGGGGAGGACCTGTTCGTCGGCCTGGCCAACTACGCCGACCTGTTCGCCGACTCGGTGTTCCGCCAGGCCGCACTGAACAGCGTGATCTTCACCCTCGGGTGCGTGCTGGTGGCGATGCTGCTCGGTATCGGGATCGCGTTGCTGCTGGACCGCAAGTTCATCGGCCAGAGCGTGGCCCGCACCCTGCTGATCACCCCGTTCCTGATCATGCCGGTGGCCGGGGCGATGATCTGGAGCGTCTCGATGTTCAACCCCACCTACGGGATGG
Organism: Candidatus Ruania gallistercoris; assembly: GCA_019116305.1. Lineage (GTDB taxonomy): Bacteria > Actinomycetota > Actinomycetes > Actinomycetales > Beutenbergiaceae > Ruania > Ruania gallistercoris. The sequence continues at coordinate 3,054 of DXBY01000082.1, read as the reverse complement.
TCAACTGGGCGATCGGGTTGATCGGTATCGATGCGGTGAACTGGACTGCCACCTACCCGGTGCTGTCCATCCTGATCGCCCTGGTGTGGCAGTGGACGCCGTTCACCATGCTGCTGGTGCTCGCCGGGCTGCAGGCCCAGCCCAAGGACGTGCTCGAGGCAGCGCAGATGGACGGCGCCGGCTGGGGCCGCACCTTCGTCTCGATCACGCTGCCGCAGCTGCGCCGCTACATCGAGCTGGGTGTGCTGCTCGGCGCGATCTACGTGGTGAACACCTTCGACCAGATCTACCTGATGACCGCAGGTGGGCCCGGGACGGCCAGCGCGAACCTGCCGTTCTACATCTACCAGCGCGCCTTCCTCGGCTTCGACATCGGGCAGGCGGCCGCCATGGGGGTGGTGGTGGTGATCGCGACGATCATCGTGGCCACCTTCGCCCTCCGTCTGATCTTCCGCAGCTTCGAGCAGAAGGACTGAGCCATGACCACGACGACACCTGATGCACCCGCCGCTCGCCCCGCTGAGTCGGCGCAGCGCCCGACGCCGCGCCCGGACCGTGGCAGCGGGGTCGGTGGCGGGTTGCTCACCGCGCTCACCTGGGTGGTGGCCCTCGGATTCTTCTTCCCGGTGCTGTGGATGGCACTGACGGCGTTCAAGCAGGAGAACCAGGCGGCGTCCAACCCTCCCACCTGGTTCTTCCAGCCCACACTGGACCAGTTCCGGGCGGTGATCGACGGCGGTGCCGGGGTGTACTTCGCGAACTCGCTGATCGCCACCGGGCTGTCCACGCTGCTGGTGATCGCGTTCGCCGTGCCGGCCTCCTACGCCCTGGCGATCCGCCCGGTGAAGAAGACCCAGGACGTGCTGTTCTTCTTCATGTCCACCAAGATGCTCCCGGTGGTGGCGGTGATCGTGCCGATCTACGTGATCGCCGGCCGGCTGCACGTCTTGGACACCGTCTGGACCCTGGTGGTGCTCTACACCGCGATGAACCTGCCGATCGCGATCTGGATGATGCGTTCATTCTTCCAGGAGGTCCCCGGCGAGGTGCTCGAGGCCGCGCAGATGGACGGCGCCGGGCTGATGCGCACCCTGCGCGCAGTGCTGATGCCGATGGTCGCCCCCGGGCTGGCGGCCACCGCGCTGATCTGCGTGATCTTCGCATGGAACGAGTTCTTCTTCGCGCTCAACCTCACCGCCGCCCAGGCCGCCACGGTACCGATTCTCATCACCTCCACGATGACCAGCGAGGGACTGTTCCTGGCGCGGCTGTCCGCGGCGTCGCTGCTGGCCTCGCTGCCGGTGATCATCGCCGGCTGGGTAGCGCAGAAGCAGCTGGTCCGCGGGCTCTCGATGGGCGCGATCAAGTAGCGGTGACCGCCGCGAGGGTGGCCTGGTGGTCGCAGATCGGGCGATTCACGACACCCAGGCCACCCTCGCGGGGCTTCAGCGGTCAGTGGTCACGCGGAGCACGAGCCGGGCGATCAGCCGCCAGCCGATGAGGAGTACTGCAAGGACGCCGGCCGCCACCAGCGGGAAGGCGCCGGAAGCGCCTTGATCGGCCAGGAGGCGCAACCCCAGGCCCCCGGCGACGGTAATCATCCACAGGCCGATCGCCGTCGGCCAGAGCTGGAGCGGTTCGCGCCAGGTGTACATCCCGACCCAACCGACCACCAGGGCGGCCAGGAACGGCCAAGCGGTCTCGGCGATGCCGGCCAGGGCATTGGTCTCGTCGTGGCTGCGCCGGCCGGCGATCACGAAGCCGAGCACACAGGCGAGGTCGAGCACCGCTGCCACGGCAGCGAGGCGACCGGCGCCTGGGGTGACCAGCTTGTCCTCGGCGGGATCGGTCACCGCCACCTCACACCAGGCGTCCGGTGCTGGCCAACGCCGTCCGTACCAGAGCCCCGTGCCCGTCGGCCATGTCCGCCTGCACCATCGGGGAGACCGCCTCCTCCGGGGTGAACCAGGCGATGTCCAGGGCATCCTGCTGCGGCGTACAGTCCCCGTCCACCGGCACGATGTAGGCCAGGGAGACCGCGTGCTGTCGAGGGTCGTGGTAGGCGGTGATCCCCGGGGTGGGGAAGTACTCGGCCACGGTGAACGGCGTGAGCGTGACCGGAAGCCGAGGCAGGGCCATCGGCCCGAGGTCCTTGTCCAGGTGCCGGGCGAGGGCATCGCGGATCCGCTCGTGGTACATCACCCGGCCGGAGACCAGGGCCCGGGAGATCCCGCCGTCCCGCGGGGTGCGCAGCAGCATCCCGACCCGTTGGATCACGCCGTCGGCATCGACCCGCACCGGGATGGCATCCACGTAGACGATCGGGAGCCGCTTGCGCAGCGCATCCAGCTCGTCCCTGGAGAACCAGCCGTCGCCGGTGTCGATCGCCGTCTCACTCACCCTCTTGTTCTACCTTGTCCGCCCGGCAGATTGCCAACCCTGAGGCTGGTGCGCGTGGCGCCGGCAGAGTTCAGGGTCGAATCGGGGTGGTACCTCATAGTGGCCGGACCACTGCACGGGGTTGGCTGGAGCCATGGATTCCCTGCTCACCGGCCTGAGCGACGCCTTCGGACCTCTGCTGCTGCTTCTCGGTGCACTGTTCGCGTTCGCCGAATCGGCCTTCGGGCTCGGTTTCGTCGTCCCCGGGGAGACGGCGGTGCTCACCCTGGGTGCGGCGACCGGCAGTGGCGGGCAGCTATCCGCGGCGATGGTGACCGTCGCTGTGGGGGCGATCGCCGGTGACCACACCGGGTATCTGCTCGGCAGGCGGTACGGTACCCGGCTGCGGGAGACGCGGGTGGTCCGGCGGATCGGTGTGCGGCACTGGGACCGGGCCACCGGTCTGCTGCGCCGGCACGGTGTGCTGGCCCTGGTGGTCTCCCGGCTGCTGCCCGCAGTGCGCACCCTGATGCCGGCGGCGGCCGGGGCGGCCAGGGTCAGCTACGGTCGTTTCCTGGCTGGTGCCGTGGTCGGCGGGGGACTGTGGAGCGGGCTCTGGGTCGGTATGGGGGCGGCGGCCCGGGCAGCGTTGCCGGAGATGGCCAGGACCCTCGG
>DXBY01000081.1 GCA_019116305.1 Candidatus Ruania gallistercoris | reverse complement strand
GCGGTGGCGAACGCGGTGCGCAACCCGCGCCGCAGTGCGGCCACGGCCAGTGCGCTGGTGATCGGGGTGACCCTGGTGACGATGATGAGCACCGGCGCGCTCGCCGCCGGCAACGCGCTCACCTCGGAGCTGGACTCGCGCTTCCCGGTGGACCTGGAGGTCAGCACGGCCGGGGGCATGCGCGATGAGCAGGTGCAGGCCGTGACCACCACGGACGGCGTGACGGACACCGCCCTGCTCGCCAGCACTGCCACCACCGGGAACCTGCCGGACATCGGTGAGGTGGGGATCGACGTGGCTGCTGTGGCCACCGGCGACCTGAGCGCGGTGGTCCGCAGCACGGACGCCACCGCCGGGTTGGCCGAGGGCACCCTGGTGATCGGCGACCAGCTCGCCACGAACTATCAGCTCGCCTCCGGCGATGAGGTCACCCTGACCGGCCGGAGCGACGAAGAGGTGACGCTGACCGTCGCGGTGACCAGCCTGGACGGCAACACCGCGCTCGTCACTCCGGAGGTCCTCACCCGCCTCGACCCGGATGCCGAACCTTCGATCCTGTGGGCGCGCGTGGCCGAGCAGGGCGAGTACGACACGGTGATGTCGGTGCAGGGCAACCTCACCGAGGCCTCGCAGGGACTCGAGGACGCCGACACCCCGATGGTCAACGGCGCGGCCGTCGAGAGAGCCGGGTACCAGCAGGTGGTGGACACCATTCTCGCTGTGGTGATCGGGCTGCTCGCCGTGTCCGTGGTGATCGCGTTGATCGGGGTGGCGAACACGCTGTCCCTGTCCGTCCTCGAACGACGGCGGGAGTCGGCCATGCTGCGTGCGCTCGGCCTCACTCGTGGTCAGCTCCGCGGGATGCTCGCGATCGAGGGGCTGATGATCGCCGGTGCCGGGGCGCTGATCGGGATCGTCGCCGGGCTGGTGTTCGGCTGGGCGGGGTCGGCGATCGTGCTGGCCCAGATGGCCGAGGTCCCCCTGGTGGTGCCGTGGCGGGACCTGGGCCTGGTGGCGCTGGTCTCGTTGGCTGCGGGGCTGCTCGCCTCCGCGCTGCCGGCCCGCTCGGCGGCCCGGACGCCACCGGCGGCAGCCCTGGCGGTGGACTGAGCTCCGGGGCCGCCGGGGGATCCACGGCGGTCCCCGCCGGGCGGTAGCCGCCGGTGTCCACAGGGCTCCGGCGGCAACCGCGCATCCCGGGCACGATCGAGGGATGGACGTTGCCGCACGCCACCACCTCGCGGTGACCGCCGGGCCCGGAGTGGGCTGGGTGGTCCCGCTCCGCTCCGGCGCCGTGGTGGTCGGCCGCGGTCAGGACGCCGACCTGTCCCTGCCGGACCCGGCGCTGTCCCGCCGGCACCTGCGGGTGCGGGACCGGGGCGGACGGGTCCGGATCCAGGACCTCCGCTCGGCGAACGGCACCCGGCTGCGCCGAACCCACGGTCAGCCGGCCGCCGGCACCGAGCCCCGGGTGGCCCGCTGGACGGTACGGGTAGGTCGGCGCTGGCGCCCGCTCCCGGTAGGCGGCCGGATCCTGGCCGGGTCCTCCGTGCTGGAGCTGCGGGTACACCCGGGGATGGTGCTACCGGCGGACCCGGAGCAGGGGGCGGACCTGACCGGTGGGTTGCTCGGCCGGTTGTTGCTGCCGCTGCTGATGTCGGTCTCGATGCTGCCGCTACTCCTGAGCGGTGGCGGCGGTCGGTGGCGGATGGTGCTGCTGATCGCACTACCGGTGGTGCTGATCGTTGCGATCCTGTGGCCGGCGCTGCGGGAGCGGGCCAAGCGGCTGCGGCGACCTGCGGACAGTGCGGAACCGGCGCCGCCGGTGCCCCAGCCCTTCGCCGATCCCGCCGCCCTGCTCGCCGGGATCGGCGCCCCGGCGGTGCTCCCCGAGGACGGGGCGCGCTGGGAGATCGGGGACGCGAACCTGCGCGCCCCGGCGCGGCGCCGCCCGGATGCACCGCTTCGCGGCCGGATCCGCCGCCGGGCGGAACGGATGCGGTTCGTCCCGATACCGGCGGCCGGGTCCGGCCTGGCCCTGGTGGGCACCGCCGCGGCAGGGGCGGCGTTGGCCCGGTGGGTGGCCGTGCGGCACGCGGCAGTCACCGGGGAGCAGGTACACGCACCCTGGCCTGAGCTCACCGGCCTGACCGACCCAGCCGGGCCGAGCACCACAGCCGACGGCGCACCGCACCTGCGGGTGGTGCACGCGCACCCAGGTCTGGACGCCCCGGGTGCCCAGACCTCCGCCCGGTATCTCGTCCTGGCCGAGGGAGTCCAGCAGGTCCCGCGGTGGTGCTCGACCGTGGTGGAGGTGCGATCCAGTCACGACCGGCAGGTGAGCGCCGACTGGGCCGCCGCCGTGCTGGCCGAGCTGAACGAGGGGCCCGACGACGCAGCCACTGTGCCCACCTCGGTGCACCTGGGCGAGCTCCTTCCGGACTCCGAAGAGCTGTTCCCACCCGGCTGGGCCGACCCCACGATGCGGGCGCCGGTGGGCCGGACCGCGGCAGGCCCGGTCTGGCTGGACCTGGCCGAGCACGGACCCCATGCGCTGGTGGCCGGGACCACCGGCTCGGGGAAGTCGGAACTGCTGCTCGCCTGGATCCTCGCCCTGGCACACCAGGGCTCCCCGGCTGACACCAGCTTCGTCCTGTTCGACTACAAGGGCGGAGCGACCTTCACCCCGCTGCGTGAGCTCGCCCACGTGGCCGGGGTGCTCACCGATCTGGAGGAGGCCGCCACCACCCGAGCACTGGCGAGCCTGCAGGCCGAGCTGCGTGCCCGGGAGCGGGCGCTGGCCGCCGTCAGTGCGCACGACCTGGCTGAACAACGCCGGCGGACCGAGGGCGCCGACCGGCTCGGTCGGCTGCTGGTGGTGGTGGATGAGTTCCGGGTGATGGCCGATACCCATCCGGAACAGCTGGACGCCTTGGTGCGGCTGGCCGCGCAGGGTCGGTCCCTGGGCATCCACCTGGTGCTGGCCACCCAACGTCCAGGTGGGGCGATCACCCCGGACATGCGGGCGAACCTGACCCTGCGGCTGTGCCTGCGGGTGCTGGAGGAGACCGACTCGTTGGACATGCTCGGTGACTCCAGCGCAGCGCGGCTACCGCGGATTCCCGGACGTGCCGTGCTGCGCACCGAGGTCGCGGAACAGATCCAGGCCGCCTGGTGCGGTACGGCCTCCCAGGCGTGGGTGCCGGAGCGGATTGCCACGCTGAACCGGGCGGCGGCGCGGCTGGCAGAGGTGGAGCCCTGGCGCGAGGCGGTGCGGCGACCGTGGGCACCACCGCTCCCGGAGCACTGGCAGGCCGAGGAGTCGGACGTGGTCGAGAGCGGTCCGGCGACCGCGAACGCCCCGGCGATCGAGGCAGCGACCGACCGCGCGCGGTACGGGCTGCCCTGGGTACTGCTCGACCTCCCCGACGAGCAGCGCCTGGGCAGCCGGCGCTTCACCGGCGGAACTCTGCTCGTCAGCGGCCCGCCGGGCAGCGGCCGCAGCACCGCAGCACAGTCGTTGACCGAGGCTGCGCTGCGCAGCGGCACAGTGGTGCATGTACTCGCCGAGGACGCCGACCACTGGCCGGGCCGCACGGCACCGGCCGCCGGGACGTGGTGTCCGACCGATGATCCGCGCCGGTGCCGTCGGCTGCTCGAACAGCTGCTCACCGATCCGGCGCCGGGACTGCTGGTGATCGACGATGTGGACGCGGTGGCAGCAGCGCTGGACGAGGTGGGCACCCTGGGTGACGGCGTCGAGCTCGTGCTGACCGTGCTGCGCAGGTCCCGGCGGCTCGGGCTGGACGTGCTGGTCACCGGTGCCGAGACCTCCCGGCGGTGGGCAGCGGCAGTGGACCAGCAGCTGTTGCTCTGCCCGCGGGACCCGGCCGATGCCGTGCTGGCCGGGGCGCCGCGCGACCTGGTGGCCTCGGGGTGGCCGGCGGGCCGAGGGGTGCTGCTCGAACGTGGGCAGGCGTGGGTGGCCCAGGTGGCGCTCACCGGAGCGGACCCGCAGCAGTGGCGTCCGGCCGACGGGCCACCGCTGCGGCTGGCGCCGCTTCCAGCCTTGGTACCGCTACCGGCCCCGGTGCCGCTGCCGGCAGGGGCGGCGCCCACTGACGGCACGGCAGCGGTGCCGGTGCCGCTGCTCCTCGGCCGAGGTGGGGATGAGGCATCCTGGCTGCACCGCACCCTGGGTCCCGGCAGTACCTGGTTGGTCTGCGGCCCGCCAGGGTCCGGCCGGTCCACCGCGCTGACCACCCTCCTGACCCAGCTCACCGCCTGCGGTTGGCAGGTGTATGACGGCCGCGAGCCCTCGCCGTCGGGCGAGTACGACCCGCCGGCAGCCGGCCGGCCGGCCGAGACCGCAGCGGTGCTGGTGGTCGACGATGCCGACCGGTTGTCCGCGACGGCCGCTGAGGACTGGGCGACCTTCCTGGCGGAACATCCGCACGTGTGCCTGCTCGGCAGTGCCCGGGCCGAGGCCCTGGCGAGCTCGTTCCATCCGCTGGCGATGCGGCTCCGGGAACCGGACCTGAGCCTGGTGCTCACCGATCCCCGACCGGCGCACCTGTCCCTGGACCTCCGCCCGGTCCAAGACCCGGCCGCCCGGCCCGGCCGCGGGGTCCTGGTCGACTCGGCGGGCGCGGTGCCACTCCAGGTGGCCACAGTCGGCGGTGACCGCGGGGCGGACTAGAGAACGCCGTCGGGACGGCCGCGCTCGGCAGTGGCGGACAGCGAGGCGGGGGTGAGCAGGCACACCAGCACGATCACCGGGAGGAGCAGCGCCGGCACGAGCGCCCACCACTCCAGCCCACCCCAGGACGTGATCGCGACGAAGAACTGGAGCAGCTGCCAGGTGACCACCGGGCCCCGGCCCCAGCGCTTCCCCTGCCACAGGCCGCGCACGGCCAGCAGGAGGAATCCGCCGATCAGGACCAGGACGGCGAGCACTCCGGCATTGATACCGAGCATGGCTCCGTCGTCGAGTACCGAGGCAATCACCACCCCTGCGCCGAGCACCACCAGGACAACCGCTTCCAGCAGCACCACGGCCAGCCCGATGCGCAGCGCCAGCGGACGGTCGGACGGGGTCTGGTCACTCACCCCCACACCCTAGCCAGCCCGACCGCGGCTCCCTGGTGACCGTTACCACAGGGAGGGATGCGCACTGACCGCGACGTGCGCAAAGTGGCGGGATCCGGCGGCCGTTGTGACCCATCTCTCAGGCAACTTTGATTGAAAGTTCGTGAGAACCCCTTGTGTACAGCAAGTGAACCATGTGACAGTTGATCTCAGAGAAATGACGCGAACGCGCGGTTTTCGTCTCCTGCCCGGCCATCGAATCGGGCGCCGAGCGCGTTTGCATGCCCCTAGAAGGAGAGTACGCATGGATTGGCGTCACGACGCGGCCTGTCTCACGGAGGACCCCGAGCTGTTCTTCCCGATCGGGAACACCGGACCGGCGCTGTCCCAGATCGAGGAGGCCAAGGCCGTGTGCCGCCGGTGCCCCGTGATCGACACCTGCTTGAAGTGGGCGATCGAGACCGGTCAGGACGCCGGCGTCTGGGGTGGGATGTCCGAGGACGAGCGCCGCGCCCTCAAGCGCCGCACCGCTCGGGCCCGCCGCGCCGGCTGACCAACCGCACTTCCGGAACGGCCGATTCCCATTCTGGGGGTCGGCCGTTCGGCTTGACTGTCCGGTTGACGGCTGGGGTTGTCGACGAGGCTGGGTTGAACGCAGCGCTGAGAGTGCAACTCCCGGCTCAGGCGTCCCGGATCTCTGCCAGCCGCGCTTTCAGCACGACTTCGGTACCGCCGCCCTCCAGTGGCGCCCAGTCGATGCTGCCGTCCAGCTCGGTAGCCACCAGTGTGCGCACGATCTGCGTACCGAGCCCGTTCATCGCAGCCTGGGGTTCCATCCCTGAGCCGTCGTCCATGACACGCACCCGGAGCATGTTGCCGGAGCGTTCAGACTCGATCGTGACCGTGCCGCCGACCTTCGCCAGACCATGTTCGACGGCGTTGGTCACCAACTCGGTCAGCACCACCGCCAGGGCGGTGGCATCGGTGGCCGGCACTCGGCCGAAGGTACCGGTGCGCACGGTCTTCACGTGCGCCTCCCCGGAGGCGACGTCAGCGGCGAGGCGCAGGGTCCGGCCGAAGACCTCGTCGAAGTCGACCACCTCGTCGATGGTCTGGGAGAGGGCCTCGTGCACCGTGGCGATCGTGGCCACTCGGCGCATTGCCTCCTCCAGCGCGGACCGGGCATCGGTGGAGTCGGTGCGGCGAGCCTGCAGCCGGAGCAGGGCTGCCACGGTCTGCAGGTTGTTCTTCACCCGGTGATGGATCTCCCGGATGGTGGCGTCCTTGGTGAGCAGCTCCCGTTCCCGGCGGCGCAGCTCGGAGACGTCCCGGACCAGCAGCACCGCCCCGACCCGCTGGCTGTACTCGGTGACCGGCACAGCGCGCAGAGACAGGCTCACTCCCCGCGCCTCCACCTCGGTGCGCCAGGCAGCCCGCCCCATCA
>DXBY01000080.1 GCA_019116305.1 Candidatus Ruania gallistercoris | reverse complement strand
GGCGGGATGACCCGCTCCAAGTCGGTACTGAACATGATGATGATGTGCTTCGGTGCCCTCGCCCTGGTGGCAGTGATCTACCCGCTGTGGGGTTGGTCGATGTCCTACGGGGAGTCCCTGGGCGGCATCGTGGGCAACCCGCTGGACCAGTTCGGACTCGGTGGGAGCTTCGAGGCGGTCTCGGTGCTCGACGAGCAGACCGGGGCGGCGATCCCCACGATCGTCGACGTCGGTTTCCAGACCACCTTCGCGATCATCACCGTGGCACTGATCGCCGGCGCGGTCGCCGACCGGGTGAAGTTCTCCACCTGGATGGTTTTCACCGGTCTGTGGGTCACGTTGTCCTACTTCCCGATGGCGCACATGGTGTGGAGTGGCGGACTGCTCTCCGGTGATGGTCCGTTCGCCACCATCGCCGAACCGGTCGACTTCGCCGGCGGCACTGTGGTGCACATCAACGCCGGGGTGGCCGGCTTGGTGCTGGCGCTGATCGTCGGCCGGCGGAAGGGATTCGGCACCGAGCCGATGCGGCCGCACAACCTTCCGCTGGTGATGCTCGGCGCGGCGCTGCTCTGGTTCGGATGGTTCGGCTTCAACGCCGGTTCCGCCTATGGCGCCGACGAGACCGCCGGGCTGGCCTGGGTGAACACCACCACCGCGGCGGCGGCCGCAGTTCTCGGCTGGCTGCTCACGGAGAAGCTGAAGTACGGCAAGGCGACCTCGCTCGGCGCCGCCTCCGGTGTGGTCGCCGGGCTGGTCGCGATCACCCCGGCCGCCGGAGCCCTCACCCCGGTGACCTCGATCGTGCTCGGGGCGCTGGCCGGAGGGCTGTGCGCGCTCGCCGTCGGACTCAAGGAACGGTTCGGCTATGACGACTCCCTGGATGTGGTGGGGGTGCACCTGGTCGGTGGGCTGGTCGGCACGGTGGGGATCGGCTTCCTCGCCGCTGACGGTGGCCTGCTGCTCGGCGGCGGGGTGAACCTGCTGCTCGTGCAGGTACTCATCGCCGTCCTCGCCGTGCTCGGCTCCGCTGTGGTCACGCTCCTGCTCGGCCTGATGCTGCAGCGCCTGATGGGATGGCGTGTCCCTGCCGCCGACGAGGTTCGCGGTATCGATCTTGCCGAGCACGCTGAAGGCGCCTACGAAGGGATCCGGTCATGAAGCTCATCACCGCGGTGATCCAGCCGCACACGTTGGACCAAGTGAAGGCTGCCCTGCAGTCGGCCGGAGTGCAGGGGATGACGGTCAGCGACGTCAGCGGGTACGGCCGGCAGCAGGGACACACCGAGGTCTATCGCGGTGCCGAGTATCGCGTGGATCTGCTCCCCAAGGTGCGGATCGAGGTCTTGACCGACGCGGACGAGGCCACAGCGCTGGCCGAGCTGGTGGTGCATGCGGCACGGACCGGCGCCATCGGCGACGGGAAGGTCTGGGTGACCTCGGTGGACGAGGTGATCCGCGTGCGTACCGGGGCCAGCGGTCTCCACGCCCTCTGAGTGGGGGCCGGGCCCCGCTCCTTGCGCCCGGCACCGCGGGCTCCGGCCCCCGCTCCCGGCGCCCGGCCGCCCCGCACCGTGAACGTGACTCGCCGGGGCAGATATCCTGGGCCCAGCACCTGACCGCCTGCCTGAGGATTTCCACGTGTTCGCCAGCCTGTCCGACCGGCTCTCCGCCACCTTCAAGTCCCTGCGCGGCAAGGGTCGGCTCTCGGAGGCCGATATCGAGACCACGGTCTCCCAGATCCGCCGCGCGTTGCTCGATGCCGACGTGGCCGTGCCCGCGGTGCGGTCCTTCACCGCGGCAGTGCGCGAGCGTGCGGGGTCGGCGGAGGTGTCCCAGGCGCTGAACCCGGCGCAGCAGGTCGTCAAGATCGTGCACGAGCAGCTGATCGAGATCCTCGGCGGCGACTCGCGGGAGCTGACCTTCGCCAAGCATCCGCCGACGGTGATCATGCTCGCCGGTCTGCAGGGCGCCGGGAAGACCACGCTCGCCGGCAAGCTCGGCGCCTGGCTGAAGGAGCAGGGGCACACACCGCTCCTGGTGGCAGCGGACCTGCAACGCCCGAACGCGGTGACTCAGCTGCAGGTGGTGGGCGATCGCGCCGGTGTACCGGTGTGGGCGCCGGAGCCTGGTAACGGGGTGGGGGATCCGGTTGCGACCGCGCGCAGCGGTGTGGACCAGGCGCGGGAGAAGTACCACGACGTGGTGGTGGTGGACACCGCCGGTCGCCTCGGTGTGGATGCCGAGATGATGCAGCAGGCGATCGACATCCGGGATGCGGTCCGCCCGGACGAGATCCTGTTCGTGGTGGACGCGATGATCGGTCAGGACGCGGTCACCACCGCCCAGGCGTTCTCCGAGGGGGTCGGGTTCACCGGGGTGGTCCTGTCCAAGCTGGACGGCGATGCGCGCGGTGGTGCGGCGCTGTCCATCCGCACGGTCACCGGTGCGCCGGTGCTGTTCGCCTCCACCGGGGAGCGCCTCGGTGACTTCGAACGGTTCCACCCGGACCGGATGGCCTCCCGGATCCTCGACATGGGTGATGTGCTCACCCTGATCGAGCAGGCGGAGAAGGCCTTCGACGAGGAGCAGGCCGCCGACATCGCGAACAAGATCGCCGGTGACGGCGATTTCACGCTGCACGACTTCCTGCAGCAGATGCAGCAGCTGAAGAAGCTCGGCCCGATGAAGAAGATGCTCGAGATGATGCCCGGTATGGGGCAGATGCGCGAGCAGCTGGAGAACTTCGACGAGTCCGACGTCACCCGCATCGAGGCGATGGTGCAGTCGATGACCCCGGCAGAACGGGCGAATCCGAAGATCATCAACGGCTCCCGCCGCTCCCGGATCGCCCGCGGCTCGGGCACCGCGGTCAGCGAGATCAACGGGCTGCTGGAACGCTTCGAGCAGGCGAAGACCATGATGCGCTCGATGGCTCGCAACGGCGGCCGGATGCCGGGTGGACTGCCCGGGATGGGCGGACTGCCCGGAATGGGCGGTGGGATGCCCGGTGCCGGGAAGAAGTCCAAGGGTCGGATGGCCGCGCCGAAGAAGAAGAAGGGCAAGTCCGGCAACCCGGCCAAGCGCGCCCAGCAGGAGCGCGAAGCCGCGGAGCGCGCAGCGCGCGGGCCGAAGGCGCCCAGCGGGTCCTCGTTCGGGGTGAGCCAGGGCGACGGTGAGGTGGACCCGGCCTCAGTGGAGCTGCCCGCCGGATTTGAGAAGTTCCTCGGCCGCCGCTGAGCTCGTGACCGACGCCCCGACCTGGCACCTGACCGGCCGTGTGCTGGCCGGGGAGGAAGGCGGGCGCTCCGGTGTGCACGAGCACCCGGAGGTCTGGGTGCACCGGGGGCGGCTGACGTTCACCGACCCCGGGGTGGAGGCGGTCACCATCGCCGGGTTCGTACTGCCCGGACTGGTGGACGTGCACTGCCACATCGGTCTGGGTGAGCACGGGCCGGTCGACCAGGAGCGGGCGCTGGCGCAGGCGGGTGCCGACCTGCACGCGGGTACCCTGCTCGTGCGCGATGCTGGCTCCCCCTCGGACACCCGTTGGCTGGAGGGGCGCACGGATTCCCCGCGGATCCTGCGTGCCGGACATCACCTGGCCCGGCCGAAGCGCTATCTGCGCTACTACGCGCGCGAGCTCGAAGAGGTGGCCGAGCTTCCCGCAGCGATGGCCGAGGAGGCCGACCGGGGGGACGGCTGGGTGAAGATCGTCGGCGACTGGATCGACCGTTCCCGGGGCGCCGACAGTGTCCTCGAACCGCTCTGGCCGCTTGAGCAGGTGCGGGCCGGAGTGGCGGCCGCGCACGCTCGGGGTGCCCGGGTCACCGTGCACACCTTCGAGACCGAGACTTCTCGCCAGATGCTCGACGCCGGTGTGGACTGCATCGAGCACGGCACCGGGATGACCCCCACGCAGATCGAGCAGGCCGCAGCCGCCGGGATCCCGGTGGTGCCCACTCTGCTGCAGATCGCCCGGTTCGACGCGATCGCGGACCAAGGTCAGCGCAAGTACCCCCGCTATGCGGCGCAGATGCGCCGGATGCACCGGCGCCGCTACCAGCAGGTGCGTGACCTGCACGAGGCCGGTGTGCCGCTGCTGCTCGGCACAGACGCGGGCGGCACCATCGAGCACGGCCTGATCGCGCACGAGGCTGCGGAGCTGGTCCGCGCCGGTGTCCCTGCCGGCGAGGTCGTAGCCGCGGCGAGCTGGCGGGCGCGGGAGTACCTGGGGGTCTCGGGGATCGCTGAGGGTGCGGTTGCCGATGTGGTGGTCTATGCCGACGACCCGCGCACCGATATCCGTGCGCTCGGCCACCCGGGGGCAGTGTTCCGTGCCGGGGTGCGCGTGCGCTGACCCGGCGGCGGGCACCGGCCGGGCCGGCGTCCGGGTGCGCTGACGCGCCCTCGGGGGCGTCAGGCGTTCGTTACTTCCTGCACTGCGGCGATACCGGGGAGCACGACTCGTCGCGCCAGCTCACGCATGAATCGATTCACGACGGCGGGGCGTCGGGGGAGAGGTTGACGGCGCTTCACTTCTATGGTTCATTAGTCGAGTAATGAACCAATGAACGGAGGTCGGCATGTTCGACGGGCGCGACCCGATCTACGTGCAGATCGCTGACCAGATCCGGGCCGACGTGATCGCCGGCCGGCTCCGAGAGGAGGAGCAGGTGATGTCCACCACGCAGTACGCGCAGACCTTCCGGATCAACCCGGCCACCGCCGCCAAGGCATTCGCCGAGCTGGTCGACGACGAGGTGCTCTACAAGCGCCGTGGGGTCGGGATGTTCGTGGCCTCCGGAGCCTACGACCGGCTGCGCGGCAGCGGACGGAAGGAGTTCTTCTCCGACCGGCTGGACCCGGTGCTGGCCGAGGCCCGCGACCTGGGGATCAGCACCGCCGAGATCATCGCCCACATCAACACCACGGAGACGGAATGACCGCATCGACTGCCCCGCTGGAGGTCCAGCTGCGTGGCGTGCGCGCCGACTACGGCTCGACCACCGCTCTGGACGCCGTGGACCTGACCATCCCGGCCGGTGCGATCACCGGCCTGCTCGGGCGCAACGGCTCCGGCAAGACCACGATGCTCTCCCTGATCGCCTCCCTGCGCCGCCCCACCGCCGGCCAGGTGCTCGTTGGTGGGCAGGAGCCCTTCGAGAACGAGTCCTTGATGGAGCAGATCTGCCTGATCCGGGAATCGGGTGACGTGCTGGGCGACGAGAGTCTCGCCGTCAACCTCCGGTACGCGGCCGACTCCAGGCCGAACTGGGACTCCGACCTGGCCGACCGGGCCCTGGAGACGTTCCAGCTCGACCCCAAGCGGGTGGTGCAGAAGCTCTCCCGCGGGCAACGGTCCGCCTTCGGCGCCACCCTCGGGCTCGCCGCCCGGGCGCCGGTGACGATGCTCGACGAGGTCTACCTCGGCCTGGACGCCCCCTCCCGGTACGCCTTCTACGATCTGCTGCTGGAGGACTACCTCGCCCATCCTCGCACCCTCGTCCTGTCCAGCCACCTGATCGTCGAGATCGAGCGCCTGTTGGAGCACGTCGTGATCCTGGACCACGGCCGGGTGCTCGTGGCCGAGGAGGCCGAGAGCCTGCGCGGCCAGGGCCTTCAGGTCACCGGCCGAAGCACCGAGCTAGACGCTCTGCTGCCGCGCCTGGAGGGGATCACCGTCCTGGCCACGCGGTCCCTCGGGCCCACCAGCCAGGCCACGTTGACCGGATCTGCCGACCACCTTCGCACCGCGGAAGCCGAACTGCGGGAGGCCGGGATGGAGATCTCCGGCGTGAACCTGCAAGACCTCTTCGTCCACCTCACCGGGAGCTCCTGATGAAGTCCGACACTGACGCCGCGCTGTCCGCGACCATCGCAGGGGCGTACCGCTGGGCCGGCCGGCCGAACCCCAGTCAGCCGCAGTGGCGCCGCACCCTGCGCTGGATGCTCGGCATGCAGGCCCTCCTCGGCTTGTGGTTCTGGGGCGTGATCCTCGTCCTCGAGGCGCTCGCCCTGGTGATCGCGGCCCAGTTCGGACCGGTCCAGGTCTCGATGTTCCAGTTCGCCACCCACGGGGCCCTGTGGTTCCCGTTCTCGATCATGATCATCACCTCGGCTGCGGTGGTCACCACGCATGTCGCCCAGGGGCGGACCCGCCGCTCCTTCATCCAGGCCGCGCTGCTCACCGTCGCGGTCATGGCACTCGGGTACGGCGTGCTGATGACGGCGGGCATCACGGTGGAAGGACTGGTCTACGACAGCCTCGGCTGGACGCAGCAGCACATCGCCGACGTGGACTCTGCCACGGCACCTCTGGCGCCCTGGCAGGAGCCGCTCGGCACCACCCTGCTCACCTACATCACCCGCACCGGCGGCGGCGCCATGGCCGGACTGCTGGTCGGGGTGGCCTACTACCGGTTCGGTGGCTGGCGCGGCACCGGCCTGCTGCTCCTGACCGCGCTCCCCGCCCTCGCCGTCCAGGAAGCCCTCAGCGGGCTCCTGCGCAACGTCGTCGACTCCGCCCTGGTGGTCAACGGCGGGCTCGCGCTCGCGCTGATCGTCGCCGGTGCCATCGCCTACTACTTCCTCACCCGCCACCTCCCCATCAACAACCCGAGGACCTGATATGTCCGTGATCGAAGCACAGCACCTGCGCAAGACGTATGGCACCACCACCGCCGTCGACGATGTCAGCCTGACCCTGGAACAGGGACAGATCCTGGCCGTGCTCGGCCCCAACGGTGCCGGTAAGACCACCACTGTGGAGATGATCGCAGGACTGCGGCAGGCCGATTCCGGTACCGTCCGCGTGCTGGGCCAGGATCCGCAGACCCGCCCGGAGTCGATCCGTGAACAGGTCGGTATGCAGCTGCAGGCCGCCCGGCTCCCCGCCCGGATCACGGTAGCCGAGGCAGTGGACCTGTACGGGTCGTTCTACGCCGACCCGGCCGACACCACCGAGCTGCTCTCCCGGCTCGGGCTCACCGAGAAGGCCGGGACCGCGTTCAAGGACCTCTCCGGAGGCCAGCAACAGCGGCTGTCCATCGCACTTGCACTGGTCGGCCAACCACAGATCGCCATCCTCGATGAGCTCACCACCGGTCTCGATCCGCACGCCCGCCGCGAGGTGTGGGGTCTGATCGAGTCGGTGCGGGACAGCGGTGTGAGCATCCTGCTCGTCACGCACTTCATGGACGAGGCCGAACGCCTCGCCGACGAAGTGGTGATCATCGACGAGGGCCGGGTGGTGGCCCGCGGCACCCCCGCTGAGCTGACCGCGGCCCTGACCGACGGGTACCAGTTCCGGATGAGGTTCGCCGAGGACCTGCCGGCCGAGCTAGTCCGCACCATCCGCGCACTCCCGACCGTGGACCAGCTGACCACCCACCAGGGCTGGTACGAGGTGAGTGGACAGCCCGAGGGGCTTCCCGCCGTCGTGCAGGTCCTGGCCCAGGCCGGGATCATCCCGACCGAGCTGGGCACGATCACCCACACCCTCGAGGACGCCTTCGTCCACACCACCACAGCACGTGAGGAGATCCACTCATGAGCACTGCAGCAATCCTGCCCCGCGGGGTGGCGCCGCTCATCCGCAGTGAAGCCCGCCTGTTCACCCGCGACGTCGGCAACGTGTTCTTCGCGTTGGCCTTCCCGGCGATCGTCCTGGTCGGCGTCGGGCTCCTCATCCCGGGAATGGACGAGGTGATGACCGATGGCCCCGGTGCCGGTCTGGCCACGGTGATGGTGATGGTCCCACCGGTGCTCGCCACGGCGATGGCCACCCCCGCCCTGACCACGATGCCGGGGATCATTGCCGGCTACCGGGAGCAGGGTGTGCTCACCCGGCTGTCCACCACGCCGATGCGCCCGTCCGGGGTGATCCTCGCCCAGCTGCTCATCGGTGTGGTGTCCTTCCTGGTCGCCACCGTCCTGGCACTGCTCGTGGGCGCTCTGGTCTTCGACATCTCCATGCCCACCAGGCCGGCCCTGGTGGCGCTTGCCCTGGTGCTGGGCGCTGTGGCGATCTTCGCGATCGGGATGATCATCGCGGCTCGGGCGCAGAAGGCATCGACGGCACAGGGAATCGCGATGCTCGTCTTCTTCCCCATGCTGTTCTTCGCCGGACTGTGGACGCCGGAGCCGATCATGCCCGACCTGGCGGCCGATATCGCCACCTGGACGCCGCTCGGTGCCGCGGCCCAGGCGATCTCTGCCGGCTGGCTCGGGGGAGCGATGCCCTGGCAGCAGCTGGCGGTGCTCGTCGGGTACTCGGTACTCGCCAGTGTGATCGCGGTGCGGCTCTTTCGCTGGACCTGAGTCGCGCGGGCAACGTGGGCCAGCCCACGTTGCCCGCCGTCGGTCGCGGTTGGGGTTCACTGCGACGATCTGGCAGACTATGCCTCTGTACTCAGCCCGGACGGCCCCTCTCACCGACCCGTGCTGTGCCCTCGGACCACCGATGGAGCCGAAGCCCCACCCGGCATCGCGTGTGTGTCCACCTCAAACAGCTCAGGAGTGTCCACCACAGTGGCAGTCAAGATTCGTCTCAAGCGCCTCGGCAAGATCCGGGCGCCGTACTACCGCGTCGTCGTGGCCGACTCGCGCACCAAGCGCGATGGTCGGGTCATCGAGGAGATCGGCAAGTACCACCCCACCGAGGAGCCCTCGCTCATCGACATCAACGGTGAGCGGGCCCGGTACTGGCTCGGCGTCGGCGCCCAGCCCAGCGAGCAGGTGCTCGCACTGCTGAAGGTCACCGGCGACTGGCAGGCCTTCAAGGGCCTCCCGGGTGCCGAGGGCACGTTGAAGTCCAAGGCGGTCAGCGAGGACGGCGCCGCTGAGGCGGTCAAGGCCGCCGAGGCAGACGCTGAGCTGCGCAAGGCCAAGGCGGCCGAGGCGAAGTCGGCTGCGGAGGCCGAGAGCGCTGCGGAGGCCAAGGCCGAGGCCCCGGAGGCGGAGACCGCTGACGCTGAGGCGCCGGAGGCCGAGGCCGCCCCGGAGGCTGAGTCGAGCGAAACGTCTGAGTGATGCTCGCTGACGCGTTGGAGCACCTGGTCCGCGGCATCGTCGACCACCCGGACGATGTGCAGATCAGGTCCAAGTCGCTGCGCCGCGGCGACCTGCTCGAGGTCCGGGTCAACCCCAGTGACCTGGGCCGGGTGATCGGCCGTTCCGGGCGTACCGCCCGAGCGCTGCGCACCGTGGTGGGCGCGCTGGCCAGTGACGGTCCGGTGCGCGTGGACGTGGTGGACGTCGATCGGCGCTGACCGTCGACGACGAGACATGATCGGACGCAGGCTCGCTCCCTGGGGGGCGGGCCTGCGTTCGCGTCCAAGCCCGCGGCCTCAGCAGAGCCACGGGCGCCTGGCGGCCCATCTCGTGGGTAGTGGAGGGAGAACCGGTGCGTCGCTCCAGTGAGGACGAGCAGCTCTACCTGCGGGTGGCCACCATCGGCGCACCGCGCGGACTGGCCGGGCAGCTGCGGCTGCGCCTGCACACCGACGATCCGTCCTCCCGGCTGGCCGTCGGCACCGTACTGACCACGGAGCCCGCCGGTGCTGGAGTGCTGCAGGTGGCCAGTCTGCGCCGGATCCAGCAGCACTGGTACGCCACCTTCGCCGGTGTGGCCGACCGGACCGCTGCGGAGGCGCTGCGCGGCGTCGTGCTGCTCGCCCCACCGGAGAGCGGGGAGCCGGAGGCGTGGTACCCGCACGAGCTCGCCGGGTTGCGTGCCGAGCGTGCCGATGGCGTGCTGCTCGGCACGATCTACGGCGTGGAGCACCTGCCCGCGCAGGATGCGTTGGTCCTTCGCGAGGTCGACGGCGCACGCACCCTGGTGCCGTTCGTCACCGAGATCGTGCCGGTGGTGGACATCCCGGGTGGCCGGGTGGTCCTCGCCCCACCGCCTGGTCTGCTCGCCCAGGACCCCGACGGCGGGGAGGACGGTTCATGACCGGCCGGATCGACGTCGTCACGATCTTTCCCGGCTACCTCGCGCCCCTCGAGCTCTCCCTGGTGGGCAAGGCCCGGGCCGCCGGCCTGCTCACAGTGGACGTGCACGATCTGCGCAGCTGGACCAGCGACCGGCACCGGACGGTGGACGACACCCCGTTCGGCGGCGGCGCCGGGATGGTGATGCGGCCCGACGTGTGGGGCCAGGCACTGGACGAGGTGCTCGCCACCGGCGCCGGTGCCAGCCAGACTGTGCTGATCCCGACTCCCGCCGGGGAGCCATTCAGCCAGGCGACCGCCGAGGAGCTCGCCCTGCTGGTCTGCGCCGGCGGGCAGCTGGCCGTGGCCTGCGGGCGCTACGAGGGCATCGACGCCCGCGTCGGGGAGCACTATGCGCACGCCGGCGAGGTGACCGTGCGTGAGGTCTCCATCGGCGACTACGTCCTGAACGGGGGAGAGGTCGCCGCCCTGGTGATCATCGAGGCGATCGCCCGGTTGCTGCCGGGGGTGATCGGCAACCCGGACTCGCTGGTGGAGGAGTCGCACGGGTCCGCCGGACTGCTGGAGTACCCGGTGTATACCAAACCGCCGCACTGGCGCGGTCAGGACGTGCCGGAGGTGCTGCTCTCCGGGGACCACGGTCGGATCGCCCGGTGGCGCCGCCGGCGGGCGGTGGACCGCACTGCGCAGCGTCGGCCGGACCTGATCGAGGCGCTGGGCCCGGCGCAGGTGCGAGTGGCCCGGGCGGTCGATGCCGAAGCGCTTGCCGAGGTCGCCGCCCGCACCTTTCCGCTGGCCTGCCCACCGTCGGTGACCGCTGCTGATGCCGCTGAGTTCGTCGCCGAGCACCTCGGCGACGAACAGTTCCGGCGCTACCTGCGCGACCGCCGTCGGCACGTGCTGGTGGTGGAGATGGCCGGAGCCGTGGTGGGCTACACGATGCTCGTGATCGGCGCTGCCCAGAGCGAACAGGTCCGCCAGGCAGCCCCGCATGCGGGTGGGGAGCTGAGCAAGTGCTACGTGCTCGAGGACTTCCATGGTCAT
>DXBY01000079.1 GCA_019116305.1 Candidatus Ruania gallistercoris | reverse complement strand
TCTCCGCCGTCGGGCAGGGCACGTGGTACCTGGGGGACGACCGGGCGCGCCGTGGTGAGGAGATCGCGGCGCTGCGCGCCGGGATCGAGGCGGGCCTGAGGCTGGTGGACACTGCCGAGATGTACGGCGGCGGACGCTCCGAGGACCTGGTCGGCGAGGCGATCGCACCGGTGCGCGAGCAGGTGTACCTGGTGGACAAGGTGCTGCCGAGCAACGCCTCCCGCCGCGGCACCATCCAGGCGTGCGAACGGTCCCTTCGGGCGCTGGGTACCGACTGGATCGACCTGTACCTGCTGCACTGGCCCGGACCGCACCCGCTGACCGAGACCGTGGCGGCGCTGGAGTCGCTGGTGCAGCGGGGCTGGATCCGCGCCTGGGGCGTGAGCAACTTCGACCCCGCCGACCTGGCCGGGCTGCCAAGCACACCGCTGGTGAACCAGGTGCTGTACAACCCCTCGCGGCGCGGCGTGGAGGTCGACCTGCTGCCGGCGCACCGGTCGGCGGGGATCACCACGATGGCCTACTCCCCGATCGAGCAGGGCCGGCTGTTGGACGATCCGGTGCTGGCCACGGTGGCCCGGCGGCACAGCGTGAGTGTGGCGCAGGTGCTGATCGCCTGGGCGGTGCGCGAGCCCGGGGTGATCGCGATCCCGAAGGCGTCCAGTGTGGCGCACACCGAGGAGAATGCGGCAGCGCTCCGGTTGCAGCTGGACGAGGCGGATCTGGCGGCGATCGATGCTGCGTTCCCGGCGCCGACGCACCCGGTGCCGTTGGAGATCCTCTGACCCTGTGGTCGGTCCGGCGCGGTAGCGTCCAGGTCATGAACCACGAAGACGTGATCACCACCGAAGCCGCCCGGTTCGCCGAGGTGCTCGCCACCGCCGACCCGCATGCGCAGTGCCCGACCTGCCCGGACTGGAACAGTGCCGACCTGCTCTGGCACCTGGCCGGTGTGCACCGGTTCTGGGCGGAGGTGCTCGCTCGCGACGTGCGCACCGATGAGGGGGCTGAAGCGCTCGAGTCCGAGGCGCCACCACAGCCGTCGGCGATCTCGGCGATGCTGCCGGTCCGGGAGGCTGCCACCGAGGCCCTGGTGGGTCAGCTGCGCCAGCTCGAGGACACCGCGCACCGGTGGACCTGGTGGGAGCCGGAGCAGACGGTCGCCTTCACCCGGCGGATGCAGGTGTGCGAGGCGACGATGCACCGGATCGACGCGGAGCTGACCGCGCAGGTGGACGTCGGCCCGATCGCCGATGAGGTGGCGACGCTGTGCGTGGACCACTGCGTGGACGTGATGTGGGGCTGGATGCCGGACTGGGCCACCTGGGAGAGCCAGACCGTGGTCGAGCTGGCGGCCACCGACACCGGCCAGCGGTGGCTGGTCGAGGTGGGGCGCTGGTTCGGCATCGGGCCCGAGTCCGGCCGCGAGTTCGACGTACCGCGCGCCGTGCGCACGGGCGCTGGCGCCGAGGCGCAGGTGCGAGTGGCCGCGCCCGTGGGCCAGCTGGCCCGCTGGGCGTGGCGCCGGCAGGGCGAGGCGGAGGTGACCGAGACCTCCGCTGCCCTGGACGCCCTCCTGGCCCAAGGCATCCAGTAGCTCCCCCTCCCCTCACCTCTCTCGCCCCGCCCCGCCCCGCCGAGGGTGGCCTCGATGTCGAGATCCGGCTGAATTTCGACATCGAGGCCACCTTCGCGACGGGGGGCTGACATTCAGGCCACCTTCGCGGCGGGGTGAGCCAGGGCGTCGCGGAGCGTCTGCACCGCTGCGCCGCTCCTGAGGTCGTCGCCGGTGAACCGCAGCATCGTGACCCCGGCTCGGGTCTGCAGGAGGTTCTGACGGTTGCGATCTCGGTACAGCGGCTCCGGACGGGCGTGCTCCTCGCGACCATCCAGCTCTGCAATCACCCAAGACCCGTCGGCCCGCTGCCAGCCCAGATCCCCACGGGCCACCATCCGCCCGGTCCGGTCGCGGAAGACCACCTGGACATCGGTCGGCGGGTGCCCAGCATCGATGAAGCACAGCCGCGCCCTCGTCTCCAGCGGTGACTCGGCGCGACCATCCGCCAGCGCGATGCACCGGCGGGCATGCCGCGCACCCCGACGGCCCCGGAGCAGCCGCTCGACCTCGGGTAGTCCCTCCGGGCGGAGCAACCGCTGGTTCAGCGCGGAATCGAGCACGGAGACCCCGTGCACCCGCGGCAGCCGCGGCAGCGCCTGCGCCAGCGCGACCGGCACGGTGACCACCGGGAATCCGTGCAGACGGCGCACGGGGAGCCGGCCGCGGTACCGGCGCACGGTCACGCCGGCGGGCCCGACCCGGCTGTCACCTCCCGGCAGGCAGACCTCGGCAGGGATCGTCTGCGGCAGCCCCTGGACCCCGTGCAGGGCCAACGCTGCCGTTGCGACTGCGGCCGCACCGGGGACGCCGAGCAGTCCGGTCCAAGCCGCGCGCACCCGCGCCTCGTCGAGAGGATCGAGCCCGGTGGCCGCCGGTGTCCGGAAGACGCCCACGGTCACCCGGTGCCACCGCCCGCAGGCCAGCAAGGTACGCAGTTGCGCGATCGTGAGCCCTGCAGCGAGCGCCTGGTGGTAACCCACTAGGCCGCCTTGGCGCGTAGCCAGGAGCTCCAGACGGTCGACAATCTGCTGCTCGGGCACCCGGCCAGTGGACCACGCCGGCGCCGCCGGCCGCCGAGCGCCTGTGCATAACTCCGCGAAGGTGGCCTCGATGTCGAAAATCGGCGGAGAATTGACATCGAGGCCACCCTCGCGACGTGGCGCGCGGGCGGCAGGCTCAGGCGGTAGCGACCAGGCCCAGCTCGGTGTGGCCGGCCAGTCCCGGGTGGCTCGGCACGATCCGCACCGTGTACCCGAACGCTCCGGACTGGTTCAGCGTAAGCTCCCGAGCGAACTGGTACCGGCCCCCCTCGTAGGAGTCGGTCAACGGCAGTCGCGCGATGCTGACGTCGGTGAGCTCGTCGTCGTCACCCACCCGCCCGTAGGCCACCTGCACCTCGACATCCTCCGGCGTCAGCTCGCCCAAGGTCACGAACGCGCGCCCGGTCACCACATCACCCACCTGCACCGTGTCGTGCAGACCTTCGGACTCCACATGCTCCACCCGCACCCCGGGCCATGCCCGGTGCACCCGGGCCTTCCAGTCCGCGAGCGCCATCGCCCCGACGCCACCGTCGGCCCTCAGCTCCCGGGAGGACTCGGCGACCGGGGTGTACAGCTCGTTGATGTACTCCCGGACCATCCGGGTGGCCTGCACCTTCGGTCCGAGGGTGGCCAGGGTGTGCCGGACATTCGCCAACCACTGCACGGGCAGACCGTCGGTGCGGTCGTAGAACCGCGGCGCCACGGTGTTCTCCAGCAGGTCGTACAGCGCGGCGGCTTCCAGGTCGTCGCGCCGGTCGGCATCCTCCACGCCGTCGGCGGTGGGGATGGCCCAGCCGTTCTCGCCGTCGAACATCTCGTCCCACCAGCCGTCCAGGATGGACAGGTTCAGCGCCCCGTTCAGCGCCGCCTTCATCCCCGAGGTCCCGCAGGCCTCCAGCGGGCGCAGGGGGTTGTTCAGCCAGACGTCGCAGCCCGGGTAGAGGCTCTGTGCCATCTCGATGTCGTAGTTCGGCAGGAACACGATCCGGTGCCGCACGTCCTCGGCGTCGGCGAACTGCACCAGCTGCTGGATCAGCCGCACACCCTGCTCGTCGGCCGGGTGGGACTTGCCCGCCACCACGATCTGCACCGGCCGCTCCGGGTGCAGGAGCAACCGCCGGAGTCTATCCACGTCCCGCAGCATCAGCGTCAGCCGTTTGTAGGTGGGCACCCGGCGGGCGAAGCCGATCGTGAGCACGTCCGGGTC
Organism: Candidatus Ruania gallistercoris; assembly: GCA_019116305.1. GTDB lineage: Bacteria > Actinomycetota > Actinomycetes > Actinomycetales > Beutenbergiaceae > Ruania > Ruania gallistercoris. The sequence goes on along the minus strand of DXBY01000079.1, from coordinate 405 downwards.
GAGGATGCCGTCCACCCAGCCGAGCTCGGCCGGGGAGGCACCGCGCTGCAGCCACGACTTGCGCGAGCGCACCCGGGCATCGGCCACCAGCCGTTCCCGTTGGGCTCGGCGCAACTGCCACAGGGTCGCATTGTCGATGCCGCCGGTCGGCTTGTACCAGCCGGAGCCGGCGGCGATCTCCGCGTCGGTGAAGTACTCCCGCTGCGCCTCGGCGAACATCGGGTCGGTCCAGGTCTCGGCATGCACGCCGTTCGTGATCGAGGTGATCGGCACCTCGTCGGCGTCGAAACCGGGCCAGAGGTGCTGGAACATCCGCCGGGAGACCCGTCCGTGCAATCGGGCCACCCCGTTGGCGCGTTTGGCCAGCCGCAGCCCCATCACCGCCATGTTGAACACGGCCGGGTC
>DXBY01000078.1 GCA_019116305.1 Candidatus Ruania gallistercoris | reverse complement strand
CCGGCGATGGTCACCGCCACCGCCTGGCGCAGCTGCTCGACCTCCCAGTCGTCCTTGACCAGGCGCAGCTCGGAGAGTGCCTCGGCCAGCGCCGCGTCCGCCTCCTCGTCGGCCTCGCCTCGGATCTCCTGCACGACGGCGGAGATCGCCTCGTCCGCTTCCGGCACCACCCGTAGCCGGACCAGTCCGGCGTCCTTACCGAGGGCATCGGGAAGTTCGTCGATGTGCGCACAGCGCAGCCCCGTGCGGATCTCCAGCTCCTCCAGAGTGGGCCGGGCGCCCACCCAGAACTCGCCGTAGCGGGCGTCCGCGTAGAACTCCTCGGTGTCCCGGCCGGCGAGCGGGCGGAAGTACAGCACGGCCTCGTGCCCGCCCGCCTCCTCCGGGTGCAGCACCAGCACGGCGTCCGGCTCTTCATCGCTGCCCAGGCCGGTCAGGTGGGCGAACGCCGAGTGCGGCCGGAACCGGTAGTCGGTGTCGTTCGAGCGGACCTTGAGCCCGCCGGCGGGTACGACCAGCCGCTCCCCGGGGAAGCTGGCGCTCACCTTCGCCCGGCGCCGCTCGGCGTGGTCGGCCACCTCGTCCCGGGTCACCGGTGCGGCGGTGCGAGGGGCCCAGTCGGCGGCGATGAAGTCGCGGAACGCCTGCGAGCTCGGGCGCTGGGACCGGTTCGAGCCACGGTCGGCGAGCTGCTGCTGCTCCGCTCCGGGGCGGTGGGTGGACGGGGTGGACGATTCGGCCGATGCCGGGGACGTGGAGACCATGGACACATCGTCTCAAATCGGATTCGTCTCAGGAACCGGACACTGCCCGATACCCTGGGTGATCGTGCGCATCGACCTGCACACGCACTCCCGCGTGTCCGACGGAACCCAGAGTCCCGCCGAGCTGGTGGCCGACGCCCGGCGCGCCGGGTTGGACGTCCTGGCCCTCACCGACCACGACACCACCGCCGGCTGGGCGGAGGCCGCTGCTGCGGCCCGAGCAGAAGGGGTGGCGCTGGTGCGGGGGACCGAGGTGTCCTGTACCGCCGGTGGGATCAGCGTGCACCTGCTCAGCTACCTGCACGATCCGGACGATCCGGCGCTGGCGGAGGTGCTCGCCCACTCCCGGTCCTCCCGGGACGGGCGCGCCCGGGCGATGGTGGACCGGCTGGCCGAGGACTTCGACCTCACCTGGGCAGAGGTGGCGGCCCAGGCCGGGCCCGGTGCCACTATCGGCCGCCCGCACATCGCCGACGTGCTCGTCGCCCGCGGTTATGCCGCCGACCGCAGCGAGGCGTTCACCACGATGCTGGCGCCCTCAGGCCGGTACTACGTGCGCTACCACGCCCCGGAGGTGACCGAGGCGGTGCAGCGGGTGCTCGCCGCCGGCGGCGTGCCAGTGTTCGCGCACCCGCGGGCCAGCTCCCGCGGCCGGGTGGTCAGCGAGGAAGTGATCCGGGAGCTGGCCGAGGCAGGGCTGGCCGGTCTGGAGGTGGACCACCGGGACCACACCGAGGCGGACAAGGCACTGCTACGGGAGCTGGCCGGTGAGCTGGGGCTGCTGATCACCGGCGCCAGCGACTATCACGGCACCGGGAAGCTGAACCGGCTCGGCGAGCACACCACGGCTCCGCACGTGCTGGCGCAGATCGTCGAGCGGGGCCGGCTCGCGGTGGTGCGCTGATGGCGGCAGTGATCGACCCGACCCTGTTCCTGACCACGTTCGTGACCCTGTTCGTGATCATGGATCCGATCGGCACGGTGCCGGTGTTCCTTGCGCTGACCTCCACGATGACCGCGAAGCAACGTGCCCGGGCCGCGATTCAGGCGGTGACCGTGGCGTTCGGGGTGATCGTGGCGTTCATCCTGTTCGGTCAGTACATCCTGGACTTCCTCGGTATCTCCGTGCCCGCGCTGCAGGCCTCCGGTGGCCTGTTGTTGCTGCTGGTGGCCATGGACCTGCTCACCGGCAAGGCCGAGGACCCCTCCGCCAGCGGCAAGGTGAACGTCGCACTGGTGCCGCTGGGTACTCCGCTGCTGGCCGGTCCGGGGGCGATCGTGGCCGCGATGCTGGCGGTGCAGTCCTCCGGCGGGGACGTCCCCGGCTGGGTGGCGATCATCGCCGCGATCGTGGCGGTACACCTGTGCCTGTTCCTGTCGATGCGGTTCTCGGTGTTCGTGCACCGGGTGCTCGGGGAGGGTGGCACGATCCTGGTCACGCGGATCGCCGGGCTGCTGCTCGCCGCGATCGCGGTGCAGCTGATCGCCGACGCGGTCCGCGCCTTCATCCTCGCCGGCTGAGACGAGACACTCGTCTGAGGTCACTCGTGCGGTCTGAGGCCGGCCGCGCCTCCCTCAGACCGCCTCGGCTGCCTCAGACGATCGCGCAGCGTCGGTGACGAGGGCTCACTCGCTGCTGGGACGCTCCACCGGCTTGCCGCCACGGGTGCGGCGACGACGCCGCCGGCGGCGCTGACCGCCGCCCGACCCCTCGCCGGAGGCGGACCGCTGCTGCGAGCTGCCGCCGTCCCGGGTGGACCCACCGCCGTCCCGGCTGGAGCCCCCGCGGCCACCGCGACCACGGCCCCCACCACGTCCGGAGCCGCCCCGGCCGCCGCCGCGACCGGAGCCACCACCGCGGCCGCTGCTGCGCTGACCGGTCTCGCCGATGTCCTCCACCTCTTCGGCGTCCAGCCCGGCGCGGGTGCGCTCGGAGCGCGGCAGCCGCCCGGTGACGTTCTCGGCGATGTTCAGATCGGAGTATACGTGCGGGGAGGAGGAGTAGGTCTCCGGCGGCTCACCGAGACCCAGCTCCAAGGTGCGGTCGATCAGCATCCAGCGAGGGACGTCGTCCCAGTCCACGAAGGTGACCGCCGTACCGGTGTTCCCAGCGCGACCGGTGCGGCCGATCCGGTGCACGTAGGTCTTCTCGTCCTCGGGGCACTGGTAGTTCACCACGTGCGTGACGTCGTCGATGTCGATACCGCGTGCGGCGACGTCGGTGGCCACCAGCACATCCACCTTGCCGTGCCGGAAGGCGCGCAGCGCCTGTTCCCGGGCGCCCTGGCCGAGATCACCGTGGATCGCCGCTGCCGCGAAACCGCGGTCGTTCAGCTCGTCGGCGACCTTGGCCGCGGTGCGCTTGGTGCGGGCGAACACGATCGTCAGTCCCCGGCCCTCGGCCTGCAGGATGCGGGCGAGCAGCTCCACCTTGTCCATCGCGTGTGCGCGGTAGGCGAGCTGGCGGGTGGTGGCCAGGGTGGCGCCGTCGTCACCGGGGTCCTGGGCGCGGATGTGCGTGGGCCGGGACATGTAACGCCGGGCCATCGCGATCACCGGGCCGGGCATGGTCGCCGAGAACAACATGGTGTGCCGGCTGCCCGGAGTGGCGGCGAGCAGGGTCTCCACATCGGGCAGGAAGCCGAGGTCGAGCATCTCGTCCGCCTCGTCCAGGACCACGGTGCGCACCTGACCCAGGTCCAGATGGCGCTGCTTGAGCAGGTCGATCATCCGCCCCGGGGTGCCGACCACGACCTCCACCCCGCGGGTGAGGGCATCGATCTGCGGCTCGTAGGCGCGGCCACCGTAGACCTGCAGCACCCGCACGTTCCGCCGCCGGGAGGCGGTGGCCAGGTCACCGGCCACCTGCACGGCGAGCTCACGGGTGGGCACCACCACGAGCGCCTGCGGTTTGCCGGCGCTGGGAAAGGTGTCCCAGCCGTCCTCGCCCGGGGCCACGATCTGCTGCAGCAGCGGGATACCGAAGCCGAGGGTCTTGCCGGTGCCGGTCTTCGCCTGGCCGATGATGTCGCGTCCCTGCAGCGCCACCGGCAGGGTCAGCGCCTGGATCGGGAACGGGTGGGTGATGCCCACATCGGTCAGGGACTGCACCGTCTCGGTGCGGACGCCGAAATCGGCGAACGAGGTGGGCTCTTCGGCGTGGAAGTCGCCCACTGGACCTGCCTCGACTATGTCGGCGACGACGTCGTCGAGGTCGGCCGCACCGGGCGGAGTGGATTCTTGAGTGGATTCGGTCACGAGATACCTGTTCGCATTGCGGTGAAGCGGTGCTGCGCGCCCCGCGCACGCGATGCGAGGCAGACACCGTTCACCTGGTCCTGGTAGCCGATCGCAGAGATGTCGTGCCGGACCTGCCGGCGAGTACCGCGTGATCTACCGTTCCTTCGGGCGACCGGGCAACCGTGTACACCCTCGAGTCTAGCGGGTCGAGGGAGCGGATCAGCTCGTACCGAAACCCACCGGCCGTGGGGTCTGCGCACCGATCTCCACATATCCCAGGGATGCGGCCGGTACCACCACCTGGCGGCCCTTCTCGTCGGTCAGGCTGAGCACCGCGGCGCTGTTGCCCTTCGCCTGCTCCGCGAGCGCTTCGTTGACGGCGTCGAACACGTCCTTCGCCTCGCCCTCGACCTCCAGGTTCAGTTCCCGGCTGACGTGCTTCACACCGATGGTGATCTCCACTGCTTCTCCTCCTGTCGCGACACTCGCCGAACTACCTCGGCAGGGATGCTGCGTCCCATCGTATGTCCCCGCAGTGACACCATGGACCCATGCGCCGGTTCCTCTCAGCCATGGCCGCGGTGGCGGTCGGGGTGGTCCTCGGGGTCCTGCTGGCCCCGCATGTGCTGCCGCCGACCGGTGGTGAGACGGTGCCGACCGCCGGGGATCTGCGCAGCGCGGAGAGCGTCAGCCGGGAGTCCGAGCGCGACCCGGAGCGCGCGGGTGAGCCGATCGGCGCAGCCGCCGGCGATCCGGACACCCAGGAACCGACCGGGACACCCACCCAGGAACCGACCGAGACTCCCACGCTGTCCCCGGCCGAGCGGGCCGACCGCCGCGTCGGGCTGCGGGACCGGGACATCCCGGATTCCGCGGACGGCACGCTGTCGGTGGTCTCCGGCGACAGCGAGGCTCCCGATCCGGGTGCCGACCGGGTGGTGACCGTGCGGGTGGAGGTCGAGGACGGTCTCCCGGTGGACGGTGAGGCCTTTGCCGGCTTCGTGATGGACACCCTGAACGACGAGCGTGGCTGGGGGCACGATGGTGCCGTCTCCTTCGCCCGCACCGATGGCGAGCCGGAGTTCCGGGTGGTGCTCGCCAGCCCGGACCACGTCGATGAGATGTGCGCCCCACTGGCGACCGGCGGGGAGTACTCCTGCGGCCGGTACGGGCATGCCGCGCTGAACGCGATGCGGTTCGCCCAGGCGACCGAGGAGTTCCTCGCCGACGGGAGCATCACCGCGTACCGGCAGTACCTGGTCAACCACGAGGTCGGGCACCTGCTCGGGCACCAGCACCAGGACTGCCCGGGAAACGGCGAGGTGGCGCCGCTGATGCAGCAGCAGACGATCACTCTGGACGGCTGCCTGCCGAACGCCTGGCCGGCGCCCTGAGCCGGGCGGTGGTGTCGGTGGCTGATGGTGGGATCGAGTCATGACCGCCCCGGAGGACCCGATCGCGCGCGCCGCCAGTGCGGCGATCCTCGCTGGTGGGCACCACGTGGTGCACGGGGCACCCGGAACGGGAAAGAGCACGACGGCGATCGACACCTTCACCCGGTGGCTCACCACGGTCGGGGGTACCGGGGTGCTGTTGGTACCCACCCGCCGTCGTGCCGCCGTGGTGCGCGACGCCGTCGCCGCCCGCCTGCAGCGCACCACCTCCTCAGTGCTGGTGCGCACCCCGGCGTCCCTGGCGTTCGCCATCCTGCGCCTGCGCGCCACGCTGCGCGGTGAGCCGCCACCGACACTGATCAGCGGGCCGGAACAGGACCAGATCCTCACCGAGCTGCTCGCCGGGCACGCCGCCGGAGAGGGGGTGGCGATCGACTGGCCGGCCTCCGTGCCGCCGGAAGCACTCGAGCTGCGGGCGTTCCGCGACGAGTTGCGCGATCTGCACATGCGCGCGGCCGAGGCGGGCCTGGACGGGCAGGGCCTGGCCGAGTGGGGGCGCCGGCACGACCGGCCGGAGTGGGTCGCCGCCGGCGGGCTGCTTGCCGAGTACACCCAGGTGATGGCGCTCGGGCAGACCACCCCGGACCGCGGGGCGCGCTATGACGCCGCCTCGATCGTGGACGAGGCGACCTACGCCCTGCGCACCTGGGCGGAGGAGGTGCCGGGCACCGAGCGGCCCCAGTGGGACCTGGTGCTGCACGACGACTACCAGGACGCCACGTTGGCCACCGCCCGGCTGCTGGACGCACTCGCCGACGACGGTGCCCAGCTGGCAGTGTTCGGCGACGCCGATCTCGCCGTCCAGCAGTTCCGTGGCGGCCTGCCGGCCTTGCTGCACACCGCCTCCCTGCCTCCGGGCCAGGACGGTGCCTGGGGTGCGCGCACCCATGTGCTCGGCACCGTCTGGCGGCACGGCCCCGGTCTGCGCGAGCCGATCGCCGCGCTGAGCGCGGGTCTGCCCACGCTGCAGGAGACCCAGCGCCGCCGCGCCGCACCCGGGCGGACCGGGTCGCAGCTGCGTACCGCCCTGCTGGCCAGCGAGGCCCAGCAGGTCGCGGCGATCGCCCGCTACCTGCGCGAACAGCATGTGCACCACGAGGTGCCGTGGGCGCAGATGGCGGTGCTGGTGCGCTCCGGCGCACTGGCCGGTGCGATCCGCCGGGGGCTGCGTAGCGCCGGTGTGCCGCTGGAGATGGCGCTGCCGGACCGGGCGTTGCGGGACGAGCCGGCGGTCAGCCCGCTGCTGCTGGCGCTGCGGTGCATCCTTGAGGAGCAGGTGGACCCCACCGATGCGGTGGCGCTGCTGTGCTCACCGGTCGGCGGGATGGATCCGGTCACCGTGCGCGCGTTGCGTCGGCACCTGCGCCAGGCCGAGCGCGCCGCCGGCGGCGCACGGCACTCCGACGAGCTGGTCGCTGCGCTGCTGACCGGTGCTGCCGCCGGGGAGCCGCTGGACGTGGAGCTGCCGGCCCGGCTGGCCCGTGGTGTGCGGGCGGTGGTCGGGGTGCTCAGCGCGGGCCGGGCGGCCCTGGCGGAGGAGGCGGCCACAGTGGAGACCGTGCTCTGGGCGATCTGGTCGGCCACCGGGCTGTCCCGAACCTGGCAGCGGCAGGCGTTGGCCGGTGGCGCCGGTGCGGACCGGGCGGATACCGACCTGGATGCGGTGATGGCCCTGTTCCGGGCGGCCGAGCAGTTCACCGACCGCACCACGATGGCCTCACCGGCCGGGTTCCTGGCGCACCTGGAAGCCCAGGACTTCCCCGCCGACACCCTCGCCGAGCAGGGCCGGCTGGGCGATGCAGTCGCCGTGCACACCCCCGCGGGGGCGGCCGGTGGCGAGTGGGACGTGGTGGTGGTGGCCGGGGTCCAGGAGGAGGTCTGGCCCGACCTGCGCATCCGGGACTCGCTGCTCGGCGCCGCCGAGCTGGCCGATATCGCCACCGCGCGACATGTGGCCACCTCCCGCGGGCAGGGTGGGGCGGAGCTGGACCGGTTCCGGCGAGCCCGACGGGAGGTGCAGGAGGGGGAGCTGCGTGCCTTCGTCTCCGCCTGCTCCCGGGCTCGGGAGGAGGTGCTGGTCACCGCGGTGCTGACCACCGACGCCCGGCCGTCGATGTTCGTCGAGGCGCTGCTGCCCGATACCGAGGAGACGCCGGTGGTCGCGCAGGTGCCGCACCCGTTGGACCTGCGCGGGCTCGTCGGCCGGCTGCGGGCACAGCTGCGTCCGGTCCTCCTCGGCCACCAGGTCGGTGCCGAGGAGCTGGCGCTGGCCTCGGAGGCGGCCGCGCTGCTCAGCCACCTGGCCACCCGGGACGTCCCGGGCGCGGACCCGCTGGACTGGCCGGCGCTGCTCACCCCGACCAGCGCCGAACCGTTGGCCGAGGCCGACGAACCGGTGCCGGTGAGCCCGTCGACGATGGAGCTGGTCACCACCTGCCCGCTGCGGTGGATGCTGACCCGTTCCGGGGGCCAACGGGCGGATAGCGCCGCCCAGAGCCTGGGCAACCTGATCCACGAGATCGCCGCTGCCTACCCGCACGGCAGCCGGGACCAGCTGCACGCGGAGCTGGACGCCCGTTGGCACGAGCTGGACCTGCCGGAGGGCTGGGTGGCGAGGGTGCAGCGCCGGCGCGCCGAGGAGATGGCGGACAAGCTCGCCGACTATCTCGCCGCCCACCCCGGTCCGGTCGCCACCGAGGTAGCGTTCCAGGTGGACCTGGGCCGGGCGGTGCTGCGTGGACAGGTCGACCGGGTGGAGCTGACCGACGCGGGGGTGCGGATCGTGGACCTGAAGACCGGGTCCACCCCGGTCAGCGCCGCCGATGCCACCCGACATCCGCAGCTGGGGTCCTACCAGGTGGCTGCCGACCGGGGTGGCTTTGCGGAGGCGTTCGCAGAGCAGGGGGCCGCTGATCCGCCGTCCCTGGACCACAGCGCAGGCGCCGCCCTGCTCTACGTGGGCACCAAGGCGAAGAACGCCGCCCAGCGGGACCAGGGTCCGCTCACCGAGGACACCGACCCGGGGTGGGCCGAGGCCTTGATCCGCACCGGTGCCGAGACGATGGCGGCCGGTAGGTTCGAAGCCCGGCCGAACGAGACCTGCCGCACCTGCCCGGTGCTCACCTCGTGCCCGGCACAACCCACCGGCGATCGGGTCGCCCGATGAGCACGAACGAGGAACCTGCCGCGGGCCCGCACCGGATCTGGACCGCGGCCGCGATCGCCGAGGCACTCGGCCAGCCGCCGCCCACTGCCGAACAACAGAGCGTGATCGAGGCGGCGCTGGAGCCGATGCTGGTGGTGGCCGGGGCCGGGTCGGGCAAGACCGAGACGATGGCCGCCCGGGTCGTCTACCTGGTGGCAAACCAGCTGGTGCGGCCCAGTGAGATCCTCGGGTTGACCTTCACCCGGAAAGCCGCCTCGGAGCTGTCGGTGCGGATCCGGTCCCGGCTGCGCCGGCTCGCGCGGGTCGGGGGGCTGGGCACCGATCCGGTCGAGGACCAGCCACGGATCGCCACCTACAACTCCTATGCCGCCGGACTGGTGACCGACCATGCGCTCCGGATCGGGGTCGATCCGGACGCGACCCTGATCGGGGACGCCGGCCGGTACCAGCTCGCCGACGACCTGGTCCAGACCTGGACCGAGGAGGTGGAGACGACCTCGGCGGTGAGTACCGTCGTCGATGCGGTGGCGGCGCTGGCGGCCGAGCTCTCCGAGCACGGCCGCAGCCCGGAGGAGGCGGCCACCGCCATCGACCGGTTGGTCCAGGACATCCTGGCCAAGGAGGACGAGCCCGGCAAGAAGCCCGGGGTGCGGGCTGCGGTGGCGAAAGTGGTGGCCTCGTTGCGCACCCGGCGTCAGCTGATGGACCTGGTCGAGGCGTTCATCGCGCGTAAACGTGCCGACGGCGTGGTCGACTTCGGTGACCAGGTGCGGCTGGCCGCCACGATCGCCGACCAGGTCGACGACGTCGGCGCCGGGGAGCAGTCCCGGTACCGGGCCGTGCTGCTGGATGAGTACCAGGACACCTCGATCGCCCAGGTGCAGATGCTGCGTGCGCTGTTCGGTGGCGGCCACCCGGTGACCGCGGTCGGCGACCCGAACCAGGCCATCTACGGCTGGCGCGGCGCCGCCGCCGGCACCCTGCTCGACTTCCCGGCGACGTTCCCCGGGACAGCGGGCCCGGCGCGGATCGTGAACCTGAGCACCGCCTGGCGCAACGACCTGGCTGTGCTGGCTGCAGCGAACCACCTTGCCGCCCCGCTGCGCACCGACGCGGTCGCCGCCCTCGTCCCGCGCCCCGGCGCCGGTGCGGGCCGGGTGCAGGCGCACTACACCGAGACCCATCTGGCCGAAGCCGAGTACATCGCCGCCTACCTGGCCGCACGCTGGTCCCCGGAGGGGTTCTCCGCGGCCGTGCTGTGCCGACGGCGCGCCCAGTTCGTGGCCGTGGAACAGGCGCTGACCGCGGCCGGTCTGCCCTGCCAGGTGGTCGGTCTGGCTGGACTGCTGTCCACACCGGAGGTTGCCGACGTACGTGCGGCGCTGCAGGTGGCGCACGACCCCTCGCGCGGGGACGCGATGATGCGGTTGCTCACCGGACCGAGCGTGAACCTCGGCGCCGCCGATCTGCGGGTGCTCGCCGACTGGGCCCGCAGCCAGGCGACGTCCTGGGCCCGACCCGACGGTCAGGAGGGTGCGGCCGGGGCCGGTGCGCCGGCCGAGGAGGTGCCCCAGGTCCGGGAGGCCGTGGAGGAGGCGAGCCTGGTCGAGGCGGTCGACCGGCTGCCGCGGGAGGGCTGGCAGAACTCGCGCGGGGTGTCGCTGAGCGCAGCCGCCACCAGCCGGCTGCAGCGCCTGGCCGGGGCAATCCGACAGGTGCGCGCGCTCACCCACCTGTCCGTACCGGAGCTGATCACAGCCACCGAGCAGGCCCTCGAGCTGGACATCGAGGTGCTCGCCGCCACTCCGGGCAGCGCCGGGCACGCCCGCCGGCACCTCGATGCCTTCACCGCCGCGGGCGCCGACTTCGCCGGATCCGCCGACAGCCCCACGCTGAGCGGCTTCCTCACCTACCTGGACGTCGCCGAGGACGAGGAGCGCGGCCTGGAAGTGATCGAGGCCGAACCTGATCCGCAGGCGATCCAGATCATGACCGTGCACGCCGCCAAGGGGCTGGAGTGGGACTGTGTGGTGGTCGCCGGGATGAACATGGGCGATTTCCCCTCACTTCAGCACACCCCGGCCGAGGGTAAGCCGGTCACCAGCGGTGGCTGGCTCACCCCGATCGGCACGCTGCCGTACTTCCTGCGGGGGGACGCCGGATCGCTGCCCGAGCTGGCGGTGGAAGAGGCCGGTACGCACACCGAGGTGGAGTCCGCTGTGGAGCAGTTCCGGCTGGCGGAGGGGGAGCGGCTGCTTCGCGAGGAGCGACGGCTGGCCTATGTGGCGCTCACCCGCGCCCGGCACGAGCTGCTGCTCACCGGCTCCTTCTGGGTGAACCAGACCCGGCCGAAACGGCCCTCGCCATTCCTTCGGGAGCTGGTCGAGGCGGGCCTGGTGGCCGGCGCCGATCTGCCCGCCGAGTCCCGGCACGAGACGAACCCGGCCGGGGCTGCCAGCCAGGTTGCCAGCTGGCCGGAGCCGGAGGTGACCATCGGCCGGCAGTGGGACCAGCTCTGGCCGGAGCAGGCTGCGGCGGTGCTGCCCGGGGTGAGTGCCCAGGCCCAGGACTGGTGGCGGGACGCGGAGCTACTGCTCGCCGAACGGGACCGTGCCGCAACACCGGCGCCGGACCGCCCGGCACACCTGTCCGCCTCCGCCGTGGTGGCGCTCGCCCAGGACCGGGACGCCTTCCAGCGCAGCCGCCGCCGTCCGGTCCCGCACCAGCCCAGCGTGCAGGCCAGGCGCGGGACCAGGTTCCACGCCTGGGTGGAGCAGTACTTCGGGTCCCGAGCCCTGCTCGACTGGGAGGACCTGCCCGGCGCCGACGACGACCTCACCGGGGAGGACGTGGCGCTGGCCGAGCTGCAGCGAGCTTTCCTGGCCAGCGAGTGGGCCGGCGCCACCCCGCTCGGTGTGGAGGTGGACATCGAGACCCCGGTGCGCTCGGTGATGGTGCGCTGTCGGATCGACGCGGTGTTCGCCGCTGCCGAAGGCGGAGTGCACATCGTGGACTGGAAGACGGGCGCACCGCCGACCGATGCCGGCACGCTACGTGCCCGGCAGATGCAGCTCGCCCTCTACCGGCTCGCCTGGTCCCGGCTGCACAACCAGCCGCTGGAACAGATCCAGGCCTCGTTCGTCTACGTCGGCGCCGGGCAGAGCATCAGCTCGGGCACGATCACCGAGCAGGAGATCGAGGAGGTGCTCGCCGCCGTCAGCTGATCCGGGAGCAGCCTGGTGGCGAATCTCACGCCCGCACCCGCTGGATGCTTTAAGGTTCAACTGTATGCTGGAGAGATGAGCATCGACACCCTCGTCCGAGACCTGCACATCGACTCCGAGACCGCGGACCAGCTCTTCCGCACCGCCCGGACGGCGCGCGAGTTCGCCGACGACGAGGTGGACGTGGAGCAGATCAGGCAGGTGTACGACCTGATCAAATGGGGTCCGACGGCGATGAACATCGTGCCGCTGCGGCTGCTGGTGCTCCGCCGGGGTGCGGCCCGCGAGCGACTGGTGCCGCTGATGGACGAGGGCAACCGGGACCGGGTGGCTTCGGCGCCCCTGACCCTGGTGCTGGCCGCCGACCCCGCTTTCCATCAGCACATGGGCACCCTGTTCCCGCACGCCCCCCAGGTGCAGGAGCAGCTGAGCCGGTCGCCGGAGGTCTGCGAGCCGATGGCCCGCAAGAATGCCCTCATCCAGGCCGGCTACCTGATCGTCGGGCTGCGCGCGGCCGGGCTGGCGGCCGGTCCGATGGACGGGATGGACGCCGACGCTGTGGACGCCGAGTTCTTCACCGAGAACGGCTGGCGGTCCCTGATGGTGGTCAACGTGGGCCGGGCCGAGGGGAGTGGCACACCACTGCCGCGGCTGCCCCGGCTGGAGTTCGACGACGCAGCGACCGTGCTCTGAGGTCGAGGCGCCGTGCCGGCGCTCAGTTCTCCAGCAACCGCCGCGGCCCCGGCCCGTGACTGGCCAGCGCATCTTCGGGATTGGCCAGTGAGCACCGGTCGATGGACAGGCAGCCGCAGCCGATGCACTCGGTGAAGTCGTCCCGGAGCTGCTGCAGGCGGTGGATCCGCTCGTCCAGCTCGGACCGCCACCGCTCGGAGAGCTGCTGCCAGTCCCGGCGGGTGGGCGTGCGCGCCTCCGGAAGCTCGGCCAGCGCCGCGCGGATGTCGGCGAGCGGGATCCCGACGCGTTGCGCGATCCGGATCAGCGCCACCCGGCGGAGCACGTCCCGCCGGTACCGGCGCTGGTTTCCCGAGGTGCGCCGAGCCTGGATCAGCCCGTGCCGTTCGTAGAAGTGCAGTGCGGAGACCGCGACTCCACTGCGCGCGGCCACCTCGCCCACGCTGAGTTCGCCCTGGTGCCATGTCGGAGTGGTCACCGTCACACCTCCCGCCCGGTTGACCTCAACCAATGTTGAGGTAGCAGGCTGAGTTCCGCAAGTGCACCTGAGCCGGGGAGGGATCCGGATGAGCATGGAGACGGCCGCCTGGCACTCGATGTACACCACGATGACCGCACAGCAGGACCGGCGGCCGTTCTCGCGGGCGACCCTGCGCCGGATCGGCACCTTCGCCCGCCCGCACCGCCGGCGGCTGGTGCTGTTCGTCGCGATCGGCGTCGTGCTCGCGGCGGTCACTGTGGCCACCCCGCTGCTCGCCGGGCGGGTCGTGGACGCGATCGTGGCCGAGGCGGCGCTCTCGGTGGTGCTCACCCTGGCGGTGGTGATCGCGGTGATTGCCCTGGCCGAGGCCGGGCTGAGCATGGCGCAGCGGTGGCTCTCGGCCACCATCGGTGAGGGACTGATCCTGGACATGCGCACCACGGTCTTCGACCACGTGCAGCGGATGCCGGTCGCCTTCTTCAACCGCACCCGCACCGGGGCGCTGGTCAGCCGGCTGAACAACGACGTCCTCGGGGCCCAGCGCGCGTTCAGCGACACCCTCTCCGGAGTGGTCAGCAACGCGGTCACCCTGCTCCTGGCACTGGTGGTGATGGTGAGCCTGTCCTGGCAGGTGACCCTGCTGACCTTGCTGCTGCTGCCGGTGTTCGTGCTGCCGGCCCGCAGGCTCGGGGCACGGCTGGCCCGGCTGCGCCGCGAGGCCGCGAACCACAACGCCGCAATGACCACCCGGATGACCGAACGCTTCTCCGCACCGGGAGCCACGCTGATCAAGCTGTTCGGCCGGCCGGCGCAGGAGTCGGCGGAGTTCTCCGTGCGCGCCGGACGGGTGCGCGACATCGGCATCCGCAGCGCCATGCTGCAGCAGGTGTTCCTGATCGCGCTCACCCTGGTGTCCGCTCTGGCGCTCGCCCTGGTCTACGGCCTCGGTGGCGCACTCGCGCTGAACGGCACGCTCGCCGCCGGAGACGTGGTCTCCCTGGCGCTGCTGCTCACCCGGCTGTACGCGCCGCTGACCGCGCTGGCGAACGCGCGGGTGGAGGTGATGAGTGCGATGGTCAGCTTCGAGCGGGTCTTCGAGGTCCTCGACCTGCGACCGCTGATCCAGGAGCTCCCGGACGCCCGGGCAGCGGCGACCGGGCCGGTCTCGGTGGAGTTCGACCGGGTCAGCTTCGCCTACCCCTCGGCCCAGCGGGTCTCGCTGGCGTCGCTGGAGGAGGTGGCCACCCTCGACGAACGGGGCGGGGAGAGAGTGCTGCACGAGGTCTCCTTCCGGGCCGAGGCCGGACAGACGGTGGCACTGGTCGGTTCCTCAGGTGCGGGCAAGTCCACCATCGCTTCGTTGCTGCCCCGGCTGTACGACGTGGACGAGGGTGCGGTGCGGATCGGCGGCACCGATGTGCGCGAGCTCAGCGCGGACTCGTTGCGGGCCACCATCGGGATGGTCACCCAGGACGGTCACCTGTTCCACGACACCATCCGGGCCAACCTGCTGCTGGCCCGCGCCGAGGCCACCGACGCCGAGCTCTGGGACGCCCTGGCCCGCGCCCGGCTGCAGCCGTTGATCAGCTCCCTGCCGGACGGGCTGGACACTGTGGTCGGTGAACGCGGGTACCGCCTCTCCGGCGGGGAGCGACAGCGACTGACCATCGCCCGGGTTCTGCTCGCCCGGTCCCAGGTGGTGATCCTGGACGAAGCCACGGCGCACCTGGACAACACCTCCGAGACCGCAGTGCAGGAGGCACTCACCGAGGCGCTGGCCGGCCGCACGGCGATCGTGATCGCCCACCGGCTGTCCACCATCCGGGCTGCGGACACCATCCTGGTGCTCGAAGCCGGCCGGATCGTGGAGACCGGCTCACACACCGAGCTGCTCGCCACCGGCGGCCGGTACGACGAGCTCTACCGGTCCCAGTTCCGCTCGGCCGCAGCCTGACGGCGCCGGCTCGCCGGCTCAGTCCCGGTCAGCGGGCGACTGGGGCGGCAGCTGCGCTGTGGGAGTGTCGTCCTGGCCGCGCGGCACTGCCCGCCGTTCGTAGTCGGGGACCCGGAGCTCGTCGGTCCGTAGCTCGGCGGTGTCCGAGTCATCGCCGGTGAAGGTGGCCCGCGGTTCGTCGAGCTCATCGTCCTCAAGCTCATCGTCCTCGAGATCCTGTGGCTCAATCGGCTCGACCACCGGCTCGACCACCGGCTCCACCTGGCCGATCGGTCCGGCACCGGCGAGATCCACCTCGAGCTGGCCGAGCATCCCGATCGCGTCATCGATGACCTGACCGTCCCGGGCCCGCACGCCGTGCATCAGCCACCGGGCGAGCGCCAGCTCACCAGCGAGCAGTGCCCGGTCACCCAGGTGATCGTCAGTGCTCTCCGTGCGGGCGAGCGCGTAGGCCTCCAGGATCGACTCCAGCGCCTCGTCATCGGCCTCGGCGTAGAGCCAGGCGAGATCGTCGGCCGGATCGGCCACCCGCGCCTCGGACCAGTCCAGGATCGCGGCGATCTCCCCATCCTTGACCAGCACGTGTTCCGCGGCCAGGTCTCCGTGCACCGGGGTCGCCCCGAACCGCCACAGGGCCACGTTCTCCAACGCGTGCTCCCACCGGCGCAGCAGCCCCGCCGGGACGTGGCCGGTGCGGGCCGCCTCGTCGACCTCGGTGAGCCGACGCTGCCGGTAGGACTCGGCGTCGTAGGACGGCAGACCGGCATCGGCCACCGGGCGCGGGTCCAGCTCGTGCACCGACGCCAGCGCCCGGCCAAGCGCGGCCGCCAGCCCCGGTCCAGGCCGTAGCCCGGTGATCTGCACCGGGGTGCCGACCAACTCGCGGTAGACCATCGCGCGGCCGCCCTCGGGCAACGGGGCGAACCCGCCCGGGCGAGGGACCTGGAACCGCAACGCTCCGCCGTCGACGGCCTGCCCGAGCACCTCCAGCAGCGCGACCTCTCCTTCGAGCGCGGCACCGGCTGCTGCGGTGCGCGGTGCGCGCACGATCCAGCGCCGCTTCTCGGCATCCATCACCCCGACCACGTCGAAGTCGGCGCCGGGGTGGCGTGGGGGCCGGGTGGCGACCACGTCCAAACCACGGATCGCCACTGTGGCCAGGGCCGCCAGGGCGAGAGGGGAGCGCTGGTTCTCGGACACGGCACCACGGTAGGCCAGGCACGGCGCAGACCAGGGCGCTGGCCGCGGCGCGTTGTGAACTACGGTGGATCGGTGAACTCGGACGACCTCCCGCTCTCCCGCCTCGGGCTGGACCGAGACACTGCCCGGCGCACCCAAGCCGGACTGCTGGAGAGCCTCGCGGCCGATCCGGCCACCCGCGTGCTCACCGTGCGTGGCACCCAGGTGCTCGCCGACTTCAGCACCGAGGAGCCGGAGCTGGTCACCACTCCAGCCGACGGCGGACCGTCCGGGGCAGCAGACGCCGACGTGCTCTGGGCCTACTTGGGCACAGCCGCGGGCCGGCACTACCTCGCCGCACTCGAGCCGGCCGCCACCGAGGAAAGCCCCGGGCAGCACTGGCCGGCCGGGAACGGGCCCGCCGACCGTGCCGCGGACGGGCCCCGGGCGGTGAACCTGCGCGACATCGGCGCGCTGCTCGGTGAGGTGGATGCCGCTCTGGCCACTGCGGCGCTCGCCCTGGCGAACTGGCACAGCGGGCACCAGCACTGCCCGCGCTGCGGTGCTCGCACCGTGGTGGAGGCGGCCGGGTGGGTCCGCCGCTGCCCACAGGAGGGGTCCCAGCACTTCCCACGTACCGACCCGGCGGTGATCATGGCGATCACCGACCCGGACGACCGGTTGCTGATCGCGCGCTCCGCGCACTGGCCGGCCACCCAGTACTCGGTACCGGCCGGATTCGTCGAACCGGGGGAGTCGTTGGAGGCGGCAGTGCGTCGGGAGGTGCTCGAGGAGACCCGGGTTCGGGTCGGCCCGGTGGCCTACCGAGCGAGCCAGCCATGGCCGTTCCCCGCCTCGCTGATGTGCGCGTTCACCGGGCGCAGCCAGGACCGCCAACCGGTCGCCGACGGAGATGAGGTGGTCGATGCCCGGTTCGTCGCCCGGGCGGAGATCGCCCAGGCATGGGCGGACGGACTGATCCGCCCGCCCCGGCCGACCTCGGTGGCCCGCGCGCTGATCGAGGACTGGTTCGGGCAGCCGCTGCCGCGGCCACGATGAGGGGGAATCCTCGCGGTCGAGGCGCCGCACAGGTGTCCTTGCTCACACTGCGACCAGGGTCACGGAAAACGGTTTGACCGCCGTTCTCGGCGCGGCGTAGCGTCCAGATATCGGGGCGCGACGGGGGCTTCATCGATGGCCGGGATATCCGGCCGACATCGTCCTGCCCAGCGGAGAATCGGAGGAAGAACGTGAAGCGGTTGTGGTCTGCGGGAGCCCTGCTGGCAGTGCTCGCCCTTGCTGGTTGTGGTGGCGCCGGATCCGCCACCTCCGACGCTCCGGAGGAGAGCGCCCCGGCCTCGGCAGAACCGGGCGAAGACACAGCGGCCGAGAGTGAGGCCGCCGACGAGGACTCCACCGGCTCCGACGTGGGCCTGTCCTCCGAGGGGCACACCGCGACCGAGGGCCCGGCCTACACCGTGCTCACCGACGACGACTACCGGACCGTGCTCACAGTGTCTGCCGACCAACTCGCCGAACTGACCCAGGTGGAGGTGACCGAGGACTCCGTTGCCGACGTCCTCGCCGCGCTGACCGAGGCCGACAGCTTCGCCGAGCACGACGAGATCGCCGAGTACGCCGAGGACCTCGCCGCGACCGCCGACGAGCGCTCGGACCAGCTCACCGAGCTGATCACCGGCCTGGCGGACGAGTCGATCCCGGCGATCCGGGTCGCCATCTCCCACGGCGGGGAGAACGCCTCGGTGAACTTCGGCAGCGCCTGAGCCCACCGCACAGCAGCGGGCCCCGACCAGTCACCGTGGTCGGGGCCCGCTGCTCTGTCTCCGGCGGGGTCACCCCTACGCGCCGAGGCGTTCCTGCACCTGCGCCAGGGACGGGTTCGTGGCCGCCGAGCCGTCCGGGAACACCAGGGTGGGCACGGTCTGGTTGCCCTCGTTCACCCGCTCCACCAGGGCAGCCGCCTCCGGCTCGGTCTCGATGTTCACCTCGGTGAACGGGATGCCGGCGCCCGTCAGCTGGGTCTTCAGTCGGCGGCAGTAACCGCACCAGGTGGTGCTGTACATCACGACTGTTCCGGGCGGGGGTGGGGCGGTGCTGCTCACTGGTCCTCCATGGGGCGGCGGTGGGGGTCTGCTCGGTCAACGAGCGGTCCGGATCCGGTATTCCGGGCTCCCCGGCACGCTGTGCACACTCCCGCCGGCGATGTCGGCGCAGGCTGCGAGAATCAGGGGTGATGACCACACCAGCCCCACCCGATGCCGATGCTCTCCTCGATGCCCTCGACGAGGACCAGCGCGCCGTCGCTGAGCAGCTGACCGGTCCGGTGTGCGTGCTCGCCGGGGCCGGCACCGGCAAGACCCGGGCGGTCACCTACCGGATCGCGCACGGGGTGGCCGCCGGTGTGTACAACCCCACCACGGTGCTGGCGGTGACCTTCACTGCCCGCGCGGCCGGGGAGATGCGCTCACGGTTGCGCGACCTCGGCGTCGCCGGGGTGCAGGCCCGGACCTTCCATGCCGCCGCACTGCGCCAGTTGTCCTACTTCTGGCCCAGCACGATCGGTGGCAGCGTGCCCCGGATCATGGAGCACAAGGCACCGCTGATCGGCGAGGCGGCCGGCCGGCTCGGCCTGTCCGTGGACCGGTTGGCGATCCGGGACCTGGCCGCGGAGGTGGAGTGGGCGAAAGTCTCCCTGGTGACCCCGGACGACTACGCCCGCGCCTCGGCCCGGACCGGTCGGGAGGGGGTGGCCGGCTTCGACGCCACCACCATCGCCCGCCTGCTCTCGGTGTACGAGGACGCCAAGACCGACCGGCACGTGATCGACTTCGAGGACGTGCTGCTGCTGATGGTCGGCATCCTCGCCGAGCGCGGCGATGTCGCCGACACCGTACGCCGGCAGTACCGGCACTTCGTGGTGGACGAGTTCCAGGACGTGTCTCCGCTGCAACACCGACTGCTCTCCCTCTGGCTGGGGGACCGGAAGGAGCTGTGCGTGGTGGGTGACGCCGCGCAGACGATCTACTCCTTCACCGGTGCCACCTCCCGCTACCTGACCACGTTCTCCCGGACCTATCCGGAGGCACCGGTGATCCGCCTGGTCCGGGACTACCGGTCCACCCCACAGGTGGTGTCCCTGGCGAACGCGGTGCTCGCCCGGGCCGGCCGTTTTCGGCCGGATGCCACCGTGGAACTGCAGGCACAGCGCCCGACCGGGCCGGCGCCGACCTTCACCGCCTACGACGACGACCAGGCAGAGGCACGCGGGGTGGCCGAGCAGGCTCGCCGGCTGGTGGACAGAGGGGTGCCGGCCAGCGAGATCGCCGTGCTGTACCGCACCAATGCCCAGTCGGAGGCGTTCGAGCAGGCGTTGAGCGAGGCCGGTCTGGGGTACCTGGTCCGGGGCGGGGAACGGTTCTTCTCCCGCAAGGAGGTCAAGGACGCCATCGTGCTGCTCCGCGGCGCCGCCCGCAGCCAGGGGGAGACGCCGTTACCGGATGCGGTGCGGGACGTGCTCGCCACCGCGGGCTGGGCGCCCGAACCGCCGGCGGCCCGCGGCGCGGTCCGGGAACGGTGGGAGTCGCTGAACGCGCTGGTCCAGCTGGCGGACGACCTGCACACCAGCCGAGGGGCCCGGCTGGAGGACCTGGTGGCCGAGCTGATGGAGCGTGCCTCCGCCCAGCACGCCCCCACGGTCGACGGCGTGACGCTCGCTTCCCTGCACGCTGCCAAGGGGCTGGAGTGGGATGCGGTGTTCCTGGTGGGAGCCAGTGACGGGCTGCTGCCGATCTCGATGGCCGAGACCGAGGATGCGGTCGCCGAGGAGCGTCGACTGCTGTACGTGGGCATCACCCGGGCTCGGGAACACCTGTCCCTGTCCTATGCCCGCGCCCGGAACGTGGGCGGGCGCGGTACCCGGAGGCACACCCGGTTCCTGGACGGCATCTGGCCGGCCGAGGAACGCGCCCGCACGCCCAAGTCCCGGCGGTCCCGGGCCGGCCGGGCCGATGCGTTGTCCACGGCGCTGACCGAGAACGACGCCGACCCGGAGGTCTTCGAACGGCTGCGCGACTGGCGGGCGAGCACCGCACAAGCCATCGACAAACCGGCGTTCACCGTGCTGCACGACTCCACCCTGGTGGCGATCGCCGCTGCCCAACCCAGCCAGCTGCGCCAGCTCGCCCTGCTGCGTGGCATCGGACCGACCAAGCTCGAGGCCTACGGCGCGCAGATCCTCGCCGTGGTGCGCGGGGAGGATCCGGCCGGCGTCGCTGACTGAGCGCTGCCGGCTCCGGCGCGGCCTGAGTCGCCGATTCACGCACCTGAGTTTTCCCCGGAATCACAGCGAAAAACCCGTCCCGGGAAAGAATCTTCAAAAAAGTTCAGAAAAAGGCTTGGGCCCCCGGGGCACTGCCCGTAAGGTGGTCAACGTTCCTGACCGGTACGAGCCGTGCCTAGCCAGCACCAGCGGTTCGATGAGAAGAAGGAGGTGAATACCCCATGGAGATGATCATCACGATGAGTCTGCCGAAGACCGGCGCACGACTGCGCGATGCCCAGGTGTTCACCTACCCGCGCATCGATCGCACCGCCGGCTTCCGTGGCATGACCGCCGCAGGCGGCGCCATTGGCGGCACTCTCGCACCGGGTTCCGGGCCAGCACTTCGTTAGAGCAGATCACACCTGCTTCGTAGCGGCCACGGAACCCCTCGGGTCCGTGGCTTTTCTCATTCCGGGTCTCACCCCTCTCCCGGAAGCACGGACCTGGCTGGCAGACCACCCAGAACTCGCACCAGGAGCACGTCGTGCAGTACACCTCCGTACTCGATCAACTGTCCCGCGGAGGCTCGGCAACCAGCTGGACCTTCCCGGCGCTGACCGACAGCGTCGGTGTCACCGACCAGCCGCTGCCGTGTCAGGACACCACCACCCAGGACCTCTGGTTCGCTGAGCGCACCGAGGACGTCGAAGCAGCCAAGGCACTGTGTGCCGACTGCCCACTGAAGGCCGAGTGCCTTTCCGGCGCCCTCGATCGGCAGGAGCCGTGGGGCGTCTGGGGTGGTGAGGTGTTCGTCGACGGCGCCGTGGTCGCTCGCAAGCGCGGCCGCGGACGCCCCCGCAAGAACGACCCGTACGCGGCCTCGTCCTCACGCAGCCGTGGTGCTGCGTGAGGACGGGCCCGTCCCACCCTGCCGCGACCCGGCGCACTCGCAGTCCGGGTGCGGTGCCCACACCGTGCGGGTCGGCATCGGCTCCCAGGCCGCCAGCTCCACCGTCGCCGACTCGGTAGCCACCTCCCGCCCGTCCACCAGGGCGAGCAGCTGCTGCGCAGCGGTGACCGCAGCCCACCAGCCCAGGCTGGGCTCCACAGTGCCCCGCCCGCGCACTGCCGCCTGTGCCGCCACCGCCGGCCAGCGCGGATCGGTCGAGCTGCGGTAGTGCTCCACGCAGGTGCTGCATGCACCGTTGCCGGGGCGCACCAAGGGGCCCACCCGCACCGCCACCTCGGTGACCAGCACGTTCAGGTACGGCTGCCCGGTGCGCTGCAACCGGCGCACCGGCACCGGGTCGACCACCAGCTGATCCACCAGCAGCACCACGTCCGGCCGGGTGCCCGCCGGTGCGCTGGTGCGCAGGTGCGGTGCCACGCTGCGGAGCACCCCCAGCCCTGCCCGGGACCGAGGCTCGCCCAGATCGTCGCCGTCGTACAGGCCGGTGTCGATGTCCTCGGCGAGCACCTGCCCGGGATCGGTGAGCACGATGGTGCCCACACCCGCCCGGGCCAGCACCAGCGCGGTGCGTAGCCCTACCGGATCGGCATGCCGGAGCTCGACCACGGCGCGGCGCCGGTCGGCGGGGCGTTTCACCCCGGCGGCCTCGGCGAGCTGCCAGTATCGTTCGTCCTCGCTCGGTGTCCCGGCGGCCGGGGCAGCGGTGAGCACCCCGGCGCGGGACAACCGGCGCTGCAGCGTGCGCACCTGCGCCGGGCGCATCCCGAGCTCGTTGCCGCGTGCCTGGAGCCAGGTCACATCCATCATCTTCGGAAGCTCGGTGAGCAGCCGCTGCTCGGCCTCGCTGAGCCGGTCCAGCACGACCGCGCATCGGGGGTCCACACCGATCTGCATGGACCCGGGGCCGTGCCAGTACACCTGATAGCCGGGACGTAACCGCATCATCGCCTCCTCCTGCAGAGAGGCTGACACACCGCACCTCTCGCCTGCGCGCCGGCCGCCGAGGCTGTGGATAACCCAGACGGGGTGTGCCACGCTTGTCCGGTGAGCACCCGCGACTCTGCGCGTCAGGTGGACGGCCACCGTGTGGTGGTGCGCCGCAGCAGTCGCCGTCGCAAGACAGTCTCCGCCTACCGCGAGGCGGGCCGCACGATCGTGGCCATCCCCAGTGGGTTCACCCGGGCTGAGGAGGACACCTGGGTGCGACGGATGCTTGCCCGGCTCGCCGACTCCGACCGGCGACGCAGTCCGAACGGCGCCGAGCTCACCCGCCGGGCAGCCGCGCTCGCGCGCCAGTACCTGGACGAGCGTGCTGTGCCGACCTCGATCCGGTGGACCGCGAACCAGGACACCCGGTGGGGCTCATGCACCCCGGCGCGCGGTACGGTGCGGATCTCCGACCGGGTCCAGGGGATGCCGCCGTGGGTGATCGACTACGTGCTGCTGCACGAGCTCGCGCACCTGATCGAGCCGGGGCACGGGGAGGAGTTCTGGGCACTGCTGGCCGACTACCCGCACACCGAACGCGCGCGCGGCTTCCTCCTCGGCGTCAGCCACGTCTGGCACGGCTGACCGCGCCCCCGCTCTGCGGCACCCGGTCGCTGACGGCGGGAGCGGAGTGACAGAACAGGGAAGGACGGAGAGTGGGTCAGTCGGTGCGGCGCCCCGGGTCAGCGTCGTCGTCCGCGTCGTCCGCATCGCCCTCGTCAGGCGCCTCGCCGGTGGCTGCCTCCTCATCGGCAGGTTCGGTGCCCAGGGTGCCGTCCAGCATCGCCTCCAGGGCGGCGTCGATCTCGGAGGACTCGGCGTCCCGGTCGGCCCGCCGCTGCAGGAAGTCGGTGGGCGAGTCCAGGTCCTCGGCCGTGGGGAACAGGTCCGGGTGGGACCACAGCTCGTCCCGAGCCTGCGGTCCCTGCTCGCGGGCGACGATCGCCCACAGGGTGGCGGCATCGCGGGCCCGCCGGGGCCGCAGCTCCAGTCCGACCAGAGTGCGGAACGTGTCCTCGGCGGGGCCGCCGGCGGCGCGCCGTCGCCGGAGCATCTCCCGCAGCGGGACCGCATGCGGCAGGTGCGGGGCGACGGCCGTGGCCGTGACCTCCTCCACCCAGCCCTCGACGAGCGCCAGGGAGGTCTCCAGCCGGTTCAGTGCCCGCGTCTGGGTCTCGGTGTGGTGCGGGGCGAAGATCCCGCCGGCCAGGGCCGAGCGCAGCTGGTCCATGTTGGTGGGGTCGATGCCGCGCATCGACTCCTCCATCTGTTCCAGGTCGATCTCGATCCCGCGGGCGTACTCCTCCACGGCGCCGAGCAGGCTGGCCCGCAGCCAGGGAACGTGCGCGAACAGGCGGGCGTGCGCGGCCTCCCGGACCGCGAGGAAGTGCCAGACCTCGTCCGCGGGTGCATCCAGACCCTCGGCGAACTCGGCCACATTCGCCGGCACCAGCAGCAGCGCCGGCTCGGACAGCAGCGGCAGTCCGACGTCCGTGCCGCCGAACACCTCACGCGAAAGGGTGCCGGCGGCCTGACCGACCTGCATCGCGAAGCTCAGCGAACCCATCGTGTGCATCATCGAGCCGATGTCGAGGCCGGCGAGCATCGGCATCTCCGGGACGGCCAGCCCCTGTTCGGCGAGCTGTTCCGGATCCACCAGCTGACCGAGTGCGTCCGCCACCGAGGAACCCACCGGTTCGGCCACTGCGCGCCAGGTGGGCAGGGTGCGCTCCACCCACTGCGCCCGGGAGAGTGCGAGGTGCTGTCCACCGGCGGGTGGCAGGTCGGTTGCCGCATCCAGCCACAAGTCCGCCACGGACAGGATGGAGCGGGCCCGGGCAGCCTCTGCTGAGGTGACCGAGGGATCCCCACCACTGTGCGCCACCTGCCGCGCCACGTCGTGGGCCATCCGCCAGCGGGACTCGTCGTCATCCCCGGCGGCGAGCACCTGACGCATCTGCGCCATCGCTGCCTGCAGCTGCTCCGGGTTGACCGGCATACCCGCCGAGGACCAGGCGGCCGGGTCCATCCCACTGGCCTCCAGGGCGCGCAGCGCCTCCTCCGCACCGTCCGGCCCGAGCATCTGCTCGAGCATCCGGCGCATCTGCTCGCGGGAGTCATCCTCGGTCATGCTTCACGGTAACCATCAGCCCGGGGCCGGACCAGACTCCGAGCGGTGCTTTCGCTCTCGGCGCACCAGGCCCGCTGTGCCTCGGCATCGTCGTGCACGCGCGATGATGGAGGTATGACGCCCGATACCTCCGCGCCGCCTCCCGGCCCGACCCGGTGGCAGCGGATCCGCCAGCGCTACCGGATCGGCACTCGGGCGATCACCATGGTGGGTTCCGGGCTGACCGCCTTGGGCCTGCTGGTGGCGATGCTGCTGGTGCCGGTACCTTACGCCGTCGAAGCCTCCGGGCCCACGTTCAACACCCTCGGTGAGGTGGCTGAGCACCCGCTGATCAGCGTGGACGGTGCGCAGACCTACCCCGAGGACGAGGGCCAGCTGCGACTGACCACGGTCACCTCCGCCGGTGGGCCCGGGTTCCCGGTCACGGCCGGAAGCGTGCTGCGCGGATGGTTGGCCGAGGACATGGTGGTGCAGCCGGCGGAGGCCGTGTTCGCTCCCGAGGTCACCGAGGAGCAGCGGAGCCAGATGGCTGCGCAGCAGATGGCGTCCTCGCAGCAGAATGCCACCGTGTCCGCACTGACTGCGCTCGGGTACGACGTTCCCGCTGTGCTGACCGTCACCGAACCCGTCTCCGGTAGCGGAGCGGTCGGCCAGGTGCAGCACGGTGATGTGATCACCGATCTGCGCACTCCCGAGGGGGCGCACGCGATCACCACCTACCAGGATCTCTCCGATGCGCTCGCGGCCACCGAGCCCGGCACAGTGGTCACGATGACGGTGGATCGCGGCGGTGAGCCGACCGACCTGGAGATTCGCACCGGGGACGACGGGCATGGCGGCAGCGTGCTCGGGGTATACCTGAACGCCGAGTTCGACTATCCGATCGATGTGCACATCGAGATCGACAACGTCGGCGGTCCCAGTGCCGGCACCATGTTCGCGCTCGGCATCATCGATCTGCTCACCCCGGGACCGATGGCCGGCGGACATGTGGTGGCGGGTACCGGCACGATCACCCCGGACGGACAGGTCGGACCGATCGGCGGCATCAGGCTGAAGCTGCTCGGTGCGGTGCGGGACGGTGCCGAGTACTTCCTGGCACCGGCGAGCAACTGCGCGGAGGTGGTCGGGCATGTGCCCGAAGGGCTGCAGGTGATCCGGGTCGCGACGCTGGCCGAGGCCCAGGAGGCGGTGCAGGCGATCGCCGACGGCACCGCTGCCGATCTACCCGGCTGCACCGGCTGAGGTGCTCGTGGATCTACGCACCGTGGCGTACGGCCCGCGCCCGGACCAGCTCCTCGACATCCGCACTGCCCGGCCGGCACGCGAGGAGCCGGTGCTGGTCTACTTCCACGGTGGTGGTCTGGCGGGAGGGAGCCGACGGGACGCGGCCGGTGTCCTCGATGCGCTGGCCGGTGCCGGGGTCACCGTCGCCGCACCCGATTACCGCCTCTACCCGCAGGCTCGGTACCCGCAGTACCTCACCGATGCGGCCGAGGCCATCGCGTGGACACGGGCCGCGTTCCCCGGCCATCGCCTGCTGGTCGGCGGGAGCTCGGCCGGTGCGTACCTGGCGATGATGCTCTGCTTCGATGCGCGCTGGCTGGCGGAGGCCGACGTGGCCGTGGCTGAGGTGGCCGGCTGGGTGTTCGACGCCGGTCAACCCACCACGCACTTCGCCGTGCTGCGCGAACGCGGGATCGATCCGCGTCGCGTGCTGGTCGATGAGGCGGCGCCGTTGTTCCATGTCGGCACCCAGAGCCGGTTGGCCCCCGCGCTGATCGTGCTCGCCGCCGACGACGTCCCGGGGCGCCGGGAGCAGACCGAGGTGCTGCTGGCCACGCTCCGCGCGTACGGTCTGGACGCGCTGGTGCGGACCGAGGTGCTGGCCGGCTACCAGCACTCGAGCTACCTCGACGATGCAGCGCCGCAGGGCCAGTCGCAGTTTGCCGCACTGGTCCTGGAACTGATCGGCGGCCTGGGCCGGACCGGCTAACGCAACGTCGCGGCGAGTGCCTCGACCAGGCCAGGAACCGCCGTCGGCCCGCCGCCGACCGCTGCATCGTCGTCGTTGGCGCGGGAGCGCAGCGCACACCAGGACTCGCCGGTGCGCAGCACCCCGGCGGCGATCCGCACGTCCTGGCGCTCGGGGTGGTTCATCAGGTACTCCACCTGGTCGGCATCCTCGCCCGGCAGCTGCGCCTCCGCCTCCGGCGGCACGACGAGGCGTTCGACGACGACGGCGGCACCGTCCACGGTCTCCGGCCAGGCGAGCTGGGCGAGCAGGTCCTCCAACGTGTCCGCCTCGGGCAGACCGTCCTGGACGACTGCGGTGAGATGCTCCGGATCGGAGGTTGCGCCGTCCGGAAGCTCGGCCGCCAGCTCGGGACTAGCGGCGACCAACGACGCCGACCGGACCAGTGCGTACACCGCCACCGGGGCGTCCCAGCCCTCGGCGGCCACGTGCCGCTCGACCTCACGGACGGTCTCGGCCAGGGCGGCGGTCCGCGGGGAGTGCTCAGCGTCCATGCCCGCTATGGTCGCAGGCCTTCCAGGGTGTGCGAAACTTTCCTACAGGCCCGTGCGTTGTGGCAGTAGAGCCCCGGCGAGTGCCGGGCCTGCCACGCCCTGACGACTTCCTGAGGTGCTTTTCGTGTCATTTGCTGCCAGCCGCCCCGCATCAGGCTCCACCGGGCGCCGACGGCGGGGCCCGCTGCTGCCCACGATCCTGGTGATCGTCGGTGTGGTTGTCCTCTTCCTCATCCTCTCCCGGTTCTGGACCGAGTACCTGTGGTACGACCAGCTGGGCTACACCCAGGTGATCCGGACCGAGTGGATCACCCGGGCGGTGCTGTTCGTGGCGGGCGCGTTGGTGATGGGTGCCGCGCTCTGGGTGAACCTGCGGGTGGCCTACCGGAACCGGCCGATGTACGTGCCGACCACACCACAGCAGCAGGACCTGGACCGGTACCGGGAAGCGTTCGAACCGCTGCGGCGGGCAGTGTTCGTGGGCGCGCCGATCGTGGCCGCGTTCTTCGCCGGCTCGACCGCCACTGCGCAGTGGCAGAACGCGCTGCTGGCGCTGAACGGGCAGGAGTGGGGGCAGAACGACCCGCAGTTCGGTGTCGATCTGTCCTTCTTCATGTTCACGCTGCCGTTCCTGCGGTTCATCGTCTCCTTCCTGCTGGTGGCCGCGATCCTGTCGGCCGTGGTCTCGGTGTTCACGCACTATCTCTACGGTGCGCTGCAGCCGATGGGCCAGGGGGAGAAGATCTCCCGGGCGGCGCGGATCCACACGGCCATCCTGGCCGCGGTGATCACCCTGCTGATCGGCGCGAACTACTGGCTGGACCGGTACTCGCTGCTGTCCGATGTGGGGGACCGGTTCGACGGCGCCTCCTACACCGACATCAACGCCGTGCTGCCGGCCAAGGCGATCCTCGCCGTCATCGCGGTGTTCGTGGCGCTGCTGTTCGTGTGGACCGGCGCCCGCGGGAACTGGCGCCTGCCCGCTGTCGGGGTGGCGCTGATGGTGGTCTCCGGTCTGCTGGTCGGCTGGGCCTACCCGGCGGTCATCCAGTCGGTGCGGGTGAACCCGAACGCCCAGGCGCTGGAGTCCGAGTACATCCAGCGCAACATCGATGCCACCTATGACGCCTACGGGCTGAACCGGGTGGAGGTGGAGCCGTACGAGGCGGAGACGGTGGCCGAGGCCGGGGCGCTGCGCGAGGATGCCGCCTCCACGGCGAGCATCCGGCTGCTGGACCCGAACATCGTTTCCCCGACGTTCCGCCAGCTGCAGCAGAACAAGCAGTACTACACGTTCCCGGAGACCCTCGCCGTGGACCGGTACGACATCGATGGCGAGAGCACGGACACCGTGATCGCCGTCCGTGAGCTGGACCTGGAGGGCTCCGGGCAGCGCAGCTGGGTGAACGACCACACCGTCTTCACCCACGGGTTCGGCGTGGTCGCCGCGCGCGGGAACACCGTGACCTCGGACGGACGCCCGCAGTTCATCCAGCGCGGGATCCCGAGCGTCGGTGAGTTCGGTGACTACGAGCCGCGGATCTACTTCAGCCCGAGCTCGCCGGAATACTCCATCGTGGGTGCGCCCGAGGGGACCGAACCGTGGGAGCTGGACTACCCGGACGACAGTGCCCCGAACGGCGTGGTGAACAACACCTACTCCGGTGACGGCGGACCGTCCGTGGGCAACTGGTGGAACCGGCTGCTCTACGCCGCACGGTTCGGCAGTGAGCAGATCATCTTCTCCGACCGGGTCACCGAGGAGTCGCAGATCCTGTACAACCGGGACCCGATCGAGCGGGTGAACCGGGTGGCTCCGTTCCTGACCACCGACGGCACCACCTACCCGGCGGTCGTGGACACCGACGAGGACGGCACCAACGAGGTGGTCTGGGTGGTCGATGCCTACACCACCTCCAACGAGTACCCGTACTCGGCTCGGCAGGAGCTGGAGTCGGCGATCACCGACTCGCTCTCCACCGGTGAGCAGCAGCAGATCACCGAGCTACCGGAGTACATCAACTACATCCGCAACTCGGTCAAGGCGGTGGTGAACGCCTACGACGGCTCGGTGACCCTGTATGCCTGGGGGCAGGGCAGTGGTGAGGGTGAGGAGTTCATCCCCGACGACCCGGTGCTGCAGACCTGGATGGAGGTCTACCCGGACACGATCCAGCCCTTGTCGGAGATCAGCGGTGACCTGATGGGTCACCTGCGGTACCCGGAGGACCTGTTCAAGGTGCAGCGCGAGCTGCTCAGCCAGTACCACGTGACCGATGCGTCCACCTTCTACACCGGCAGTGACTTCTGGCGGGTCCCGAACGACCCGACGGAGTCGAACGAGGTGCCACAACCGCCGTACTACCTGAGCCTGGCGATGCCGGGCGACGAGCAGAATGCGAACTTCTCGCTGACCTCCTCGTTCATCCTGGATGATGACCAACGCAACGTGCTCACCGGGTTCATGGCGGTGAACGCCGAGCCCGGAAGCGAGGCCGGGCAGGTGTCCGAGGATTACGGCACGATCACCTTGCTCGAACTGCCGCGAGATCTCACAGTGCCCGGACCGGGGCAGGTGCAGAACAACTTCGACTCCGACACCGACGCCGCCAACGAGCTGAACATCCTCTCCCGCGGCGGTTCGCAGGTGATCCAGGGCAACCTGCTCACCCTGCCGGTCGGTCAAGGCATGTTGTATGTGCAACCGGTGTACGTGCAGTCCTCGGGCAGCACCCAGTTCCCGTTGTTGCGGCGAGTGCTGGTGGCCTTCGGTGACGAGATCGGGTTCGCGCAAACCCTGGACGAAGCCCTCGACCAGGTGTTCCAGGGTGACTCCGGGGCGAACGCCGGTGACGCCGGAGTGGAGCCTGGAGAGGACGAGGCCAGCGGGGACGGGTCCGACGAGGGTACCGGGGACGGCTCTGGTCAGGACGGCGGTGACGGTAGCGGTAGCGACTCCGACGCCCAGCAGCGCCTGAACCAGGCGCTCGCGGACGCCGCCCAGGCGATGGAGGAGTCCAGCACCGCACTGGCTGACGGGGACTGGGCCGCCTACGGCGACGCCCAGGACCGGTTGAACGCAGCCCTGGCCGAGGCGATCGAGGCCGAGGAGGAGCTGACCGGTCAGTCGATCACCGGTGACGGCTCCGGCGACGAGGGTGCGACCGAGGAACCGACCGACGGCGAGGGCTGACCTTCCAGCGGAGGGCGGTGGCCCCGGGGTGTGACCGGGGCCACCGCCGGCGGATTTGCCCCTGCTCCCGACGCTGCCGTAGAGTGGATGACACCGACGCGGGGTGGAGCAGTTCGGTAGCTCGCCGGGCTCATAACCCGGAGGTCGGAGGTTCAAATCCTCCCCCCGCCACCAAGGAACGGCGCGATCCCAGCGAAAGCTGGGATCGCGCCGTTCGTCATTCCCGCTCCGGCCGGTGGTCTTTCTAGGCCACGGCGATGCCGTCGAGCTCGACCAGCTGGCCAGGGACCGCGAGTCGCCCCACACCGAGCATCGTGGTCGTCGGTGCGACGCCCGCCGCGTCGAGCCGTGCAGTGAGCACACCGTAGTGCGGGAACAGCGCGTCCACGTCCGTGGTGTACACGGTGAGCCGAACCAGGTTCATCAGTGACATGCCGGCCTCGGTGAGTACTGCGTCGAGGTTGTCCACGGCGAGCCGGAGCTGCGCGGCGATGTCGCCCTCGTGCTCGGGCCTACCCTCCTTGCTCATCGCCGTCTGCCCCGAGATGTAGAGGGTCCGGTTCACCCCGGACACGACCTCGCCCTGGTTGAACCCCAGTTCCAGCGACCAGTTCACCGGATTGACTGCTGTGCGTTCCACTGCGACTCCCATCGTTGCGCGGCGCCCAGTGGCTGGGCAGCCACTGTCCTCAACGCCGTCAGAGCAAGCCTGAACCCGAAACACGACACGTCATGGCATGTTTGTTGGACAGAATGATCGGGTGCGCGCCGATCGGTTGGTCTCCCTGGTGCTGCTCCTGCGGCAGCGAGGTCGGCTGACCGCGGGCGAGCTGGCTCGCGAGCTGGAGGTGTCCGTGCGGACCGTGCTGCGCGACGTCGAGGCGCTGTCGACCGCAGGCGTCCCCATCTACGCCGACCGCGGGCGATACGGCGGGTTCTCCCTCCTCCCCGGGCTGCGCACCGAGCTGACCGGGCTGAACTATGACGAGGCGCTCGCCCTGCTCACCGCCAGCTCAGGGCGCAGCCAGAAGGTCTTCGGCCTCAGCACTGCTCTGGCCTCTGCCATGCGAAAAGTGGTGGATGCACTGCCCGAGGGTCACCGAGTCAGCCTGAGCGATGCCGCCCAGCGGTTCCTGGTCGAGCCGGAGACAGATCTGCTCTCCAGGCGGTTGGTCCCCGAGGAGGCGGCCAGCGCAGTGATGGGGCAGGTCCGCCAGGCGGTGCTCACCGGCCACCGGCTCCGCTTCCAGTATGCCGCGCCCGAGAAGGAGCCCGCCTGGCACACCGTCGACCCGATCGGTCTGGTGACCGTCCGCGATCGCACCTACCTGGTGGCGATGAAGGCGCGGGAGGACCGCACCTACCGTGTCTCCCGGATGCTGACGGCACAGTCGCTGCCGGACCGCGCGGAGCGTCCGGCGGAAGTTGACCTTGATCGCATCTGGACTCAGCGAACCGCCCAGTTCCTCGCCGAGAAGCGCCTTCGGGTCCTGGTCCGGATCAATCCGACGCGGCGCGAAGAACTGCTCAGCACTGTGCGCGCAGTCCGCTGTGAGGAGCCCGAGGCGGACGGCTGGGTTCGTCTCGACGTCGACTTCGAGGACCTGCGGCACGCGGTGTGGGCCTTCTGGCAGCTGGAGACCGACGCCGAGGTGGTGGCCCCGGACACGTTACGGGTCGCCCTGCATCGCCGTGCCGCTGCTATCGCCGAGCGCTACCGCCCCTGAGAGGCCTGGTCACGCGGTTGCTCTGACGGGCGAGTCGCCGACGGCTGGCACGTGGCACTGTCGCCCCGGTCGCCTTCGGCCTATCGTGGCCGGATGGCTTCCGGGCAGACGGTGCGCGACCAGCGGGCGCAGCGGGACGAGGTTGAGCCGCCGTACACGTTCCTGCGCGCCGCCCCGGCACTGCCCGGTCTGATCGCCTCCACGGTCGGCTACCACAGCGCTGATCAGCAGCCAGGGATCCATCGCGGTCTGCCCTCGCCGCACCTGACGTTCATCCTCTCTCTGGACGAACCGATCACCACCGGGGCGAGTCCAGAGCACCTGGCTTCGACCGACGCCGCGTGCAACGAGGTGCTGGTCGCCGGCCTGCACACGGTCTCCGCCTACGTCCGCCGGCCCAGCCATGAAGCCGGTATCCAGCTGGCTGTCCACCCGCTGGCTGCTCATGCCGTGTTCGGCGTTCCGGCCCGGGAGCTGAACGTGCTCACCATCGAGGGCACCGATCTGCTCGGTCCGGAGGTCGCCCGGCTGCGCGAGCAGCTGCTCGAGGAGCCGGACTGGTCCCGGCGCTTCAACCGGCTCGCCGCCTACCTGCGCGGGCGCTACGAGTCGGCCGGCCGTTCGGCCCGGGTCCGCCCGGAGCTGGCCGAGGCCTGGACCTGGATGGCTCGCCACCGCGGCACCGGGTCGATGAGCGGGTTGGCCGAGCATGTGGCGCTCAGCCCGCGGCAGCTGCGCACCCTCTTCGACCGGGAGGTGGGCCACAGCCCGAAGATGGTGAGTCGGCTGATGCGGTTCTCCCACGCTTCCGGGCAGATCGCCGACGGCCTGCGCACCGGCCGCCCGCGCCCGCTCGCCGAGGTTGCGCACAGCTGTGGCTACGCCGACCAGTCCCACCTGGTCCGGGAGTTCCACGAGTTCGCCGGCGCCGCACCCACCGGCTGGGTCGGCGAAGAGCGCCGAAACATCCAAGCCGGTGGGCACCAGCGCGGGGCAGAGTCGAGCCTATGAACAACACACCCGCACCCACTGTCTGGCCCTCTCTGCAGGCCCGGGACTGCCCGGCCCTGATCGACTTTCTCCTCGAGGCCTTCGGCTTCATCAAGACCGCCGTGTACGCCGACGGTGACCAGGTCGCCCATGCTCAGCTCGACTGGCCCGAGGGCGGCGGCATCATGCTCGGCTCCTACCAGCCCGACCGCGAATGGACCCGCGAACCGGGGACGTTCGGCGGCTACGTGGTCACCGACCACGTCGACGACGTCTACGCGCGGGCGAAGGCCGCTGGTGCCACCATCGTGCGCGAACCGGCCACCCAGGACTACGGCAACTACGACTTCACCGCTGCCGACCCGGAGGGCAACCTCTGGTCCTTCGGGTCCTACCGCGGGGAACCGAGGGGTTGAACCTCACGTAAGGTCAGGTCCTAGCGTCCATGACGCCGGCCGCATCCGTGGCCGGTGAAGTCGACGGAAGGATCCCTCGTGACCAGGGAGCAGGAGGCATTGACGGGCCGGCAGACCTGGAAGATCGGCGATCTCGCCCGCGCCACCGGTCTGACGGTGCGCACCCTGCACCACTGGGACGACCTCGGGCTGGTCGCACCGGCCCGAGAGGCGTTCTCCGGGCACCGGTACTACACCGGCGCCGACGTGGAGCGGGTCTACCAGGTGCTGGCGCTGCGCCGGCTCGGCGTGGCGCTGGACACCATCGGTGCGGTGCTGGCCGACGCGGTCCCGCTCGAGGTCGTGCTCAGCCGGCACCTGGCCGCTGTGCAGAGCCAGCTCACCGAGCTGACGCGGCTCCGGGCGAGCCTGCAGGCCACCCTGACCGCGGCCGAGGACCGCACTTCCGCCGACTTGTTGACCCTGATCAGAAAGGTGATCGTCGTGGACAAGACCGTTGAGAAGTACTTCACCCCGGACCAGCTCGCCGAACTGGCGCAGCGCCAGGAGAGCGAGGCGGAGCAGATCGCCCAGGTGCAGCACGCCTGGCCGGACCTGATCGCCCGGGTGCAGAACGCCGTCGAGAACGGTGTGGACCCGACCAGCGAGGAGGGGCGCGCACTCGGCAAGGAGTGGCAGGACCTGCTGGCGCAGTTCCACCGCGGCGATGAGCAGCTGCGCGACTCGCTGTACACCATGCAGGCGGAGAACGCCGAGCAGATCCAGCGCGAGCACGGCGGGCCCAGCCCCGAGCAGCTAGAGTTCATCGCCCGCGCCACCGCCTGATCCGGACCCCCGTGCCGGCGGGGCAGATCTCCGCCGCACGGGGGATCCGGCAATGACATCGGCCGCATAGAGTGATTCTCATGGCTGCCGACCCGAACGAGGACCGGGCCCGGGGGACAGAATCCTGGGCCGGGATGGGCATCGGCGCGGTGATCGGCGTGACCATCGGCATCCTGACGGACAACCTGCCGATCGGCATCGCGATCGGGATCGCAGTGGGCGCTGCGATGAGCGCCGTATCCGACGTGCTCGGCCGGCGTCGTCGAGACCGGCGATAGCCGCAGGGCGCACTACTCACACCCCACGCCATCGCCGTCGCCGTCGAACCGGGTGCTCCACCCCGGATCACCCTCTCGGATCGGGTCCGCCCCCGCGGCGCGCACCTCGGAGCAGTTGGCGTAGTACGGTTCGGCGGGCGCGTCGCCGGCCGGGGTGGACGGCGGAGCCGGGCTGGGTTCGTAGGCCGGCGGTGGCGTCGGGGGATCGGTGGCAGGCTCCTGGGCCGGGGTGTGGCCCTCGGGCAGACGTTGCTCCGGGCAGGAGTCCAGGATGCGCGCCATCGCCCCGTGCTCGGCCGGGGTGACCCAGAGCTCGTAGGCGAACTTCACGGCGATCTGCCGGGCCACGTAGTCGCAGCGGTAGGTCCGGTCCGGCGGCAGCCAGGTGGCAGCGTCCCCGTCGCCCTTCTGCGAGTTCAGCGGGCCGGAGACGGCGAGCAGGTTCAGCGGGTCGTTGCCGAACGCCTGCAGGGTGCCTGGATCCCACGCCTGCGCCCCCTTCTGCCACGCGTCGGAGAGGGCCACCACATGGTCGATCTGCACATCGCTGGAGGTGTCCGCGCCGCGCACGAAGCTGATCCACTCGCCGCTGTAGGGGTCCGCGAGCATGCCGGTCAGCACGACGCAGCCGCCGGTGCCCGGGCGGTGGGTGGTGGCCTGCAGGTCGCGGTTCAGGATGTCGTTGCGCGTGTCGCAGCCGTTGCGGTCCAGGTCCACCTCCCGGTAGGCGAACGCCTCCCGGTCGTAGCCGGTCTTCGGCGCCCGCCCCTTGACCTCGAGCAGGGCGAGCACGTCGACGGCGCGCAGCTCGCCGTCGGAGTCGGGTTCCGGTGCGGCCGGGGTCGGGGTTGCCGAGGGCGCTTCCGCGGAAGCGGTCCGAGTCTCGTCCGTGGCGACCGTCGGCGACGGCGACTCCCGGGCCGGCGTAGGTGTGTTCACCGGGGGAGTGGTAGGCGCTTCCGCGGAAGCGGTCGGGGTCGGTAGCTCGGCGGTGGGCTCCGGATCCAGGACCGCAGCCCCGACCAGTGTGGCCACCAGTCCGGCAGCGATCAGGCCCGCACCGCGGCGGCGATACCCGCGAATCAGCAGCAGCACCAGCCCCAGCACGCCGGTGACCAGTGCGAGCACGACGATCACGACGCCCTGGTCGAACCCAGCCAGCAGCGCCACCAGCACGGCGGCGGCCACCCACGGGACCCACCGGCGCCCGGACCCACGATTGCTCACCCGAACAAGTATGGCCGAGCGGCAGCCTCAGCCAGGCCCGAACGCGCCGACCTCGACTGTGCCGAGCGCCACGTCCACGGCCGCCTGCACATGCAGCCGGGTAGTGGGGAAAACCGGCACGGGGGAGTCCGCCGCGGCGATCAGCAGTTCGATCTCCGTGCAGCCCAGGATCACGCCCTCCGCGCCGGCGGCGACCAGGCGGCCGATCACCTCCCGGTAGACCTGCCGGGAGGCTTCGGTCAGGTCGCCGCGGACCAGCTCGGTGAAGATGATCCGGTGCACCTCGGTCCGGTCCGCTGCCTCCGGCACGAGCACCCGCAGTCCGTGCGCGGCCAGCCGGTCGCGGTAGAAATCTTGCTCCATGGTGAACGCGGTACCGAGCAGCCCCACAGTGGTCAGTCCGCGGCCGGTGATGGCCGCGGCGGTGGCATCCGCCAGGTGCAGCAGCGGGATGTCGACCGCGTCCTGGACCTGGCCGGCCACCTTGTGCATCGTGTTCGTGCAGATCAGCAGCAGCTCGGCACCGGCCGCCTGCAGCCCGGCGGCCTCGCGGGCGAGAAGCTCACCGGCCTCCTGCCATCGGTCCTCCTGCTGCATCTGCTCGACCTCGGCGAAGTCCACGGAGGCGAGCACGAGGCGGGCGGAGTGCAGGCCGCCGAGGCGCTCGCCGACCAGCTCGTTGGCGAGCTGGTAGTACGTCGCCGTGGACTGCCAGCTCATCCCGCCGAGCATGCCGATCACCTGAGGAGTGGGTACGGACATGACGTCATCGTGCCACCAACGGGCCGGCGGCCGCGAGCGGCAGGGGAGCTTTTCGTAGCCTCCCCTGCCGCTCGCAGCCGGTCGGTCAGTCGACCGTGACGGTGAGCTCCTCGCTGTCGGTGCTGCCGAGCTCGTTGCTGAACGTGATCACGTACGTCCGCGAGCCGGACTCGGCCCCGGTGACCGGGATCTCGACCTGCTGGGCACGCGGGGTGTGGTCGGTCAGCTCCCCGGTGTCGATCTGCTCGCCGTCCTCGGTCAACGTCCAGGACGTCGCGTTCGTGCCCCACCACAGGTCGGCGCGCAGAGTGAAGTCCCCGTCGCCGTCCCAGTTGTCGTGGCTGAGCACCGGTGTGCCCGGCGCGGCCGCGTCCACGACCACAGTGTGCGCCTCGCACTCGGTGACACCGCCGGCATTCACCAGCTCGCAGGTGTAGGTGTACTCACCGTTGGCCCGGCCCTCGATCGGGACCTGGACCTCCTGCGCGTGCGGGGTGTCGTCACTCAGCTCTTCCTCGGCGATCAGTTCACCGTTCTCGAAGAGGCGGAACGAGGTGCCGTTCTGCCCCCACCACAGGTTCGCGGTGACGGTGTACGCGCTGCCGCGCAGACCATCATGGGCGTTGTCGTCGCTGAGCACCGGGGTCCCGGGTGCCGGCGGGAGGAGTGCCTCGAGCTCTGCACGCAGTGCCTGCACAGCCTCGTCGATCTCCGCCTGACCGGCATCGGTGCGCCCGCCGACCTCGATCGCGTGGCTCAGGGCCTCCTCCAGGGCGGCCGTGTCCTCGTCCGGGTCGGTGGCGAGCACCTCTTCCGCCTGGGAGACCGTCTGCCACAGCTCGGTGGCATCGCCGGCCTCCGGTCGGCCGATGCCGTCGCGGGAGACCAGCGAGTTCCAGGTCTGGACCCACTCGGTGCCGAAGCTCTCGGCGACCTGTCCGGCTTCGGTGAACTGCATCGTGTCCAGGTCGAACCCGGCAGCCTCGGTGCTCTCCGGCTGCACCAGGTTGGTGTTGATCTTCTCGGACCAGGTGGACAGCGTGTACTCCGCCGCCGGCTCGCTGAAGTGGGCCGTACTGGGTGCGTACTCGCCGCCGTCGATGATCACCGAGTGGTCGATCTCCACCCGCGCCGGCACATAGAGCGAGTTCGGGTCCTCCCACACCGTGGCCCGGCTGCAGCCGTTGGTCGCATCGACGGCGTAGTCCTCCGGCAGGCACTCCTCGCCGGTCTCGCTCACCCGCGGGATGTACCAGTCCTCGATCTCCGGGAACAGGATGGGTTCGCCGTCGGTGTAGGAGTGCTCCCCGCTGGTGTAGTGATCGTGCCAGGTCTGGACGATCTCCGGGGTGGCGGAGTACTTCTCTCCCTCGCGCACGTCGAGGAAGGCGTTGAACCTGCTGTGCACCACCCAGGCGTTCGAGACCGGCAGACCCGGTTCCCCGTCCAGGGCGTACTGGCGGTCATGACCGGTCCGCCCGACGTTGATGAACACATTGTCGTTCGCGGTGTTGCTGTGCCCGGACTGGAAGTACAGACCGGAGTGCGCGTCCTTGACCACGTTGTGGTGGAACCTCATCCCGGAGGCACCGTCGTCCATGTAGAACGCATCGTTCGAACCGCCGATGCCCTCGAACAGGTTGTAGGCCACCTCGTTGCCCAGGTAGGTGTAGTCCCGGCCGGTGTAGATCACGCCCTGGTCACCCGCGTTCAGCACGAGATCGTGGAAGTAGTTGTTGGTGATCTGCATGTCGTTGCCCATGATCTGGATCGCCATGTGCGGTGCGTCGTAGACCTCGTTGTACTCGAAGGTGTTCCCGACGCCGTACAGGTAGCCGGCCGGGGTGTAGGTCGCCAACCGGGAGAACCGCGCGATCTCGTTGTGCCGGGCGACGTTGTTGCCAGGCTCCAGCGTGTCCCGGTCACCGCCGCCGAGCAGCACCCCACCGCCACCGAGGTCGTGCAGGTAGGAGTTCTGTACCACGTTGCCGGTGCCACCCCGGACTGCCTCGTAGTCGGGCATCGCCGTGATCGACTCGGTGGTCTCACCGATCCGGACGGCGTCCATGCTCACGTTCGCGATCTCCACCCCGTCGACCAGGGTGTCGTGGGCGTCCAGGAGCTGGACCCCGGAGGTGAGCGAGTCGGTCATGGTCAGGCCGCGCAGAGTCACACCACTGGTGCCCTCCAGCCGGAAGAAGTTGTCGTCGAAGGTGGACAGGGAGATGTCGTGCCCCTCGATCGTGCCGTCTTCGGGCAGGTAGTAGAGCACGTCGTTACCGTCGTAACGGTCGATGTAGTACTCCCCGGCCACGTCCAGCTCGGAGAGGATGTTGATCGCGGTGACCTTCGTCCACTCGTCCTGCGGGATATACATCGACGGGTACTTCGTGTACATCGTGGTGCCGTCCCAGGACAGGATGCGCACCATGTCGACCGCGTAGTTGTTGCCCAGGTAGCCCGACAGCCAGCCCTCGGTCTCGTACTGGGAGTTGTCGATGTCCTCGATCCAGGCGGGGTCGGCCTGCACCGGGATGTCGGAGTACTCGTCGAACCCGCGGGTGCCGGCATCCTCGACGGTCGGCACCGTCTCCGGGGCCCAGGTCTGGTACCGGTCACCGTCCAGGAGGCGGCCGCCGACCTCGAAGATCGAGGGCGTCATCCGGTACATCTCCTCCAGGCTCCAGGTGTCCGGGTCCTCGCGGGTCTGCTTCTTGTCCTCGAACTGCGAGCGGGGCGTGGTGCCACTGGTCTGCCAGTCGTCCTGGAGCCCGAAACGCTCGTCGAGGTCTACCTGGATCAGGTCCTCGGTGCCGTCGGCGCCCCACTTGTCCCCGGTACCCCACAGGTGGCACTCGGTCTCGGTGGTGCTGCAGTCGCCCTCGTTCGGGTACTGGGCGAGGGTCTGCAGTCCGCCGTCCACGGTCAGTTCGGGCGCGAACGGCTGCGGCACCCAGTTGAAGCCGTTCTTGTACAGGGTGCCGGGGTTCACGTCGGCTTCGCCCAGGTCGTAGACCCAGACGTCGTCGCGGACGTTCTCCGGTAGGCGGGAGTGGGAGGAGAGTGCGGTCTGGGACAGCTCGTCCTCGCTGAGGTCACCGAGCCGGTCCCAGTCCTCAGTAGGCAGGTGGTGTGCGCCGGTGAGGTGGACGTCCTCGCCGCGGTAGGCACCGTAGGTGACCCAGGAGTTCTCCTCACCGGAGAGGGTGATCGCCTCGTTCAGGGTGTACTGGCCGCCGCGGATCCATACAGTACCCACCTCCTCCGCACTCGTGCGCCCGGCGAGGGCGTCCCGTGCGGCGGTGATGGTGGCGAAGGGTTCGGCCAGGGTGCCGGGGTTGGCATCGTCGCCGTCGGTGGCCACGTAGACCACCGGCCCGGTGCCGGTGGTGGCCTCTGCAGTGGCCGTGCCGCCGGTGCTGACCAGCGGTGCGGTCAACCCCAGGGCCAGCGTCAGCGCCGCGATGCGGAGCCGCTGTCGTGTTCTCATCGTCGAGCTCTCTCCCAATGTGTGGTGGCGGCAGCACCGCCACGAGCCTGATCGGACAGGTAGCACTTAACACATATCACATGTGCTCGCTGACGACGGCGGAGGGTGCGGTGCCGATGTCCCGCCTGTGGCAGGCCATCTGGATCGGGTGCGGGGCGTCGTGGCGTGCGCGATGGCGCGGGTCGGCCCAGGGCTCAGCCCGGACGGGGCTCCGTCGTCAGGGGGTGTCGTCGGCGTCCGGGCGGCGCCGCTGCCAGGAGGAGGTGATGTGCTCGCGCATCGCGGCTGCGGCAGCGTCGCCGTCCTCGGCGAGGATTGCCTCGGCGATCTTGGTGTGTTGGCTGTGCGTGATCGCCATCTCCTCCTCGCCGGGGCGTCCGCGGTACTGCGGAGAACGGACGGCCTTGTCCTGGATGCCCTTCACGATGGCACGCCCGAACGCGTCCGCGGAGATCTGGTGGATGCACTCGTGGAACTCGATGTCCGCCTGGGAGTAGCCGTCCGGGTCCTCGCGCAGTGCGGCGAGCCGCTCGACGGCGCCGCGCAGCTCCCGGCGGCCCTCGTCATCGATCCGGTCCGCGGCCCGGGACGCCATCGCGCACTCCAGCAGCGCGCGGATCTCGATCAGGTTGTCCAGGTAGACCAGCCGGTCCTCGCGTTGGAAGAGCGCGTCCAGGACCATCGGGTCGAGCAGGCTCCACTGGCCTTCGTCCAGGACCACTGTGCCCCAGCCCTGCCGGGTGGCCACGAGTCCCTTCTCGGTCAACGAGGTGGTGGCCTCCCGGATCACCGTCCGACTCACCTGGTAGTGCTCGCCGAGGACTCCGGCGGTGGGTAGTGGTGAGCCGGGCGGGTAGGTGCCGACCACGATCTCGGTGACCAGGCTTCGGATCACTGCCTCGGACAGCGGAGGGCGGTGCCGGTGGGGCAGCGGTACCGCGGGGGGACGCACCGGTGTGGACTCCATCTGATTCGCCAATCGCACTCGACCTCTGACCGGGCGACCGCGCCCGAGGGAACTCCCAGGGTAGCCGACCGTGGTACTGTTATAACTCGTATCATAAGTGACAAGTGACGAGCGCTGAGAGAGACGCTGGTTCGGGCACCGGGGCCTTCTGCCTCGACGCCGAGACAGGAGAAGAACGCACACCATGCGCATTATCGGATACCGCACCCTGACCACGGTGCACGACTGGGGGCGACCGGTCGGTGACGTCAATGGTGTGGTGGCCGACGGGGTGACCGAGGTCCCGCTCGTACTGCTGGAGACCGATGCGGGGCTCACCGGCGTCGGACTCGGTGGTCATGCCGAGGTGGACCGACTCTTCCCCGCGCTTGAGGGCCAGGACCCGCGCGCCACCTTCGCGCTGTATGACCGGATGCTCGCCCGGGTGTTCAAGACCGGGCACGGCGGGGCGACGTTCGCCACGATCGGTGCCCTGGACATGGCGCTCTGGGACCTCAAGGCCAAAGCGGCCGACGAACCGCTCTGGCGCACGCTCGGTGCCGCCGACCGGTTCGTGCCCGGATATGCCTCGGGGCTGGACTACGCGCTCTCCGACGCCGACCTGGTGGCGCTCTACCAGCACTGGGCCGACCGCGGATTCACCGGCGCCAAGGTCAAGGGCGGGGTGGACGTCGACAGAGACTTGCAACGGATCGCCGCCGTGCGCGAGGTGCTCCGGGCGAACAGCGACCAGCCGGCGATGATGTACGACGTCAACGAGAGCTGGGGCCGCCACCAGGCCGTGCGCCTGGCCCGTCGGGTGGACGAGGGTGCGGAGCTGACCTGGATCGAGGAGCCGGTGCGCCGGTGGGACGTCCCCGGGCATCGCGCCGTGGCCCGGGCGGCGTCGGCGGCGGTCGCCACCGGCGAGAACCTCACCGGTCTCGAGCAGTACCGGGCCCTGCTGGACGGCGATGCGGTCGAGGTGGTGCAGACCGGGAGCGTCTGGGGGATCACGCACTTCCTCCGGGTTGCCGTGCTCGCCCTCGGCCGGGATCTGCCGGTCAGCCCGGTCGCCTACAACACCAACCCGGTCGCCCATGCCGCTGCCGCAGTGCCGAACCACCTGAGCACCGAGCTGCAGAACCTGCACTCGCCGGTGGGCCTGCGGGTCGACCAGGAGATCGAGGACGGCGGGCTGGTGCTCGGTGACGCCCCCGGGCTCGGCATCGAGGTGGACGAGGCAGCGATCGAGGCACGCACCGCCACCGGGGCGTGGGAGGTGCCCGCGGGACCGCATGTCCGCTCTGCCGACGCCGGCCTGCAGCTCGCGCAGCGCCGGGATGCGCGGGTCGGCTGATGTCGCACTGTCACCCAGGGAGGTTGTGATGGACCGGCGACCCCGTGCCGTGCTCGCTTTCGGTGAGCCGAGCCTGGCGGAGGAGATCTTCCCTCCGCACCTGTGGGGACGACTGGCCAGCTCCGTCCGGGTGGAGGTGGGTACGGTGCTCACCGAGACCGACTCGCCGGAGGCCCGGGACCGGTTGGCCAAGGCCGAGGTGCTGATTGCAGGGTGGGGCGCTCCGCGAGTGGACAGCGGTCTGGTGCCGGCACTGCGCGGGGTGTTCTATGCCGGTGGTGTGGCCCGCACCTGCTTGGCCGACCCGGAGAAGCTGTCGGCTCGCGGTGTGGTGGCCGCCAACGCCCGGGCTGCGAACGCGGTGCCGGTGGCCGAGTACACCCTGGCGATGATCCTGTTGGCGAACAAGGCGACCCGAGCGGCTATCGGGGACTTTTCCGTGCTCCGGCACAAGCCGGCACCGCGGCCCGGGGTTGGCAACTACCGACGGGTGGTCGGGATCGTCGGTGCCTCCCAGGTCGGCCGCCTGGTGATCGAGCTGCTCCGCCCGTTCGACCTCGAGGTGATCGTCTACGACCCGATGCTCACCGAGGGCGAGGCAGTGGACCTGGGCGTGCGCACCGGCACCCTGGAGGAGGTGGCGGCCGCCAGCCATGTGCTCTCCCTGCACCAGCCGCTCACCGCTGCCACCACCGGGCAGATCGACGCCCGCATCCTCGCGCTCCTGCCGGACGGGGCCACGGTGATCAACACCGCCCGCGGAGCCGTCGTCGATGAGGCAGCGCTGCTGGCGGAGCTGCGCCGGGGCCGGCTGGAGGCGGTCCTGGATGTGACCGACCCGGAGCCGCCCGCCTCCACCAGCGAGCTGTGGCGGCTGCCGAACGTCGTCCTCACCCCGCACATCGCCGGCTCGATGGGCACCGAACTGCACCGGATCGGTCTGCAGGTGGTACAGGACGTGGAACGCTTCGTCCGGGACGAGCCGGTGCACCATCCCGAGGAGCTGGGATGAGCGACCCCGGTATCCGGACCCGGCTGCGCACCGGGACACTGCTGACCCGTCTCGGCTACGGCGCGGCCCAGCTGGGCAACCTGAACCAGGCGATCTCCGACGAGGTGGCGACCGACGCCGTCGACGCGGCCTGGAACGCCGGGATCCGGTACTTCGACACCGCCCCGCACTACGGTCTCGGCCTGTCCGAACGCCGCCTCGGTGCGGCTCTGGCGGCCCGGCCCCGGCAGGACTACGTGCTCTCCACCAAGGTGGGACGTGACCTGGTGCCCACCCCGGAGCGTGCCCACCTGCGCGACGAGCACGGGTTCGACGTCCCGGCGACGCACACCCGGGGCTGGGACTTCTCTGCCGACGGGGTGCGGCGCTCGCTCGCCGGCAGCCTGGAGCGGCTCGGTGTGGACCGGGTGGACATCGTCTACCTGCACGACCCGGACGACCACTGGCGGGACGCCTCGACCACGGCGATCGAGGCACTGCTGGAGCTGCGCGAGGAAGGGGTGATCTCCGCCGTCGGCGTGGGGATGAACCAGGCACGTATGCTCGCCCGGTTCATCCGGGAGACCGATGTGGACCTGGTGATGTGCGCCGGCCGGCTCACCCTGCTCGACCCCGAGGCCCGGACTGAGCTGCTGCCCGCTGCTGAGGAGCGCGGAGTCGCAGTGGTGGCGGCCGGGGTGTACAACTCCGGGCTGCTCTCCCGGCCCCGACCGCCCGCCGATGCCCGGTACGACTACCAGCAGGCACCGCAGGACCTGCGCCGCCGAGCCGAGCAGA
The DNA here is from genome assembly GCA_019116305.1 of Candidatus Ruania gallistercoris. Lineage (GTDB taxonomy): Bacteria > Actinomycetota > Actinomycetes > Actinomycetales > Beutenbergiaceae > Ruania > Ruania gallistercoris. Next base: position 28,429 of record DXBY01000078.1, on the reverse strand, counting down.
TCGCCGAGATCGCCGAGCAGTACGCACTGACCCTGCCCGACCTGGCCGTGCAGTACCCGCTGCAGTTCGCCCCGGTGGCCTCGGTGGTGCTCGGGATGCGGACCGGCGCACACGTGGCCACGAACGTGGACCGGATCCGGTCCCAGGTGCCGGAGACACTCTGGGCCGAGCTGGACCGCCGCGGTCTGGTCCGGCTCCCCGTGACACAGGCGAGGACGAGATGAGCACAGCAGTTCCCGACGTGGCAGCGCTGGCCGGATGGCTGCGTAGCTGGGTGGGCGAGGACGGAGCGCTCCACGGTTTCCACAACCACAGCGTGTGGGGCACGAACCCGGCAACCTTCCAGGACTTCACCAGCGGCCACCAGGCGTTTGCTGCACCGGCGCTCGCCGGCTTCGCCACGGCGCTGGCCCGCCGGCCGGACGACCGGGCGAAGGTGCTGTGGCGCTCGATGATGCTCTTCCAGGCCAGGAGAGTGCAGCCGGACGGGCAGTTCCGGCACATCGGGTTCCAGGTGGGAGAGTCGGCCACTTCCGGGCTGATCCACAACATGGCCGGCTGCCTCGGCCTGCTCGAGGGGCTGCGCGTGGCCGGTGACCTGCTCCCGGCGGCCGAGGTCACCGAGATCCTCGCCGCTGTGCGCCGCAACCTGGACGCCTGCCGCCGCTACGGTGGCGGCCGGCCGAGTCCGGAGGGCACGGTCAACCAGGAGTACGCCCGGGTGTGGGCCAAGCTGCGCTATACCGAGCTGTCCGAGGACCCGGTCTACGCCGACGAGCTCGAGGACGACCTGGACTCCCTGGTGCAGCTGGCCCATCTGTCCGGTGTGCCCGATGCCGACTGTGTGGCCACCTACCGGCAACCCGCTGACCGGGCCGAGGGCGGGATCCTGGAACCGGCCGAGTACTACGGACTGATGATCGTGCCGCTGGTGCTCGGTGCGCGGCGATTCGACCGCCCGGACCTTCGCGAGGAGGCGTTCGGGATCGCCCGGCACGTGGTCCGCTCGGCCTGGGGGGACGAACGTGGGCAGACCCGGTTCCACCGGTACTGGTACGTGCGCGGTGAGTTCCGGCGTCGGACCAGCACGCCGATGCTCATCGCCGGGATGGGCCTGTCCCTGTACGGGATGGACGAGCTGCTCGCTGACCGGGACGACCCCGAGCTGTCCGACTTCCTGGAGCAGTGCTTGCGCACCTACGCGGCGTACCAGAGCCCAGCCGGCTACTTTGCCTCGGCCACCGGCTGGCACAACGAGGCCGATGTCGCCCCGAGTACCGCCTGGCACGCCCACGACCTGATGTTCCTGGTGCGCCATCAGGACACCCCGACCGCATTCTGGGACGAGGTCTTCGCACCCCGCCAGCGGCAGTCGGTGCTGCTCAGCGACCGGGCGATCTGGGCCGAGCACGGCGAGCACTGGTCGATCCAGAGCCCGCTCACCGCCGGCGACCTGAGCATCTTCGGCCGCAAGGACCTCGACACGTTCGGCCGCACGTTCTTCGCCTGGACGGACAAGGAGCCGCTGGCCGAGGAGCTGACCTACCCCGAGGCGCCGGTGTTCTTCGTGGCCGACGAGGGCATCTACCGCATCGACGACTCCAACCGACCCACCGACGTCACCGTGATCGGTGACCGCCCCTACCTGGGCCACATCCGGTCGGGCGAGGGTTCCCTCCACCCGTGAGCATAGATAGGATGTATGACAAGTGACAGGATCGATGAAGGAGACGAGGATGTCGGTACGACGCATCCGAGCAGTCCCGGTGACCGCTCTCGCCCTGGCCACGGCACTGGTGGCGACCGCCTGTGGTGGCAGCGGCGGAGGAGAAGAAGACGGCGGCAGCGGCACGGTGCGGATGTTGGTGAACATCACCGACAACCTCACCCAGGCGAAGTGGGACGAACTGGTCGCCCCGTTCGAGGAGGAGACCGGTATCGACGTCCAGATCGAGGGCCCCAGCGGGCAGTCGGTCGCCGAGACGTTCCCCTCCCAGCTGGCCGCCGGTACCGCACCGGATGTGATCGAGTCGATCTTCCCGAGTGCGGACACCGCACCGGAGATCCTCGATCTCACCGAGTTCGAGTGGGCCCAGGACACCCCGATGTCCGATCTGTACGCCACCGACGGCCAGGTGAACGTCGTCGGGGTGGGGATGCAGGCGCAGTCCCTGCTCTTCTACAACAAGGACCTGTTCGCCCAGGCGGGGATCAGCGAGACCCCGCAGACCTGGGACGAGTTCGACGCCGCGCTGGCGGCGCTCCAGGACGAGGGGGTGCCCACGCCGATCGGCTTCGCCGCCGACTGGGCCACCGGTGTGCAGGTGCAGCAGATGTGGCACCCGCAGCAGAATGTGGCCACCCCGGGCTGGCAGCAGAGCGTGGCGGATGGCTCGAGCACGCTGGGTGAGCAGTTCCAGCCCATGTTCGACCACGTCGCCGACTGGATCGAGGCCGGCTACACCACCGCCGATGACGTCGCCACCGACAGCGGTACCCAGGAGGCCAACTTCATCGCCGGCGACGTGGGCATCTACCCGATGGGTTCCTGGTTCACCACCACGCTGGCGGCCTCGCCGCCGGACTTCGAGGTGGGGGTGTTCGCCGCACCGGTCGAGGAGGCGGGCGACTACCCGGGCCCGATGGGGGCGACCCTCGCCTTCCCGTACATGGTGCGCCAGGGGGCCAGCGACGTGGACGCCGCCACCCAGTTGGTCGAGTACCTGGTCACCGACGAGGACGCCATCGCCACCCAGGCGGAGATGGACAACTTCAACCGGGAGGGCCTGGACGTCACCGCCGACGAGTTTGCGGCGAGCGTGCAGGAGCTGGTGGAGGCGGCGCCGTCGTTCGCCGTGCCCGGGAACCAGACCGTCGGAGACTTCGCGCTCCCGGTGGCCGGGTTCAACCCGAAGTTCACCGAGCTGGTGCAGGGACTGTGGCAGGGCCGGCCCGCCGCTGATGTCGCCGCGGACCTGACCACCTGGTATGACGCGGAGGCCATGGGCTGAGATGGTCGCGCGCTCCAGGGCGGCGCGGGGACGGGAGATGCTGGGCTCCCTGGTGATGACCGTCCCCGCCGCTGCGGTCTACATCGGACTGTTGGTGGTCCCGGTCGGCTTCGCCGTGTACTACTCCTTCACCAGCTACAACGGCATCCCCAGCCAGGCTCCGGAGTGGATCGGGTGGGACAACTACCTGCGCATCATCACCGATCCGATCGACGAGATGCGTCCGGCTGTGGTGGTGACCGCTGCGGTCGCGCTCATCGGCGCGTTCCTGGTGAACGCCATAGCTCTCGGGCTCGCCCTGCTGCTGCAGCGCACCAACCGGTTCAACACCTTCGCCCGGGCGGTGATGTTCTACCCGCACGTGCTGTCCGCGCTGATCGTCGGCTTCCTCTGGCAGGCCATCCTGGGCCCGCAGGGGGCGGTGAACAACATCCTCTCCGGCGCCGGGGCGGACACGCTGCCGTTCCTGTCCGACCCCACCTGGGCGCTGGCCACGATGATCGGCGTGATCGTCTGGGGCCAGTTCGGGGTGCAGCTCGTACTGTACCTGGCCGGCCTGCAGGCGGTCTCTGCCGAGCTGCAGGAGGCAGCGCGGATCGACGGTGCGAACCGGGTGCAGGTGTTCCGGCACGTCACCTGGCCGGCACTGGCACCCACGGTCACGGTCACCATCGTCACCTCGATCCTGTCCCTGCTGAAGGTGTACGACGTGGTCCTCGGTCTGACCAACGGCGGACCAGGTGATGCCACCCAGACCTGGGCGTACGAGATCCTCGCCGTGTCGTTCGCGAACAACAAGGTCGGTCTCGCCTCGGCCCAGGCCGTCCTGCTCATCCTGGTTGCCGGGCTGCTCTCGTTCACCATCATCGCGCTGCGCCGGCGCGCGGAATCCGGAGCGGAGGCTCTCTCATGAGGGGTGGTTCGCGGTTCGCGTCCAGGGTGCGTGTGGTGTTCGTGGCACTCCTGTCGATCGCGATGCTGGTGCCGATGTACATCATGGTGGTGAACGCGTTCAAGCCACAGCAGGAGATCCTGCGCAGCCCGCTGGGGCTGGACCCGGACACGGCCTCCACCGACTTCCTCGCTGCCGCCTGGTCGAACACCGCCTTCCCGGTGCTCGACGGCTACGCGGTCACGCTGTTCCTGGTGCTGGCCTGCAACCTGGTGGCGATCGGTACGGCGGTCCCGGCCGCCTACGTCATCGCGCGGACGCCGACACCGCTGTTCCGGTTCCTGCTGCTGTTCTTCCTCGCCGGGATGTTCATCCCACCGCAGATCATCCTGGTGCCGGCGATCCTGGTGCTCAAGGGCCTCGGGCTGATGGGCACGATCCCCGGGCTGGTGCTGTTCATGTCCGCCACGATGGTGCCGTTCACGCTGTTCATCTTCACCGGCTACATCCGGATGCTGCCGCGCTCCCTGGACGAGGCCGCGGCGATCGACGGTGCGGGCCGGCAGCGAGTGTTGTGGACCATCGTGTTCCCGCTGATGAAGCCGATCGTGGCCACGGCGTTCATCCTGAACGCCCTCAGCGCCTGGAACGACTTCGTCAGCCCACAGCTGATTCTCGGCCCGGGTTCGGAGTTCAAGACCATCACCACCGGGGTGTATGCGGCGGTCTCCAGCTACAGCACCAATTACGAGGTGGTGTTCCCGACCCTGCTGCTCGCAGTGGTGCCAATCCTGGTGATCTTCATCGTGATGCAGCGGTTCATCATGAGTGGGTTGGCCACCGGCTCAGTGAAGGGCTGAGACCACAGCCGCGCGGCGGACCGGCCGGGGCTCAGCGCTCCAGCACGGTGCGCTGCAGGAACGCGTTGTGGAACTTGCCGTCCGGGTCGTAACGGCGAACCAGGTCGCGGAAGGCTCCCATCCGCGGGTACAGCCGCTCGAGCCGGTCAGCGCCCATGGCGAACCACTTGGCCCAGTGCGGTCGGGCGTCGAACGGGGCGAGGGTCTCCTCCAGCAGCGGGAGCAGCGCCCGCACCGGGTCCGGTGCCGGGTCGAAGGTGAAGTGCAGCGCCACGCTGTCCTGCCCCTGGGCCATCGACAACCACAGCTCGTCCCCGGCCATCGTCCGGAACTCGCACACCTGCAGATGCTGCGCGATCTGCGGTGCGATCTCCCGGACGGCATCGATCGCCGCTACCGCGGCCGGGCGGGGCACCAGGTATTCGGCCTGGATCTCCTGACCGGCACTGGGGGTGAACTCCAGCCGGAAGTGCGGCAGCCGGTCGAACCATGGCCCGGCGACCCCGGCCTGCTCGGTGGCCCAGGCCGGGTCCACACCCCGGATCGGGTGCTGCGGGCCGGGAGCCGCCACACCGACCGGCAGGCTCACCTCCCCGGTACGGCTCTTCAGCCACACCTGGTCTACCACGTCGGCGTCCCAGCGAGTGAACAGGCTCACGCTGTAGGCAGCCGAGGTGATGTCGTCGAAGTGGCTCAGAACGTGCTCCCAGGGCACATCGTTGATCACGTACTGAGCCACCTGGTAGCTCGGTTCGATCCGCAGCCACACGGTGGTGATCACCCCGAGTGCGCCCAGGTGCACCACCGCGCCGGGCAGGTCCGGGTGGTCCGCACCGAGGGTGACCAGGTCCCCTTCCGGGGAGATCAGCTCCAGGCCGACGACGGCGCTCGCCAGGTTCTGCACGCCGTCACCGGAGCCGTGGGTCGCCGTGGCGATCGCGCCGGCCACCGCGATGTGCGGGAGCGAGGCCATCGCGGCCAGGGCCCAGCCGGCCCGGTCCAGCTCGGCGGCGAGGTCGCCGTAGCGCACACCGGCAGCCACGCGTACCACGCGTGCCTCCTCGTCCACGTGGATGTCGGTGGGCAGTGCGGCCAGGCTGATCAGGTCCCCGGCGGTGTCGGCCAGGTCATTGAAGGAGTGCCGGGAACCGAGCGCGCGGATCCGGCTCGCCCCGGCCACGATCCGCTGCGCCTGGGACACGGTGTCCGGCTGGTGCAGCCGCTGCGCGGTGTAGGTGTAGCAGCCGGCCCAGTTCGTCTCGGTCATCGCCGCCTCTTCCGTCGTCGTGGACAACAATCTAGTGGCCGCTGCTGGCTGTAGTCCCCGCACCTGCCGGGGGCGGGTGGGGTTACTCCTGGCGGCGGAGCGCGCGCAGACCGGTCCAGACCAGCGCCACCAGCGCCACCAGGGCCACCACCGCCAGCCAGGTCAGGCCGTCGCCGGCGTCCCCCGCGACGGCCACCACCACCCCGAGCAGCTGGGCGAAGCCCTGGATCGCGGCGGCCGCGGGCAGACCGGCTGCCAGCGCGGCGAGCTCGATCCGTGCCCCGGCCCCGAGCTCCGTGGTCTTCTGGCTGAGGAACACCATCGCGTGCAGCACCAGCAGCAGGGCCGCGGTGACCAGCGGGTGCCCGGAGACGGTCACCAGGCCCGGCTCCCCGGGCAGCCGGGTGACCAGCGCCACCAGCAGCAGGGCCACACTCGTGCCTGGCAGCACCCCGCTCCGGCTCACCGCCACGCCGACGGCCAGCACCAGGGCGGCCACCAGCTGCATCACCCCGCTGGCCACCAGCACCCCGGCCACGGCCACCAGCAGCCCCGCCAGCCCTCGGACCAGCCAGGCCGGCACACTGCGGCCGAGCTGCAGCTGCACCTGGGGCATGCGCCGCGGACGGGGCGTGGTCACGTCCCAGTCGCCCCACATCGAGGCGATCTGCTCACGCATCCCCGGTCCGCGCTCCGCCTCGCTCATTGGTGCTCGTATCTCGATGACCGCTGCGGTGCCTCGCTGCGGCACACCTCGTTCCTCGGCGTACCTCCACGGGGGCTCCTCGCGCTCATCGCACACCGTCCTCGGTCATCGCACTGCTCCCGGCCGACCCGGCACGCCGCTGCCTCGGCGGCGGTGCGCACGGGTGAGCAGCCGCCAGGCCACGTCGATCGCCCGGCTCCCCGCCGGGGCGTGCGGGTCGATCCAACGCAGCACCTCCACACCCGCCCGGGTCAGCTGCGCCAACCGCACCTGCCGCTCCAGCCGGACCACCTGGTAGGCGAAGTCGCCGAGGGTGTCCAGTTCAGTGGTGCGCACCGGCGGCAGCGTGTCCACGGTAATCACCCGGTGCCCCTGCCCGCGCCAGGTCCGGGCCATCCGGGCGGCTTCGTCGTCCAGGAACGTGGAGAACACCACCACCAGTGCGCTCGAGGGCACCTGCGGAGCACGCTTGCGGGGCGTCGGGAAGCTCTCCGGGTGCAGGGCGGCCAGGCGCCGGGAGATCCGTTCGAACTGGCTCCGGCCCGCCGCCGGGGCCACCGGTCGGCGGCGCAGTCCGAGATCGTCCAACCCCACGCGGTCCCCGGCGGCGAGCACCACGTGCGCGATCGCGGCCGCCGCCTCGCGGGCCAGGTCCAGAGAGATCGGTTCGTCGACGGCTGCCGCCTGCCCACCACCCCAGGCGGACACGTCCGGCCCGACCGCGTCCCGGGAGTCGACCACCAGCATCACCGAGGCATCGGCCGTCGCGAACGTGCGGCGGGTGTACAGCTCGGTCAACCGCCCGGTGCGCACGTCCAGGGAGCGCCGGGCGCTGACCCGCCAGTCGATCCGGCGCAGCCGGTCACCGGGGGTGAACAGGTGCACGTCCCGGAACGCGGTACCGTCGCCCACCCGGCGTGAGGTGTGGTTCCCGGTCAGCCCGGCCAGCTGCGGTGGCACCGGGGTGCCCTGCAGGGTGACCAGCGGCGGGTGGACACTCATCTGCAACGGCTGCGCGGTCTGCACCGGGGAGAGCACAGTGGCCTCGAACCCGGCGCTGAGGTGGTCCAGCCGGAACAGTTCCTGCCTCCCGGTGCGCGCCGTGGCCAGCTCGGTGGCCAGGACCCGCTCGTTCCGGGCGTCCACCAGGGCCTCCACCGGGCGGAACCCGGCCGAGGAGATCCGCAGCCGGGCCATCGCGACCCCGGGGGTGGGCCGCAGCTGCACCTCGGCGCCGACAGCGCCTGCTCGAGCACGAGCCCCCCGACGGCGCAGGACCACCTCAGGCTCCGCCGTCGGGCGGGTGATCCAGCCCCAGGCGAAGGAGAGCAGGAACGGGACGCCGAGCAGTGCCACGTCCGGTCGCCGCACCAGCACCCCCACGGCGAGCGCGAGCACGCCGATCACGGCCAGGGTCAGCGACTCCAGCCCGAGGAACCAGCGCGGCGAGCTCACTGCTGGCCCACGCCCGCGCTCGCTGTCGCGGTCGTGGCCGGTCCGGGCACCTGGTCGAGGAGCTGGGCGACCACGGCTTCGGGCGTGGTGCCCTGGGCCCAGGCGGCCGGGGTGAGCACCAGACGGTGCGCCAGTGCGGGGACGGCGATCGCCTTCACGTCCTCCGGCGTGACGAACTCCCGCCCGTCCAGCACCGCCCGGGACCGGGCCACCAGCAGCAACGCCTGCGAGCCCCGCGGTGAGGCGCCCACCTCCACCGCCGGGTGGGACCGGGTGGCCACGGCCAGGTCCACGCAGTACCGAGCAACGTCCGGGTCGGCGTCCACTGCCTCCACACCGGCCTGGATCGCGCGCAGCGTGCTGGCATCGGTGACCTGGGCGACAGTGGCCGCCTCCTGCCGCCGCGCGATCCGGCGCAGCAGCACATCCGCCTCGCCGTCGGCATCCGGGTAGCCCACGGCCAGCCGCACCATGAACCGGTCCAGCTGCGCCTCCGGCAACGGGTAGGTGCCCTCGTACTCCACCGGGTTGGAGGTGGCGAGCACGTGGAACGGCTGCGGCAGGGTGTAGCTGGTGCCCTCCACGGTCACCTGCCGCTCGGCCATCGCCTCCAGCAGCGCGGACTGGGTCTTCGGTGGGGTGCGGTTGATCTCGTCCGCCAGGAACAGCCCGGTGAACAGCGGACCGGGCCGGAAGGTGAACTCCGAGCTGGCCGGGTCGTACACGAACGAGCCAGTGATGTCCGCCGGTAGCAGGTCCGGAGTGCACTGCAGCCGGGCGAACTCCAGGCCGAGAGCGGCGGCCAGGCAGCGGGCGGCGAGGGTCTTGCCGAGCCCGGGCACGTCCTCGAACAGCACGTGCCCACCGGCGCAGATCGTTGCCAGCGCCGTCCGCAACGGTTCGCTCATCCCCACGACGGCGGAGCTCACCTCGGTCAGCACCTGCTCGCCCAGGCGGGCGACCTCGGCGGCGGGCAGCGGGGTGATGGGGGTCTCGGTCACGTAGTGCCTCTCTTCTCAGGTGCCGTTCGCCTCGAGGACGTCGGCGATGGTGCGCCGGACCGCGCGCGGGTCCGGGGTGGGGGCGTCGGGGTCGCTGAGCCAGCGCGCCACACTCGGGCCCACGATGGCGGCGGCCTGCTCGCCACCATCGGTCGAGGCCAGGTCCACCCCGCGCAGCTCCAGGGCGGCGGTGAGCACAGTGCGCAGCCGCTGCTCACCAGAGGAGGAGATCGAGCCGCCCCGGTCGATCATCGTCCAGGTGAGGCTGGAGACGTCCCGCCGGGCACCGGCCCGGCGGCCGTAGGGCAGCACTGGCCAGGCCGCCCGACTACCGTACGGCAGCGCCCGGCTGACCAGGATGGCGACCACCACCACCCCGCCGAGGAGCAGGGCGTGCGGTAGTCCGGTGCCGATCAGCAGGGCGAACAGCGGGGTGAGGATCGCTGCGGCCAGCGGTGCCCACCGTCGGCGGCGGGCGGCGCGGCGTTCCTGTCGATCCTCGGCGCGGGTCACCGGTTCGCTCCACTTCCGGGCTCGGCCTGGCTCGGCACCGATCCGTGTGCGAGCTCGGGCCAGGAGTCGGCGAGGGTCTGCAGGGCACGCCCGGCAGCGGCCAGATCCGCGCTACCGGGCTCCCGGCTGGAGAACCGCGCCCGGTGGTACAGGTGCAGCAGCTCCTCAGTGGCCTCCCGGTCCGCCCCGGTGCGCTCGAGCACCGCCGCGGCGTGCTCGGTGGGGGTCTGCGACGGGCGGCGCCGGGCACCGGAGCGGTCCGCCGCCTCCTCCAGTGCCAACCAGGCGGAGACGATCGCATCCCGCGGTGGGCCCACGGCCCGCAGCTGCTCGACGGCGTCGCGTACGCCCTGGTGCAGCGCCGGCAGGTCCGGCTCCGGCTCGTCCTCGCCGTAGTCGGCACTGGTGCCCGGATCGGGCAGCTCCTCGGCCCGGGGCCGGCGCAGGTAGGCGAGGACCCGCAGCAGCACCAGCAGCAGGAGGGCTGCAGCGATCACGCCGATCGTCACGGCCAGCCAGGTCAGGTCCGGGCTCGGTACCTCGTCCAGGTCGAGCGGTGGGTCTTCGGACGGTGTGTTGCTCGGCATCCCGGTGGCTGTTGGCGGCGGCGGCACATCGGTGGTGCTCGGTGCCTCGAGCTGCCAGCGCGGGTCCAGCTCCCACCGCCCGGTGGCCGTGGCCGCGACCACCAGCAGCAGGGCCACGAAGCCCACGGCCACGATCTGGGTGAGGGCGTGCAACCGCCGCCCCCGCGCGGCATCGTCGCGGCGGGCGTCCGGCGTCGTCGGCGGAACGGGAGAGGGCACCGGTGCTATCGCCTCCGGTAGGTGCGGATCCGGTACCGCATCCCGTTCTCGGCGTGCTGCCAGTCACCGGTTTCGGTGGCCTCGAACTCGGCACCGATCGGCGGGGCGTAGGTGTCCCCGGCCACGTGCAGGTCGATCTCGGTGACCACCAGCAGATCGGCGTGCGGGAGTGCTTCGTCGTAGACCTGACCGCCGCCGCAGATCCAGGCATCCTGGTCGGCGACCAGCGCCAGCGCCTGCTCCAGGGTCGTGGCGAGCTCGGCGCCGGGTGCCCGGTAGTTCGGATTCCGGGTGAGCACCACGTTCCGCCGGCCGGGCAGCGGGCGGACCTTCTCCGGCAGCGACTCCCACTGCCGGCGGCCCATCACCACCGCATCGCCGGCCGTGGTGGAGCGGAAGTGCTTCAGATCCTCGCGCAGGTGCCAGGGCAGGTCGCCGGCCCGGCCGATCACCCGGTCGTGGGCCTGCGCCCAGATCATCCCCAGCATCTCAGACGGCCACCGGCGCCTTGATGCCGGGGTGGTGCTGGTAGCCGAGCACCTGCACGTCCTCGTAGCTGTAGGAGAACAGGTCCGGCGCCGGGCGCAGCTCCAGGGTGGGGAACTCGTACGGGGCCCGGTCCAGCTGGGTGCGCACTTGGTCGAGGTGGTTGTCGTAGATGTGGCAGTCCCCGCCGGTCCAGATGAAGTCCCCGACGGCCAGGCCGGTCTGCTGGGCGACCATGTGGGTGAGCAGTGCGTAGGAGGCGATGTTGAACGGCACCCCGAGGAACAGGTCGGCACTGCGCTGGTAGAGCTGGCAGGAGAGCGCGCCGTCGGCCACGTAGAACTGGAAGAACGCGTGGCAGGGGGCGAGGGCCATCTTGTCCAGCTCGGCGACGTTCCAGGCCGAGACCAGCATCCGGCGGGAGTCGGGCTGCTCGCGCAGCTGCTGCAGCACGCGCTCGAGCTGGTCGATGTGCCCGCCGTCCGGTGTCGGCCAGGATCGCCACTGGGCGCCGTAGACCGGTCCGAGCTCACCGGTGTCCGGGTCGGCCCACTCGTCCCAGATGTGCACGTCCTTGGCGATCAGCTCGTTCGCGTTCGTCGAACCGCGCAGGAACCACAACAGCTCCTCCACCAGTCCGCGCAGGAACACCCGCTTGGTGGTGACCAGCGGGAAACCGCGCTGCAGGTCATAGCGCAGCTGGTGGCCGAAGACCGAGCGGGTACCGGTGCCGGTCCGGTCCGACTTCGCCGTGCCCTCGCGCAGCACATGGGCGAGCAGGTCTTCGAATTGAGTGTCCGGCATACCCGCAGTGTAGGTGGGTCCGGTCCCGGAGCGCCGACACGCTCAGGGCGTGCCGGACTCCTCAGCGGGCTCGGTGAGCGCCTCGGCACCGCGGAACAGGTCCGGCTCGAGCTCGCCGGCCGTGGGGGCGGCGCCGAGCTCACGGGCGAAGGCAGCAGGTGCCGGGCCGAACGCCCGCGCGAGCCCGACCACCAGGTTCTTCCCCATCGCCCGGGAGCCGGCGAAGCCGATCACCGCGCCGATCCCGAACGGCAGCAGCCGACCGACGAACACGGTGGACCCCTTGGCGATCACGGTCTTGGCCATCCGGCCGCGCAGCGTGCGGTTCACCGTCTTGACCGTGGCCACCGGGAGCCGGGTGAGCAGCACCTTGCCCCAGGTGGCGGTGGACAGGCCGAGCTGCTGCTCCAGCAGGCGTGGGCCACTCTCACCGAGCAGGGTGCTCACCAGCAGAGCGCGGCGCCGCGCGGCGTCATCGGTGCTGATGCCGTGCACTTCGGCCACCGCCAGGCACAGCGCGCTCGAGGCGGCGAGGAAGGCGGTGACCTGTCCGGCGGTCAGGGCGAGTGCCGCCGTCGTGCCGACCACGGGGAACGCGGCAGCGGCACCGACAGCCCCACCGGAACCGCTGACCGTCCACAGGTAGCGGCTGGTGAGGATCTCGATGATCTCCTCCGGGTCGGCGTCCGGGTGGTCCCGGCGCACGCCCTCGACGTAGGCCCGGATCCGCTGGCTCGGGATGGTCACCGCAGCATCGAGGAGCCGTTCGCTTCGGGTCGGTGGACGAGGCAATGGATCACCTCTCCTGGTCGGTGCGGATGGTCAGGGTGTCGGTCAGCCCGGCTTCGAGGGTACGGCCCACGGTGCAGCCGCGCTCGACCGCCCGGGTGATCACCGGCTCCAGCTCGGCCAACCGGTCGGCGGCCTCCGGGCCGAGGACCAGCTCCACGTCGGCGGCGGTGTACCGGTTCTCCTCGGCCAGCTTGGTCCTGCGGACCGAGACCTGTGCGGTGAAGTCCTCGCCGAGGCGCCGGACGAGGGGGAGGTCGGTGCTCATCACGTTGCAGGCCCCGAGAGCGATCGCGAGCAGCTCACCCGGGGTGAAGACGGCGTCGACCTCCTCACCGCCGATCTGTACCTCGGCGCCGCGGTCGTTCCGGGCGACGTAGCGGCGGGTGCCGGTGCGTTCGACGTGCACCGGGGCGGGCCCGGGTGCGGGTTCAGGGGCGGCGGGGACAGTGCTGTCGGCGGTGCCGGGTGTGCGGTCGGGTCCGGCGGTGGGGGAGTGCTCCATCCGCCGATCTTCCCACGGCGCCGGGGTGCCGGCGCGGTCGGTAGATCAGGCGGCCGCCCGCTGCAGCAGCTGGTGATAGGTCACCCGGTGCCCGGCCACATCGGACATCTTCACCACCATCTCGTCGATGAAGTCCGCCCGGTAGACCCCGTCGGTGAGCACCGAGATGGCGTAGTACAGCCCGGTGAACGTGGCCAGCGCCACCGAGACCCGCAGCAACGTCTGGCTGACCAGCAGCGTCTCACCGAGCAGCGGCAGCTCCACCTGCCAGGTGCCGCCGTCGATCCCCCACTCCTCCAGCACGCCGGGGGTGATGGTGAGCACGCCCAGGGCGAAGAAGAACAGCCCCACCCCGAGGCTGACCACGATCACCTGGAGCAGCTGGTTGGCGCCCACCATCGCGGTCACGTTCAACTGCTGCGCGCGGGTGAGCGCCGGAAGATCGGCTGCGCTCGGGTGCTCGGCCTCCGCCCGGGTGAGCACCTCCCGGGTCTCCGGTCCCAGCCGCATGGACAGGATCACCAGGATGAGCGCGGCGAAGAAGATGCCCAGGATGACGTCCGAGATCCCTGGGGTGTGGTCGAAGACCTGCCACACCTCGGCGTTGTAGAACAGCGCGATGGAGAAGATCAGCAGCAGTGGCAGGAAGCGGATCAGCCGCACCAGCGAGGATCCGAGCTCGCTGCCGACCCGGCTCAGCCCCCACCACAGCGTGGCGGCCAGACCGTAACCGACCACCGCCCGCACCAGCAGCAGGAGGAGCACATTCACACCGGCGTTCACCAGTCCGGTCACCCACTGCCCGCCGAACAGCAGTGGCAGCACCGCCGGGGCGAGCACGAAGAACGCCAGCTCCGGTCCACCGACGTCCTGCGGCAGCGTGGACCAGCGCCGGCCACGGAGCACATTCAACCCCGCGTAGGAGGCCCCGAGCGCCGCCAGTACCCCGATCGGAGCGAGCAGGTTCGCCCACCACGGCCAGTCCAGCTGGATGGTCGCGAACGCCTCCAGCAGCAGCACCACCACCAGGAACGGCGCGGCCCGGCCGAACACGTCCCGCCGCGCGGTGTGACCGTGCACCAGCAGCGGCAGCCCGTAGCGCCGGAACGTGCGCTCGCACGCCGCGATCTGCTCAGCGGTGGTCATGAGCACCACCTTATGGCCGTCGCCGCCGCTCCTCGGCGGCAGAGCGGTATGGCGTGATCGGCGTCGTCCCTGGTCAACCTGCCCGACGGCGGAACTGGGCCGGGGTCTCGCCGGTCACCCGGGCGAAGGTTCGGGTGAAGGCCGCCTGGTCGTAGAAACCGCAGGCGGTCGCGATCTGCGCGATCGGGGTGCCAGTACTGGTGAGCTGTTCGGTGGCGCGGTCGATCCGGGCGCGGAGCACCACCTGTGTCGGGGAGAGGTGGAACACCCGGCGGGTGCGCCGCTCCAGGGCGTGCCGGGAGCATCCGGCCACGGCGGCCAGGTCCGCCACCCGGATCGGCTCGTGCAGGTGGGCCGCGATCCACTCCTGCACCCGGGCCAGGGACTGCATTGGCTCCGCGGTCTCGGTGGCCACCTGCAGATCCTCGGAGATGCTCACCACACCGACGATCTCGCCGTCCGCGGGTAGCGGGACCTTCGTGGTCAGGTACCAGCCCGGGCTGCCGCCGGGGCGGCGGATCAGCTCGAGCTCGCGGCGCAGCGTGCGACCGGTGAGTACCGCGGCGTCCTGGGTCTCGTACCGCAGCGCGAGCGGGGTGACGAACAGCTCGCCGGCGGTGCGGCCGAGCACGGCAGCCCGGGTGCGTTCGTTGGTCCGGGCGACGAACACGTCGTTGACCGCCACGTAGGTTCCGGTGACGTCCTTGGCGCAGAACATCGTGGTGGTCAGCGAGGCGAACAGCTCGGTCATCGCCGGGTTGAGCGCACGGCGAGCCCGGTCGGCAGGAGTGGACATGACGAGGGCTGATGCTACTGCGTACCGACCAGCCGGCCCACGGTGACCATTTTTGGTGGTGGAGCGCGGGTCCGCCCGCGGCGATCCGACAAGACGCGGGGCTGGGATCCAGAGCAAAATGGATGCCATGACTTCTGTGACGATCGACGCCATGGTCGAGCCCGCCGTCGAGCTGGCGCACCGGTGGGCGCAGGCGACCGCACAGTCCACCACCGGTGCGGAGTCCCGGACCAGCAAGCGATTGGCGGCGCTGGTCGCGGACCCGGCGGGGCTGGACCTGGCGGTGCGGTTCGTGGACCGGGTGGCCAGGCCCGAGGATCTGCAGGTGGCGGCCCGGGAGCTCGCCCGGCTGTCCGCCTCCGACGCCAGCAGCTTCCTCTCCCCGGTGGACCGGCTGATGCTCGGTACCGGCGCGGCCGTCTCCCGGCTGGCACCGTCGGTGGTGGTGCCGCTCGCCCGCACCCGGTTGCGGCAGCTGGTCGGGCACCTGGTGGTCGACGCCGAGGACCCGGCGCTGGCGAATCACCTCGCCCATGCGAAGGCGGACGGTCGGCGGCTGAACATCAACCTGCTCGGCGAGGCGGTGCTCGGTGAGGGGGAGGCCGCTGCCCGCACTGAACGCACCCGCGCCCTGCTCGAGCGTCCGGACGTGGACTACGTCTCCATCAAGGTGTCCTCGCTGGTCTCCCAGCTCTCCACCTGGGACACCGAGCAGAACGTGGCCCGGGTGCTGGAGCGGCTCCGACCGCTGTACCGCACCGCAGCGGCCAAGTCGCCCGCCGCGTTCGTGAACCTGGACATGGAGGAGTACCGCGACCTGGACCTGACTGTGGCGGCCTTCGAGGCGATCTGCTCCGAACCGGAGTTCGCCCGGCTGCAGATGGGCATCGTGCTGCAGGCCTACCTGCCGGACTCGGTGGCGGCACTGGAGCGGCTGACCACGTTCGCCCAGAAGCGGGTGGCCGGTGGAGGTGCGCCGATCAAGGTGCGTCTGGTCAAGGGCGCTAACCTGGCGATGGAGGCGGTCGAGGCGGAGCTGCACGGCTGGGCACAGGCGCCGTACGCCACCAAGGCGGATGTGGACGCCAACTACGTGCGGATGCTGGACCGGATGCTCCGCCCGGAGGTGGCCGAGGCACTGCGCACCGGCGTCGCCTCGCACAACCTGTTCGACCTGGCGCTGGCCTTCCAGCTCGCCACCGCCCGCGGGGTGAGCCGGTCGATGGACGTGGAGATGCTGCAAGGGATGGCGCCGGCGCAGGCCCGGGCGGTGGCGGCGGACGTGGACACCCACGGACCACTGATCCTGTACACCCCGGTGGTCGCCCCGAAGGACTTCGACGTCGCCGTCTCCTACCTGGTGCGGCGGCTGGAGGAGAACGCCGCTCCGGAGAACTTCGTGCACGCGATCTTCGCCCCGCACGAGGGGGACGAGGTGAGCACCTCACCGATGGCGGACCAGGAGCGCCGGTTCCGCACCAGTGTGACCGCCGCTGCGGAGCTGAGCGCCGAGCGGCGGCGCAGCGACGTTCGTCCCAGCGCTCCGGACCAGTTCGTGAACACCACCGACTCCGACCCGGCGCTGCCGCAGGTACGCGCCGCCGCCCGGCAGTGGGTGGACGCACCGGCCCGGGAGCTCACCTCGGACCTGCTCGCCGGCGCCGAGGAGGTGGACCAGGTGGTGGCGCGCGCCCGGTCCGCCGCCGAGGCCTGGGCGGCCCGGCCGGCGAGCGAACGGGCCGCCGTGCTGCGCACTGTGGCCGATGAGCTCGAGGTCCGCCGCGGCGCGCTGATCACGGCGATGAGCCACGAGGGGGGCAAGACCGTGGCCGAGGCGGACCCGGAGGTCTCCGAGGCGATCGACTTCGCCCGGTACTACGCCGACCGCGCCGAGGAGCTGGCGACGATCGAGGCCGAGGAGGGCCTGACCTTCACCCCCGACCCGGTGGTGCTGGTCACCCCGCCGTGGAACTTCCCGGTGGCGATCCCCACCGGAGGGATGCTGGCCGCGCTCGCGGCCGGGTCGGCCGTGGTGATCAAGCCGGCGCCGCCGGTGCCCGGCTGCTCGGAGATCGCCGTGGAGGCGATCCACGCGGCGATGGCCGCCCACGACATCCCGACCGAGACGATCCAGATCGTGCGGGCCGAGGAGGACGGGGCCGGGCAGCGCCTGGTCGCCCACCCGGACGTGGACCGGGTGATCCTCACCGGCGGCTATGAGACCTCCCGGCTGTTCACCGCCTGGCGGGCCGAGCATCCCGCTGGCCCCGGAGTGCTCGCCGAGACCTCCGGAAAGAACGCCCTGATCGTCACGCCGAGCGCGGACTACGACCTCGCCGTGGCCGATGCCGTGCGCAGCGCCTTCGGGCACGCCGGGCAGAAGTGCTCGGCCGCGTCACTGCTGATCCTGGTGGGATCGGTGGCCACCTCGGAGCGGTTCCGGCGCCAGCTCGTCGATGCGGTCGCCTCGCTCCAGGTGGGCTGGCCGACCGACCTGAGCACGGCGATGGGTCCGGTGATCGAGCCACCGCAGGGCAAGCTGCTCACCGCACTCACCCGCCTGGAACCGGGGGAGCGCTGGTTGGTGGAGCCGCGTCAGCTGGACGAGTCCGGACGGCTCTGGTCGCCCGGGATGAAAGAGGGGGTCTGGCCGGGTTCGCCGTTCCACCTCACCGAGTACTTCGGCCCCGTGCTGGGGGTGATGACCGCGGAGACCCTGGAGCAGGCGATCGAGTGGCAGAACGCCACCGCCTACGGTCTCACCGGCGGGCTGCACAGCCTGGACGAGGACGAGATCCGGCACTGGCTGGCGCATGTGGAGGTCGGCAACGCCTACATCAACCGGCACATCACCGGCGCGATCGTGCAACGGCAGTCCTTCGGCGGCTGGAAGCGGTCCTCCGTGGGCCCGGGGGCGAAGGCGGGTGGCCCGAACTACGTGGCACAGCTCGGCAGCTGGACCACCCGGGACCGACCCCGCGGCCAGGGGGCGGTCGGCAGCCGGGTGGCGGAGCTGCTGGACACCTATCTGCGCCTGGCCGCCGACCCCGCTCAGGCGGAGTGGTTACGGGCCTCGGTGGCCAGCGATGCCTGGGCCCGGGATGAGCACTACCGCGGGGAGAGCGACCCGACCGGTCTGCGCGCTGAGGCGAACATCTTCCGGTACCGGCCGGCTCCGCTGCTCGCTGTGCGTGCCGGCGGCGATGCCCTGCCGGTGGAGGTGGGCCGGATGGTGCTCGCGGCGGCGTGCGCCGGGGTGCCGGTGGAGGTGAGCCTGCACCCGGAGGTGGCCGCGGCGGCCCAGGCGGGCCTCGGCGCCGAAGTAGGTGAGCTGGGCTGGGGTGTGGAGTCCGACGAGGACTTCTGCAGCCGGGTGGCTGCCGGGGACGTGACCGGCCGGCTCCGGGTGATCGGCGAGGTGCCTGGGCTGTGGCAGGCGGCCGCTGACGAGCGCGCCGATGTGGACCCGCTGACCGGTGAAGTGCTCGCGTCCGGCCGCCGCGAGCTGCTCTGCGTGCTCCGGGAGCAGGCGATCTCCCGCACGATGCACCGGTTCGGGCACCTGCCCACCACCGAGCACTGAGAGGATGGAGCCATGCCCAGTGTGCTGTTCGTCGGAGGGACCGGAACGATCAGCGCTGCCTGCGTACCGGTGGCGCTGGCCCGCGGCTGGGACGTGACCGTGCTGAACCGCGGCGCGTCCAGCCTGCGTCGCCTGCCCGCCGGGGTACGGGCCGCCCACGCGGACGTCCGGGACCCGGCCGCTGTGCGCGCCGCCCTCGGGCAGCGCACCTTCGACGCCGTCGCGGACTTCGTCTCCTTCACCCCCGAGCATGCCCGTACTGCGGTGGACCTGTTCGCCGGCCGTACCGGCCAGTACCTGTACATCAGCTCCGCCTCCGCCTACCAGACCCCACCGGCGCGGCTCCCGGTCACCGAGGAGACGCCACTGGAGAACCCGTACTGGCAGTACTCCCGGGACAAGGCCGCCAGCGAGGACCTGCTGTTCCGTGAGCACCGGGAGGCTGGATTCCCGGTCACCGTGGTGCGCCCCTCGCACACCTACGACCACACCCGGATCCCCACGTTCGGTGGCTGGACCGATGTGGAGCGGCTGCGCCGCGGCGCCCCGGTCGTGGTGCTCGGCGATGGCACCACCCGGTGGACGGTGACCCGCGCGAAGGACTTCGCGATCGGCTTCACCGGGCTGCTCGGCCGTGCGGAAGCGCTCGGCGAGGCGTTCCACATCACCTTCGACCTGGCGCCCACCTGGAACGAGATCTACACCACTCTCGCCGACCTGCTCGGAGTGCGCCCCGAGCTGGCGCACGTGCCCGCGGAGGCGATCGCCGCCGTCGACGAACGCCTCGGCGCCTCAGCCCTCGGGGACAAGGCGAACGACTTCGTGCTGGACAACAGCAAGATCCGCTCCCTGGTGCCCGAGTTTGCACCCGTGGCCACCTTGGAGGAGGGCTTCGCCGAGAGCCTGGACTGGTACCTGGCCGAGGAGTCCCGGCAGGGCGGCGAGGCGCACCTGGAGGCAGTCTTCGACCAGGTCGTCCGGTCAACAGTGCGCTAGAGCGCACCCCGGACCCGGCGACCGAGGGTGGATCGGGTCAGTCCGGGGAGGGAGCGTGCCCGAGCAGCTGGGCACCACGGGCCTCGTCCCAGCTCATCTGGTGCCGCACTGAGGTGTCCCAGTCCCGGGTCCAGCCGAGCTGGGTGAACAGGTGGTCCAGCAGGTTCCCGGTGAAGCCCCACACCCAGCCGGTCGGCACCCGGAAGCCGCTGGACCCGTGCCCGCCCATCCACACTGTGGCGCGTGCCCGCGGATCGATCAGCTCATCGACCGGCGCGCGCAAGGTGTGCAGCACCTCCTCGGTCTCCAGCACCGGCGCTGGCCGTACCGCCGGCGCCCAGCCCAGCACCGGCGTGACCACGAACGAGCTGATCGGCACCAGCACCGGCGGCAGCTCGCCGAGCACCTCCACCTGGTCGGCACCGATACCGGTCTCCTCCTCGGTCTCCCGCAACGCGGCAGCGACCGGGCCGTCGTCATCGGGGTCGATCGAGCCGCCCGGCAGCGCGATCTGCCCGGGATGGTGCCGCAGCAGCGGGGAGCGCTGCACCAGGAACACGTCCGTGTCCCGAAGGGCTACCGGCGGTGCCGGCTGCCCGGCCGAGGCGAGCTGCGCCGTCGGCGTGAAGAGCATGAGCACAGCGGCCCGCCGGAAGCCGGTGGCCGAGGCCGGGTCGTAGCTGTGCGGGCCGGCGAGTGCCTCGAAAGTGCCGTGGCGGACCCGGTCGGCGACGGCGAGCAGGTCTCCACGGGCAGGATGCGACACAGGGCGAGCCTACGCCGCTGATCCGGCTGTGTAGTATTCGGCGCGGGAAACACTGGCAGCCACGGACGGGGCACGCAGATGACGGAAGCCGGGACCAGTACCGCCGTGGTGCGGGTGGAGAACGTCACGCGCACCTTCGGCGACTTGCAGGCCGTGGCCGGGGTGTCCCTGCACATCGCTCCGGGGGAGACCTACGGTCTGCTCGGCCCGAACGGCGCGGGCAAGACCACCACGATCTCGATGATCTCGGGCCTGATCGCGCCGGACTCCGGCAGCGTGTCCCTCCTGGGTGAACCGATGGGCCCGCGGCACGTGGCGATCCGGTCCCGGATCGGGCTGGTCCCGCAGGACCTGGCACTGTACCCGGACCTGAAGGGCCGGGAGAACCTGCGCTACTTCGGGGCGCTGCAGAAGCTGCGCGGCACCGAGCTGCGCGCCCGGGTGGACGAGGTGCTCGAAGTGGTCGGGCTCGCCGACCGGGCCAAGGACCCGGTGAAGGAGTACTCCGGGGGGATGAAACGCCGGTTGAACATCGCCGCCGGGCTGTTGCACCGGCCCGCGCTGCTCATCCTGGACGAGCCCACCGTGGGCGTGGACCCGCAGTCCCGGAACGCGATCCTGGAGTCGGTGGAAGCACTCTCCGGCGAGGGGATGGCGGTGTTGTACACCACGCACTACATGGAGGAGGCCGAGCGGCTCTGCGACCGGATCGGGATCATCGACTCGGGTGCGATCCAGGCCGAGGGCACCAGAGATGAGCTGATCCAGCTGGTCGGTGGCCTGGACCAGGTGCGGCTGGCCGGGACCGGCGACCTGGACGCCGCCCGAGCCGCGCTGGAGCAGGTGGCCGGGGTGCAGCGGGTCGATCTGGTCAGCGGCGGTGCAGTGTGCGCGGTGACGGACGCGCCCGCACACCTGGCCGCGATCGTCACGGCGGCCTCGCGGGAGCTGGAGCTGGCGGATGTGGAGATCACCCGGCCGGATCTGGAGCAGGTGTTCCTGCACCTGACCGGCAAGGAACTGCGGGACTGACCATGCGCGCCCTGCTCACCATGACCGCGGTGGACCTGCGCCGCCGGCTGCGGGACAAGTCCGTGCTGATCTTCTCCCTCGCGGTGCCGCTGGCGCTGATGAGTGTGCTCAACCTGCTCCTCGGCGGGGTGAACGAGGGGGAGTTCGAGCCGGTGGACCTGGCGGTGTCCGCACCGGCGGACGATGAGCTCGCCGGTGCGCTCGTGGATGCGCTCGCCGATCCCGGGATCGTGGACGTGACCGTGATCGACAGCGACGATCCGCGCGCCGAGGTGGACGCCGGCTCCGCCGACCTGGGCATGGTGGTACCGGAAGGGTTCACGGCTGCGCTCACCTCCGGTGAGGAGGCGCCGGTGCAGTTCGTGGTCGGCGACGGCGCAGGGTTGTCCGGGCAGGTGCTGGTCACCGTGGCGCAGGCGGTGGTGGAGCAGTTCCGGGGTGCCTCGGTGGCCGCGGTGGCCGGTGGTGCCGCCGGGCTCGACCCTGAGCAGGCCGGGGCGCTTGCGCAGCAGGTGCTTGCCGCTCAGGTGCAGGTGCAGCTGGAACAGGGCGAGGCATCCTCGGAGCAGCTGAGCACCGGTGGCATGTTGATCGCGGGCCAGGCGGGGCTGTTCCTGATGTTCACCGTGGGCTTCGGGGTGCTCGGCCTGGTCGTCGAACGTGAGGAGGGCACACTGGTGCGGCTGCGGTCGATGCCGGTGCGGCTGTCGACGATCGTGGCGGCCAAGGCGCTGACCGCCTTCGTGCTCGGGCTGGTGGCCACCGGTGTGCTGCTGAGTATCGGGTCGCTGTTGTTCGGGGTGGACTTCGGCTCGGCGGGTGCGGTGGCGGTCCTGGTGCTCGCTGCCGTGCTGGCGGCGACCTCGCTGACGTTCGTGGTGGTCCGGCTGGCCCGGACGGCAGAGCAGGCGAACGTGGTGCAGTCGATCATCGCGCTGGTGCTGGGAATGTCCGGCGGTGCGTTCTTCCCGATCACTGCACAGGGCGCGCTCGGCGCGATCGTGGACCTGAACCCGATCGCCGCGTTCACCCGCGGGCTGGGGATCACCTCCGGCGGTGGCGGACTGGCCGCGATCGGGGTGCCGGTGGCGATCATGGTGGGCTTCGCGGCGGTGTGCCTGGTGGTCTCGCGGCTGATCCCGAACCGTGGGGTGGCGCAGTGAGCGCGGCCTGGGCGGTGGCCACAGTGGAGCTGCGCCGGTTCGTGCGGGACCGGTCGAACATCTTCTTCACCTTCATCTTCCCATTCATGCTTGTGGTGGTGATCGGTGCGCAGTTCGGCGGCGGGGGCGACAACGGGCGGGTGGTCCTCACCGACGACTCCAGCGCGCTCGGGCAGCGCATCGCCGCGGAGCTGACCGAACGGGACCTGACCGTGCAGGTGAGCTCGGCCGACGACGCACGGGAGAGCCTCGCCCGCGGGCGCGCCGACGTAGGCCTGCTCGTGGACGGCGAGGACGCGGCCGCTTTCGACGCCGGTGAGCCGGTGCAGCTGGACATGCTCCAGGCCTCCTCCAGCAATGCGGCCGCCGTGGCGCAGCTGGTGCAGGCCGGCGTGGACGAGCTGGACCGGGAGCAGGCCGGCGTCGCGGCGTTGATCGCCGCCGGAGTGGGGGACCAGGACGCTGCCGCGGCCTGGCGGGATGCCGAGGAGCAGGTGCCGCCCGCCGACCTGGACGTGGTGGACGTCGACGACGTCAGTCAGGCGTTCGCCGGGGTGACCGGGTTCGACGTCGGAGCATCCTCCCAGGCGCTGTTGTTCGTGTTCCTCACGGCGCTGGCGGGTTCGGCGACGTTGATCGATGCCCGGCGGCACCGGGTGATCGCACGGACCCTGGCCGCACCGGTCTCCGTCGTCTCCGTGGTGGCCGGCCAGGCTCTGGGCAGGTGGGTGATCGCACTGTTCCAGGGGGTGTACGTGATGGCCGGGACCTCGCTGCTCTTTGGGGTCAGCTGGGGGAACATCTGGCTGTGCGTCCTGGTGCTGGCGGTCTTCGCGACGGTGGCTGCCGGAGCAGCGATGACGATCGGGTCACTGCTGGACAACGAGGGTGCGGCGTCCGGGTTCGGGGTCGGTATCGCCCTGGTGCTGGCAGCGCTCGGCGGGTGCATGGTGCCGCAGGAGATCTTCCCGGCGTCGCTGCAGTTCGTGTCCTCGTTCACCCCGCACGGCTGGGGCTACCGCGCCTTCGCGGAGATCCAGCGGCACGATGCCGGGCTCGGCGACATCCTCGGCCCGCTCGGGGTGCTGGCCGCGATGGCGGTCGGCGTACTGCTGCTGGGCAGCGTGCTGCTCCGGCGGAGTATCGCCCGGGCACTGTAGGGGAGTGCTGCTCAGTTCCCGGCTGCGGGCGCGGCACGCTCCTCGTCCTCGATTGCCGCGATCTTGTTGAACCGGCCGACGAACTCCGGGTCGGTCTCGCCCTTGAAGGTGGCACCGAGGAACGCATCCACGATGCTGGTCGCCATGGCCGGGCCCACCACGAACGAACCGAAGGCGATGATCTGGGAGCCGTTGTTCTCCCGGGTGTGCCGGGCGGTGAACGGCTCGGAGCACACGGCGGCACGGATCCCGCGCACCTTGTTCGCCGAGATCGAGATGCCGATCCCGGTTCCGCAGATCAGCACACCACGCTCCACGGTCTCGTCGCGGATCGCATGGGCGACCTCCCGGGCGTAGGTGGCCGAGTACTCCGGGTCCGCACCGCTGGTGGGGGTGTAGCCGTAGTCGACGACGTCGTGCCCCTGCTCGCGCAGATGCGTGATGACCACAGACTTGAGCTCACTGCCGGAGGCGTCGCTCCCGATACCGATTCGCATGCCTCGATGGTACGTGCCCGGACCGGGGAAGGTGCGGTCAGGCCTGCTGGACCCCGGCTGTTCCGGCTTCGACCACGAACGAGGATCGGGTGGACACCCCAGCGCCCGGGGTCGTGACGTAGGGCACCTCCCGATAGTCGACCTGCAGGAGGTCCTCCTCCAGGTGACACCGCACGTAGCCACGCTGCAGGGACGCCCAGTGCAGGTGCGGGTTGGCCGCATAACGATCGTCGAGACCGCCGTCGTCATCGACGCCGTCAGATCCGCTGGTCAACGAGGTACCGGCGAACTCGGCGCCGATCGTCGCCGAGTCTGGATCGTCGTAGTCGGCCTTGAGATCCAGCACGTAGTTGCGGTGGACGTCTCCGGTGAGGACGACGAAGTTGGAGACGTCGTGCTCGGCGACCGTGCTCAGCACCCGCTGCTGGGAGGCCTGGTAGCCGTCCCAGCTGGCGGGAGCAAACCGGGACTGCTCACCCGGCAGGGTGTCCAGCATCCCCATCAGGACCTGTTGCGGTGCGATGTTCCAGCGGGCACGGGAGGAGGTCAGGCGGTCCAGGAACCAGGACTCCTGCTCGGCGCCCAGCATGGTCCGGCCGGAATCGCGCCGCTCGGGAGAGTCGGGGATCGGCTCGTCGGCCAGCTCCGCACTGCGGTACTGGCGCACGTCCAGCACACTGAACCGTGCGAGCCGGCCGAAGTCGAAGCCGCGGTACATCCGGGCGGCCGGTCCGGCGGGCCGTTGCGGTGGGCGCAGCGGCATGTGCTCCCAGTACGCCCGGTAGGCGTTGGCCCTGCGCAGCACATCGTCGGCGGTGGCCTCCTCGACCGGATACTCGTTCTCCACCTCGTGGTCGTCCCAGGTGGCGATCCACGGTGCCTGTCGGTGCGCATAGATCATGTCCGGGTCGGACTTGTACAACGAGT
Organism: Candidatus Ruania gallistercoris; assembly: GCA_019116305.1. Lineage (GTDB taxonomy): Bacteria > Actinomycetota > Actinomycetes > Actinomycetales > Beutenbergiaceae > Ruania > Ruania gallistercoris. The sequence goes on along the minus strand of DXBY01000078.1, from coordinate 3,268 downwards.
ACTGCAGCCGGTAGCGCTCGAGGGTGCCCGTCTCGACATTGAGCTCAGCGGGCACCGGGTCCATCCCGACCCGCAGGCTCGTCTCGGCGCTGATGGCGTACTCGTAGATGTAGTCCCCGAGGAAGAACACCACGTCCAGGTCCTCATCCCCCAGGTGCCGGGCGGACGTGAAGTAGCCGGCGCCGAACGAGTTGCAGGAGGCGAACGCGAAATTGAGCTCGCTCAGGCGTGATCCCGCGGCGGGGGCGGTGCGGGTACGGCCGACATCGCTGACGTAGTCCCCGGCGATGAACCGGTAGAAGTAGGTGTAGCCGGGCCGAAGTCCGCGGGCGTCCACGTGCACGGAGAAGTAGTACTCGGGATGGGCGAGCTCGGTTCCTTCCCGCGCGATGGTGGTGAAGTTCTCGTCCGTGGACAGCTGCCAGCGCACCGGGATGGCGGCGCTCGGGTCAAGTCCGCCGTAGGGGGCGAACTTCTCCGGGGCCAGCCTGGTCCACAGGACGACGGCGTTGCGCCGCGGATCGCCGGAGGCGACGCCCAGCGTGAACGGAGTGGAGCGGAACCGAGGTTGCCGGACCCGGGCCGATGCTGGGTCCGGGGTGTTGAAGGTGAACGCCAGTGCTGCGGCGCCCATCCCACCCAGCACAGCTCGGCGCCGCATGGTGGTGTCACGAAACAGGGAGTCGGACTGCGTCATCCTCACGATCGCACGCTAGCACGCATGCCTATACGAGGACTATGCGTCATGTGCATGCCAGGTGGAGGGGTCCGTGCGGAGGCTGGCTTCGACCTCGCGGCGGAACTCGTGCAGCCAGATGCGTAGCGTCGCATCGTCGGCACGCTCGCCAGGTCCGGACAGGGCCAGTGCCACCGGGTAGGCCTCCTGCGCGTGGATCGGGATCGCGGCACCGACCTGGCCCCGGTGGTGCCAGTGCCGCAGGACGAGGACGTCGTGCTCGGTCTGCTCCCGGGCTGCTGCGAGCACGCCTTCCTCCGTCCCGGGCAGGACGTCCTGATTGCCGAGCCACCCGTGCCGTGCCCGGGATGCCCGCAGCGTGTCCAACGCCTCGCTCTCGGGTTGGTCGAGGAGGAGCCGCATGCCGGGCGCGGAGACCTGGATCGGATAGGTGGACCACCAGAAGTCGATCATCTCTCCGGAGGCGAGCCGGCGCAGGAAGTAGATCATCTGGTTGCGCCAGAACATCCCCAGGGACACATTCAGGCCCCCCGCCTGCTCGCCGATGCGCTGCATCGCCGCCCGCGGTCGATTGACGAGCGGGAACTGCTCGCTGGCAGAGGCCAGGGACAGCACACCGAAGTCCGGGCTGAACCCCGCCGCGGTCTTCCGGACGAAGCCGATGTCAGCCAGCGTGGCCAGCAACCGGGACACGGACGACTGGTGCAGGCCCATCTCTGCTGCGATAGCCGTGGCACTGAGCGGCCGTCCGGCATCGACGAGCTTGCGCAGCACGGTGAGGCCACGGGTGAGCGCTTCGACGCGCTGGCCCTCCGGACGATCCGCTTGCATCGCGATAGCCTAGTGCGCTCCTGGCGCACGGTGCACCAGGACGCGCGGTGGGCGGCTGAGGCGCCGGCGCCGGCGAACGTGCTCTCCCGGTGGGCCAGAGTGCCGGCTCGGGATGCGTAGGCTATGCGCGTGTCCACGATGGGTGAATTGATCGACCAGCACAGCGACCTGACCACACAGGACGCGGAGTGGCTGCACCTCCTGGTCGGCGACTGGCAGGTCATCTCCGACCTGGCCTTCGCCGATCTGGTGCTGTGGCTGCCCGCGGGTGAGGACTTCGTTGCCGTGGCCCACGCCCGCCCGTCCACCGGCGCCACCGTGCACCACGACGACGTGGTCGGTTCGACGGTGCCGGACAGCCTGCGGGACACGCTCACCCAGGCCCGTCAGCGGGAGGGCATCAGCCGCGCCAAAGAGGCCCGGTGGAACGGTACCTACGCCATCCGCGAGGAGATCATCCCGGTGGTGCGGGCCGGGCGGACGCTGGCGCTGATCGCCCGCGAGACCTACCTCGGCGCCAGCCGCACGCCGAGTCGCCTCGAGGTGAACTACGTCGAGTCCGCTGACGAGCTGTGCGGAATGATCTCCCGCGGTGAGTTCCCGTTGCCGAACGCTGCCACCGGTCCGCGCCGCGGAGCTCCGCGGGTGGGGGACGGTCTGGTCCGGCTGAACAGCGAGGGCGATGTGCTCTACGCCAGCCCGAACGCGCTGTCCGCCTTCCACCGGCTCGGGGTCACCGACGAGATCGTCGGGCGCCCGCTCGCCGAGGTGGTCACCCCGTTGATCGAGGCGAGCTCACCGGTGGACGAGTCGCTGCCGCTGGTGGTGATGGGTCGGGCGGCCTGGCGCACCGAGGTGGAGGCTCGCGGGGTGAGCCTGTCCCTGCGCGCCGTGCCGGTCACCGAGTACAGCCAGCGCGTGGGGGCGGTGCTCCTGGTCCGGGACGTCTCCGAGCTGCGCCGTCGGGAACGGGAGCTGCTCACCAAGGACGCCACGATCCGGGAGATCCACCACCGGGTGAAGAACAACCTGCAGACCGTGGCCGCGCTGCTGCGCCTCCAGGCGCGCCGGACCGATTCCACCGATGCCCGGTCGGCGCTGGAGGAGGCGATGCGCCGGGTCGCCACGATCGCGACCGTGCACGAGGCGCTGTCCCAGACTATCGACGAGGTGGTCGATTTCGACGAGGTCTTCGGGCGCACTCTCCGGCTCGCGGCCGACGTCGCCTCCGGCGAGGCGCATGTGAAGACCGTACGTACCGGCACCTTCGGCCGGGTTCCGGCCACCGATGCCACCGCCTTGGCGGTGGTGCTCACCGAGCTGGTGACGAACGCCGTCGAGCATGGTCTGGCGAAGGTCGGTGGCACGGTGACGATCGAGGCTGAACGTACGGGGAACATGCTCCGTGTGCGGGTGCTGGACGACGGTTCCGGGATGGAGCCGCAGGCGGCGATGAACGGGCTCGGTACTCAGATCGTGCGCACGCTGGTGGCCACCGAGCTGGACGGCAGCATCGACTGGGCGCCGCTGGAGGGTGGTGGCACTGAAGTGGTGCTCAAGGCACGCCTGGCGGAGATCCGAGAGGTCTGAACCGAGCGTTGCCCCGGCCCGGTGGGTGGATTCATCTGGCCGACGTGGGGTCGGGTTCGTCGAAGGGGCCGGACACACCGAACGGCCGACCCCCGCAGCGGGGATCGGCCGTCCGAGAAGTGCGTGCCGTCAGCCGGCGCGGCGAGCCCG